>JBJTBK010000207.1:0-4142 GCA_046091245.1 Nevskiaceae bacterium | reverse complement strand
GCTGTCGGGATTGATCGGCGGCTGGCTGATCTGGATCGGGTGGTTTGAGTACGCCTTCAAGTTCTTCAGCGTGCTCTATGACGTACCGGCATTTCCCGTCGAAGAAAACGGCTACGCCGCAGCGCCACAGGCCAACATGCTTCAGGCCACCGTGACCATCATGTTTGCGCTGTTTCTGTTGTACGGCATCTTCAATTTGCAGACCAAGTGCAACTTCATGCGCTTTTTCCACCGCAACCTGCGTTTTTCGCCAGGCATGCCGACCCCCGACAACCATCGCAGGTTCGCGCGCATCACTGCGATGGAAGTGTTGTTCGTGACCTGGTTCTGTTATCTCTTTTGGCTGTATGCGATCTACTTCGGCACGCGCGGCACCGGCGTGCAGATCATCATGGGCTTGTACGTGCTCTGGAGCGCGTGGGCGGCCTATCTCGTCTGGAAGTGCACACAGCAGATTCGCGTGGCCGCTGCCCTGCGCTATGGCGTGGGCGCCGGGATCGTCTTGTGGGGCTCGGCGGAAATGCCCGCACACTTCGGGGCCTATCGCGAGTACTGGCTTTATCCGCTCGAGTACCCGATCTTCAACTCGATCGTCACCGTGATCTTTGTCACGGCGCTCGTACTGGCGGCGCGCCGTCCGACCACTCAGTCTGCAGCGAAGTCGGCGTCCGTCAGCAGCTGACGTTTGCGGAACAGGGACATGAAGAATCGCCCGCCAGCCTTGGCTCCGGTGAGCCAGGCTACGCGGGCACCCGCCTTTTGTGGCTTCAGGATGTTCTCGACCAACCACGGCGTGACCGTCTCAACCCGATCGGCGAGGATGTTGTAGATGCGACGGGTGCGCGCTATATCGCGCGCATCGTTGCTGCCCATGTCGCGCTTGAGTAGATCGGTGAGCACGATGCCGGGGCTGAGGTAACAGATCTTCACCGGGCTATCGCGCGTCTCAGCGAGCAGCGCCTTGTTGAAATAGGTCAGGGCAAACTTGCTCGCGCCGTAAAGGCCCATGCCCGGGTTCATCATCCCGTTCGAGCCGTAGCCTTCCATGTTGTAGATGGTGCCGCCGCCTTGGGCCTGCATGCCTGCGAGCGCCACCTGAGTACCCTGCATCATTCCGAGTAGATTGATCTGCTGCGTGTTCTGAATGTCTTCGCCATGCATCTCGCCGGCGCGTTGCCGTGCTGGCGAAATCCCTGCGTTGTTGATCCAGATGTCGACCCGGCCGAAAGCCTTGATCGCCTCATCCCACAGCCGCTGCAGCGACTCGCGCTGCGCCACATCGCAGGGCACGCCGAGCGCCCGCGCGGAGCCTGTCGCGACGGGTTCAATTGCGCTCACCGCCTGTTGCACGGCGTGATCTGTGCGTCCGCTTACGACCACGTTGTGACCGCGCTTCAGTAGCTCAGCCGCCATCCCCTTGCCGATGCCGCGTGTGCTGCCCGTGATCACGATGGTGTGTTGACTGGTCATCTCGCCCCCCGAGTGCAGATGCTGATCGTAAGGCCTCAAGCACTGCCGTAACGTCCAAACTGCGGTCAGGCACCGGCCCCAGCCTGCAGCGGAGATGGCGGTGGGTATTCTGGCCGTCTCGGGTCGGCCAGATCTGCACGGGGGTACGCGCGTTGGCCACACAAACGGTTGTCATCACAGGCAGCACGCAGGGGCTGGGGTTCGGCTATGCGCGCGAGTTTCTCGCGCGAGGCCTCAACGTCGTGGTCAGTGGGCGCGATCCGGCGACGGTCGCAGCGGCGGTTGATCGCCTGGCGGCAGGCGGTGCCGCGGAGCGCGTCAGTGGCTGCGTCTGCGACGGGGCGGATCTGGCAGCCGTCGAGGCACTGTGGGCGCATGCGGTGACGCGTTTCGGCTCGGTGGACATCTGGCTCAACAATGCGGGTTACGCGCGCACGGGCGCACGCTTCGCCGACATCACACCTCGCGAGATCGACTCCATGGTGCGCGCGAACGTCATTGGATCGATGAATGCGGCGCAAGTGGCGATCGCCGGCATGCAGCGACAGGGTCACGGCAAGCTCTACCTCACGCTCGGCGGTGGCGGGGCGAGTGGTCGTGTGGTGCCTGGCATGAGTGTTTATTCAACCACCAAACGCGCGGTCAAATATTTTGCCGATTGTCTGGTCAAGGAGCGCGAGGAGCAGCGTGACTCGAAGATTCTGGTGGGCACCATCAGTCCGGGTATCAATCTCACCGAAGGCATGATGCGCGAACTCGGCCAACTGCCGATTGACGCGCGGCGCCGCGCCCTCAAGCAACTCAATTTCCTGGGTGAGCACGTCGAGACCACCACGCCCTGGATCGTCGAACGCATTCGCGCCGATTCGAAACAGGGCAACGACATCACCTGGCTGACGAGCGGGCGTCTGCTTAAGCGCGCGCTGGGCGCGCTGTTCGGCGCCCGTCGCGACATCACTTCACGTTATCCGATCGAGGTCTGAGATGAGTGCATCCACGTTCAAGCCCCACGCACCCGGCGATCTGTTCGTAGCCGCCACCGTACTCAACAACCCTGCCGATGACCACGCCGGACAGGGGCGCATTCTGCAGTACAGCGCGGATCTCACACCGAAGGGTGAGTTGCTCATCTCTGAGACGACCCATCTCGTCGGTGGTCTCGAGTTTGATGCGGCGGGCGTGCTCTGGGCCTTCGATAGTCAGGAGTTCGTGGTGCTCAACATCCATCGCGATGGCCGCGTGGTGCGACGCCGCGAGTTCGGTGCTCGGCCGTACTCACACGTCAACTTCGCTGCCGACGGCACGCTACTCTTCGGCGAGCATGTGGTGGGCGATGCGATCAAGCCGGAGATCCGAGCGCGCATGCACACGGAAATTCCGTTCATGCCGGGCACACAGCGGTTCGGCGATGGTCACGTGTTTCGCTACACGGCGGGTGGGCAGCTGGTGAAGGAGTACGCCACTGCGACGCATGGGGGTATGGGGGGCTTTCTCGGCGTGACGATGTCTGCGCTGGCGCCCGATGGCCGCACGCTCGTGTACTGCTCCGAGACCGGTCCGCGGTTGATGCGTTACGACCTCATCGACGATCGGCAACTGCCTGATTTGCAGTCGTTCACACCGCCGTATCCGCCGGGTCCGCCACCGATGTTTTTCGGCATGGCGTTCGCGGCGGATGGCACGCTCTACGTGCTGCGCGGTGCGAGCATTCACGTCGTCGATGGCGACGGTGTCAGCGTGCGGCAGATTCCGCTCGAGGGTTTTGGGTGGGCCACGATTGAACTGTGTGCCGATGGCCGGCATGCCTTCATCAGTAGTTTCTTCTCCGGCGAAGTGGCGAAGATCGATCTCACGAGCGGTGCGAAGGTTGGCAGCATTGCGACCGGCGCACCCAAGGCCGTGGCGGGTCTTGCTGAGTTCGCGGGTTAAATCGCTGGCGTTATTCGTAGCGCAGGGCTTCGATCGGATCGAGCCCTGCCGCTTTCGACGCCGGGGCGATGCCGAACACGACACCGACGAGCGCCGAGAAGCCCGCAGCCGCCAGCATGATCCACACCGGTACGGGGGCCGGCGGGAAGTTCGGGATCAGCGAAGCGATACCCATGCCGGCGAGCAGCCCGAGCACGATGCCGATGATGCCGCCGAGCAGCGAGAGCAGGGCGGCTTCGAGCAAAAATTGCACCAAGATGTCGCGCCGCGTGGCGCCCAGCGCTTTGAGGATGCCGATCTCACGCGTGCGTTCGGTAACCGACACCAACATGATGTTCAGGATGCCAATGCCACCGACGAGCAGTGAGATGCCGACGATGCCCGCGAGCACGGCCGTGGCGGTCGCGGTGATCTGCTCGAACTGCTTGACGAACGAATCGGCTGCCTGGTTTTCGAAGTCGTCGTCCTTGCCCGGAGCAATACGCCGATTCGTGCGAATGGCGCGGATCGCTCGCTCGCGCACCTGCGCGATCTGTGTCAGGTCGGTGACCGTGAACGAGACCTCCATAAACGTGCGATCGAAGATGCCCGTGAGCGATCGTGCCACGCTGAAGGGAATGATGACGCGGTTATCCTGACTGAAGCCGAAGATTTCGCCGCGTTTCTCCAGTAGACCCACCACGCGAAACAACTCGTTGCCGAGCAGCAGGAACTCGCCGACCGGGTTCTCCGGCATGTTCAGC
>JBJTBK010000206.1:0-11731 GCA_046091245.1 Nevskiaceae bacterium | reverse complement strand
CACTTCGACATTGCGCAAGCCATGCTCCTGCGCCGCAGTGCCCGCCTTCTCGGCGGCGACCTGCGCAGCAAAGGGCGTGGACTTGCGCGAGCCGCGGAAGCCACAACCACCCGAGGTCGCCCACGACAGCGTGTTGCCCTGTCGGTCGGTGATCGTGATGATCGTGTTGTTGAAGGAAGCGTGGACGTGCGCGATACCATCGAGCACGTTCTTGCGGGCCTTCTTCGGCTTCTTTGCGCCGCCAGCGGCGCCCGATTGCGATTTCTGTTCTGCCATGTGCTTTTGCCTGCTGACCCTTTATGCCTTGCCCGGGGGCGCGTTGAGTTTGACGGCTTGCTTGCGCGGACCCTTGCGCGTGCGCGCGTTGGTGCGCGTGCGCTGGCCACGGACCGGCAGGCCTTTGCGATGACGCATGCCGCGGTAGGTACCGAGGTCCATCAATCGCTTGATGTTCATAGAGACTTCACGACGAAGGTCGCCCTCGACCAGGCCGCGCGAAATCTGCGTACGCAGCGCGTTGACCTCAGTCTCGGTCAGGTCCTTCACCTTTGTGGTGGGATCGACGCCTGCGGCTTCGCAGACGGTGCGCGCACGAGTGCGTCCCACACCGTAGATGTGTGTCAGACCGATGACCACATGCTTGTTCATCGGGATGTTGATGCCGGCGATACGTGCCATTTTTTCTGCCCCGAAGCCGCGTAAAGGCGCGGCATTCTACTTAAATACCCTTGACTCTCAACCCTGCCGCTGCTTGTGCCGCGGATCCTTGCAAATCACGTAGACGACGCCACGGCGCCGCACGATCTTGCAATCCTTGCAAATCTTCTTAACCGACGGACGAACTTTCATGTCAGATACCCTTTGATCACTGCGGCGCGCCGCCGCGTCCATAGCCCATCAGATTGGCCTGCTTCAACAGACCCGGATACTGGTGGGACATCAAGTGCGCCTGCAGTTGCGCCATGAAATCCATGGCCACGACCACGACGATGAGCAGCGAAGTACCACCGAATACGAACGGCACTCCGCCCTGCGAGATCATCAACTCCGGCACGAGACACACGGCCGCGACGTAAATAGCGCCCCAGAGCGTAAGCCGGGTGAGCACCTTGTCGATGTAGTCGCCGGTCTGCTGACCGGGACGGATACCCGGGATGAAGGCCCCGGACTTCTTCAGGTTCTCCGAGGTCTCGCGCGCATTGAAGACGAGCGCGGTGTAGAAGAAGCAGAAGAAGATAATCAGCACGGTGTAAATCACGAGGTGCAGCGGCTGGCCATAGCCCAGAGCGGCCGAGACCGTCTGCAGCGCTTCGGCAACCGCGCCCTGGCCCGTGCCGAAAAACTGTGCGGCCGTCGCCGGCAGCAGCAGCAGGCTCGAGGCAAAAATCGGCGGGATCACGCCCGACATGTTGAGCTTGAACGGCAGGTGGCTGGTCTGCCCTGCCATGACGCGACGGCCGACCTGACGCTTGGCGTAATGCACGGCGATACGACGCTGAGCGCGCTCGACGTAAACGCAGATCGCCGTGACCCCGAGCACCAGCACGATCAGCAGCAGCACGAACAATCCCGACATCTCGCCCGTATTGACAGACTCGACGGTGCGACCCACCGCGCCCGGCAAGCCGGCCACGATGCCCGCGAGGATGATCATGGAGATGCCATTGCCGATGCCGCGTTCGGTGACTTGCTCACCGAGCCACATCAAAAACATCGTCCCGGTGGTCATCGTCACCGTGGCGATAAAGAGGAATGACCAACCCGACGCCACGGTCATGCCGCCGTTCTGCAGCGCCACAGCCGCACCGAGCGATTGGAACGCACCGAGTACAACCGTGAAATAGCGCGTGATCTGGGTGAGCTTGCGACGACCCGACTCGCCTTCCTTGCGGTATTCCTCCCACGGCGGATACACCATGGAGACCATCTGCACGATGATCGAGGCAGAGATGTAGGGCATCACACCCATCGCGAAGATCGACAGCCGCTCCATCGCACCGCCCGAGAACATATTGGCGATGCCGAGCAGCGTGCCTGCGTTCTGCTCGAAGAAGCGTGACACCTCGGCCGGATCGATGCCCGGAACCGGGATGAACGTGCCGATGCGGTAGACGATCAATGCGCCGAACAGGAACAGCAGGCGCGAGCGCACCTCGCCGAAACGCGTTGCGTCTGCGAGAGTTGCTGCCGGATTGCCGATGCCTGTTGCCACGATGGTCCTGTGTTCTGTTAAGGGAGGCTCAAGCCTCGATGCGGCCGCCGGCAGCTTCGATGGCGGCGCGGGCGCCCTTAGTGGCACCGACGCCCTTGAGCGTTACGGCCTTCGCAATCTTGCCGGACAACACCACCTTGGCGACTTCCGTGTGCGCTGGCACGACGTTGGCCGCTTTCAGTGCCGCAAGATCGATGATCTCGGAGGCGACCTTCGCGAGCTCGTCGAGGCGGACCTCGGCGCGCGTGGCCTTGATTGCCGAGCGGAAGCCGACCTTAGGCATGCGGCGCTGCAGCGGCATCTGACCGCCTTCGAAGCCGACCTTGTGGTAGCCGCCCTTGCGCGCACGCTGGCCTTTGACGCCGCGACCGCTGGTCTTGCCTTGGCCGGCGGACGCGCCGCGACCCACGCGCAAGCGCGGACGCTTGGAGCCCGGGGCAGGTTTGAGGTTGTTGATCAACATCAGTGTTCTCCTTAAGCCTTCAGCAGTCGGCCTTCAGCCGTCAGCCTTCGGCGACTGCCAGCAGGTGACGCGCCGTGCGGATCAAACCGCGATTCTCCGGCGTATCGGCCACCGTGACCGTCTGATGCCGCTTGCGCAGCCCGAGTCCGCGGACTGACTGCGCGATATTCGCGAGCTGACCGTGGACGCTCTTCTTCAATGTGACTTTTAGTTGCTTGGCCGCCATGACCTTCAACCCATGATCTCGTCGAGGGACTTGCCGCGCTTGGCAGCGATCTCTTCCGGCGAACGCACCGAAGCGAGGGCCTTGACCGTGGCACGCACCACGTGGATCGCGTTACGCGAGCCGTAGCTCTTGGCGAGCACGTTACGCACGCCCGCGCACTCGAGCACCGCGCGCATGCCGCCGCCCGCGATGACGCCGGTACCGTCGGAGGCGGGTTGCATCAGAACACGCGTCGCCCCGTGGGAGCCCTTGACCGCGTAGTGCAGCGTCTCGTTACGTAACGACACGTTCACCATGTTCTTGCGCGCCGCCGCCATCGCCTTCGAGATGGCGACAGGCACTTCGCGAGCCTTGCCAAAGCCGAAGCCCACACGCCCTGCGCCGTCACCGACGACCGTCAGCGCGGTGAAGCCAAATTGACGGCCACCCTTGACGGTCTTCGAGGTGCGGTTCACTGCGACCAGTTTTTCGAGGTACTCGTCGGTCGCCTGGGATCTTTCGACACGTGCCATAGAGTTGTCCTGCCTTAAAACTCGAGACCGGCTTCACGCGCGGCTTCCGCCAGCGCCTTGATGCGGCCGTGATACATGAACCCAGCGCGATCGAACGCGACTCGGGTGACACCGGCGGCCTTGGCCCGCTCGGCAATTGCGCGGCCCACCGCCTTGGCGGCCTCGATGTTGCCCGTGCCCTCGAGACCGTTCGCGACGGCATCCTGCACGGTCGAGGCAGCGGCCAGCACCGTGGCGCCCGCGGCATCGAACACTTGCGCGTACATGTGTCGCGGCGTGCGATGCACGGTGAGCCGAGGCTGGCCGAGCTCGCGGATCTTCGCCCGGCCACGCACGGCACGGCGCTGACGACGCTGTTTCTTGGTGATCTGCATAATTCGATCCTCGTTGCGCGCCTGCGGTTACTTCTTCTTGCCTTCTTTGAGCGTGATCTGCTCGCCTGCGTACCGTACGCCCTTGCCCTTGTAGGGCTCAGGCGGACGCAGGTCGCGGATCTCGGCGGCAATCTGCCCGACGCGCTGCTTGTCGATACCTTTGATGTCGATCTCGGTCTGGCTCGGCGCCTCGACACTCACGCCTTCCGGCATATCGACCGCAATCGGATGCGAGAAGCCGAGCGTCAGATTGAGCGTCTTGCCCGCTACCGCGGCACGGTAGCCGACGCCGACGAGCTCGAGCTTGCGCTCGTAACCCTTGGTGATGCCCGTGACGATGTTGGCGAGGTGGGCGCGCGTCGCTCCCGCTTGGGTGCGGTTGCTGGCGTCGTACTGCAGTTCGAGCTGCTTGTCGCCCTGCACGACCTTGACGCCGCCATGCAGCGGAACGCTAAGGGTTCCCTTCGCGCCCTTCAGCGTGACGGCCTCTCCGGTGATGGTCACCGTCACACCTTGCGGCAGCGGAACCGGCTGATTTGCTACACGACTCATGTTGAATTCCTCAGGCTCCGTTTCGTCAGGCCACGATGCAGAGCACTTCGCCGCCCTGTCCGATCGCGCGGGCCTGCTTGTCGGTCATGACACCCTTCGGCGTCGAGACGATCACGGTGCCCATGCCGCCCAACACCTTCGGCAGCTCATCCTTGCCGCGGTAGATGCGCAGACCCGGGCGCGATACGCGCTCGAGCCGGTCGATCACCGGACGGCCTTCGAAATATTTGAGGGCGATGGTCATCGTGCTCTTGCCGCCATCCGCAGCGATGCGGAAATCGGCCACGTAGCCCTCGTCCTTCAACACCTTGACGACCGCCTGCTTGAGGCGCGAACAGCCGACGCTCACTTCGCTCTTGCGAGCCATTTGGGCGTTGCGGATGCGGGTCAGCAGATCGGCAATGGGATCAGTCATGCTCATATCGCGCGCGCTCCTACCAGCTCGCCTTCGACACGCCGGGCAACTCGCCCCGGTTCACGGTCTCGCGAATCTTCACTCGGGAAATGCCGAACTTGCGGTACACACCGCGAGGCCGGCCGGTGATTGCGCAACGACGACGACCCCGACTCGGGCTCGCATCGCGCGGCATCTTTTGCAGTGCAGCAGTCGCGGCAGCCCGCTCCTCCGGCGACGAACGCGGACTGCGGATCGTCTCCTTGAGCTTGGCGCGCTTGGCGGCATATTTCTTGGCGGTTTCGGCGCGACGCTTCTCGCGCTCCACCATGCTCGTTTTGGCCATGTGTGCTTGCTGCCCTGTTACTTGCGGAAGGGAAACTGGAAAGCTTCGAGCAGAGCTCGGCCCGCCTTGTCGTCCCTTGCCGTGGTGGTGATGGTGATGTCCATGCCCCGAAGCTGGTCGATCTGGTCGTACTGGATCTCCGGGAAGATGATCTGTTCCTTGACGCCCATGTTGTAGTTGCCACGTCCGTCGAAGGAGCGCGGCGAGACGCCACGAAAGTCGCGGATACGCGGCATCGCGACGCTGATCAGGCGATCGAGGAACTCGTACATGCGCGGGCCACGCAGCGTGACCTTGCAGCCGATGGCAAGACCTTCGCGCAACTTGAACGAGGCGATGGACTTGCGCGACTGGCAGAGCACCGGCTTCTGACCGGTGATCTTCGCCAGATCACCCGCCGCAGCGTCGATGATCTTCTTGTCGGCGACCGCCTCGCCCACGCCCATGTTCACCGTGATCTTGACGATCTTCGGCACTTCCATCGCGTTGGTGATGCCAAGCTCCTTGCGGAGCTGCGGGATGACCTTGTCGCGGTAATATTCTTGCAGCCTTGCCATGCTGGTTGACCCGTGTGACCGACGCTTACGCGTCGATCATCTCTCCGTTGGACTTGAAGTAACGCACGCGCTTGCCATCCGCTAGGCTCTTGATGCCGATGCGATCGGCCTTCTGAGTGGCGGGATTGAACAGCGCGACCTTCGACACATGCAGCGGTGCCTCCTTCTCGAGGATGCCGCCGGCCTTGTTCATCTGCGGGTTGCCCCGGGTATGACGCTTGACTCGGTTGATGTTCTCGACGAGCACCATGTCGTCCTCGAGAACACCGATCACGGCGCCCTTGCGACCCTTGTCGCGGCCCGCGATCACGATGACGTTGTCACCCTTGCGAATCTTTCTCATGGCGATGACCTCAGAGCACTTCCGGTGCGAGCGAGATGATCTTCATGAACTGCGCCGTGCGCAGCTCGCGCGTGACGGGTCCGAAGATGCGGTTGCCGATCGGCTCGAGCTTGTTGGTCAAGAGCACTGCGGCATTGCCGTCGAACTTGATGAGCGAGCCGTCCGGGCGGCGCACACCACGACGAGTACGCACGACGACCGCGTCGTAAACCTCGCCCTTCTTGACCTTGCCGCGCGGGATCGCGTCCTTGATGCTGACCTTGATCAGATCGCCGACAGCCGCGTAACGGCGACGGGTACCGCCCATCACCTTGATGCACATCAGGGTCTTCGCCCCGCTGTTGTCAGCGGCGTTCAGCAGCGATTGCAGTTGGATCACGACGCACGCTCCACGACGGACACCAGCCGCCAGTTCTTCGAGCGCGACAGCGGACGGCACTCGGCGATCGTCACCGTGTCGCCTTCACGCGATTCGTTGGCTTCGTCATGCGCCAGCAACTTGGTGGTGCGGCGGATGTACTTGCCGTAGCGCGGGTGCTTGACCAGGCGCTCGATCTCGACCGCGATGGTCTTGTGCATCTTGTTGCTGACGACGCGCCCAGTGAGCGTGCGCAGGGTCTTGTTGGTCTCGGTCATCTGTTACTTCCCCGACGTCTTGGCAGCCGACGCCTTCTCGGCAAGCACGGTCTTCAATCGCGCGATGTCCTTGCGGACACGACCGAAGTCATGCGGCTTCACGGCCTGACCGGTCGCCCGCTGCATGCGCAGCGAGAACTGCTCGCGACGCAGTTTCAGCAGTTCGTCACTGAGTTCGTTGGCGGCCTTGCCGCGCAATTCCTTGGCGTTCATGTCAGCGCACCTGCCGCTTTACGAAGGAGGTCGTGACCGACAGCTTCGCGCCGGCAAGCCGGAACGCTTCGCGAGCGGTCTTCTCGTCCACCCCTTCCATTTCGAAAAGAACCTTGCCGGGCTTCACCTTGGCGACCCAATACTCGACGTTGCCCTTGCCCGAGCCCATGCGGACTTCGAGAGGCTTTTTCGAAATGGGCACGTCCGGGAAGACGCGGATCCAGATCTGACCGCCACGCTTGACGTGACGGGCCATCGCACGACGTGCGGCCTCGATCTCGCGCGCCGTCATGCGCGCACGCTCGGTGGCCTTCAGGCCGAAATCGCCGAACGCGACGCTGTTGCCGCGTTGCGCGAGGCCGGCGTTGTCGCCCTTGAACTGCTTGCGATACTTGGTTCGCTTGGGTTGCATCATGGCTGCAATTCCTCAGGCTCAGACCGCAGGCGCCGCGACAGCGGCCTCTGCAGCAGCAGGAGCAGCCTCGGCTTCCGGGGCTGCCTTGGTGAGATCTTCCTTCTCGAACACCTCGCCCTTGAAGATCCACACCTTGACGCCAATCACGCCGTAAGTGGTGCGCGCCTCGCTGAAGCCGTAGTCGATGTCGGCACGGAAGGTGTGCAGCGGAATGCGACCCTCGCGTGACCACTCGGTCCGGGCAATCTCGGCGCCGTTGAGACGGCCCGACAGACGAACCTTGATGCCGAGCGCGCCGCTGCGCATGGTGCTCATCACCGCACGCTTCATCGCGCGACGGAACATCACACGCTTTTCGATCTGCTGCGCGATGCCATCGGCCACGAGCTGCGCATCGAGCTCCGGCTTGCGGATCTCGGCGATGTTCAGGCGAATGTCACCGACCGGGCGACCGACGAGCGCGGCGGTCTCGGCGCGCAGCTTCTCGATGTCCTCGCCCTTCTTGCCGATGACGATGCCGGGACGGGCCGTCTGAATCGTGATGTTGACCTTGTTGGCCGCGCGCGCGATTTGGATGCGCGACACCGAGGCCTCGGCGAGCTTCTTGCGCAGGAACTCGCGGACGCGGAAGTCCGTGTGCACGAGCAGCGGGAATTGCTTCTTGCCGGCATACCACTTCGAGGACCACTCGCGGGTGATGCCGAGTCGAATGCCGATCGGATTAACTTTCTGGCCCATGGATCAGTCCTTCCTGCCGTCGCTGACCACGACGGTGATGTGGCTGTTGCGCTTGACGACACCGGTTCCGCGACCCTTGGCGCGCGCAGCGAAGCGCTTCAGCACCGGGGCTGCGTCGACCATGATGCGATGCACCTTGAGTTCGTCGATGTCCGCGCCGTTGTTGTTCTCGGCGTTGGCAATGGCCGACTCGAGCACTTTGAGGACGATTTCGGCGCCCTTCTTCGGCATGAAACGCAGCGTCGCGAGCGCATTGCCCACGGGCTTGCCACGCACCACGTCGGCAACGAGGCGGCACTTCTGCGGCGAGATGCGCGCGTATTTGAGTTTTGCGGTGACTTCCATTTGATGCTCCGCTCCGGCCTCAGGCCGCGACCTTCTTGTCGCCCGAGTGACCCTTGTAGGTCCGCGTCGGCGCGAACTCGCCGAGCTTGTGCCCGACCATGTTTTCGGACACGAGCACGGGGATGTGTTGCTTGCCGTTGTGGACGGCAATCGTCAGACCCACCATCTCGGGCACCACCATCGAACGACGCGACCAGGTCTTGATCGGCTTGCGATCGTTTTTGGCGGCGGCGACCTGCACCTTCTTGGCGAGGTGTAGATCTACGAACGGACCTTTCTTCAGTGAACGAGGCACTTTTGACTCCTGACCTTACGAGGCCGCTCAGCGGACCTTGTTCTGCCGACGCTGCACGATCATGTGATTCGTGCGCTTGTTGGTACGGGTCTTCTTGCCCTTGGTATTCCAACCCCAGGGCGAGACGGGGTGCGGGTTACCCTGACCGGACTTACCCTCACCACCACCGTGGGGGTGATCGACCGGGTTCATGGCCAGACCGCGAACCGTGGGACGAATGCCGAGCCAGCGCTTCGCACCGGCCTTGCCGTAGCTGCGCAGGTTGTGCTCGTCGTTGCTCATCTCGCCGATGGTGGCGCGGCAGTCGATGTGCACTTTGCGGGTTTCACCCGACTTCAAGCGGATGTAGGCGTAAATGCCTTCACGCGCGGTGTACTGCACCGAGCTGCCGGCGCTGCGCGCGAGCTGACCGCCCTTGCCCGGCTTCAACTCGACGTTGTGCACCGTCGAGCCCACCGGAATGTGGCGCAGCTGCATGGCGTTGCCCGGCTTGATCGGCGAATCAGCGCCCGAGCGGATTTCGTCACCCGGCACCACGCCCTTCGGCGCGAGGATGTAGCGACGATCGCCGTCCATGTACTTGACGAGTGCGATGTGGCCGGTGCGGTTCGGGTCGTGCTCGATACGCTCGACGATGCCCTTCACGCCGTCCTTGTCACGCTTGAGATCGATGATGCGGTATTTCTGACGCGAACCACCGCCCTTGTGACGGGTGGTGATGCGACCGAAGTTGTTGCGGCCACCGGTCTTCGCCTGACGCGTGGTCAGTGACTCGAGCGGACCGCCCTTCCACAGGTGCGACTTGTCGACCTTGACGGCGAACCGGCTGCCCGGCGACTTCGGCTTCATTTTGACGAGTGCCATTAGGCTTTCCTCGATTCGTAGTCGATGGTCTGGCCCGGTGCGAGACGCACGTAAGCCTTTTTCCAATCCTGCGTGCGTCCCGGCGTCTTGCCGAAGCGGCGGGTCTTGCCCGGCTCGTTGACCACCTGCACGTCGCTGACCTTGACCGAGAACATCAGCTCCACCGCCGCCTTGATGTCAGGCTTGCTGGCGTCGCGACGCACGCGGAACACGTACTGGTTGGCGTTCTGCATGGCGAGCGCCGTCTTTTCGGTGACGTGCGGTGCCACGAGCACGCTGATGAGGCGCTCGGTGCTGAGCGTGGACCCTTCGTGACGGGCAGCGGTCATTGCAGTCGCTCCTCGATGAGCTTCACGGCGCCAACGGTCATGAGCACCTTGTCGCAGCTCGCGAGGGCGAGCGGGTTGAGTGCGGTGACCGGCAACACCTCGACGTGCGGCAGGTTGCGGGCCGCCAAAAAGAGCTTCTCTTCGAGCGCCTCAACCACGATCAGCACGTTGGTGAGTTCCAACTGCTTGAGCTGGGCTGCGAGCAGGCGGGTCTTCGGCGCCTCGAGGTCGATGCCGTTCGTGACCACGAGACGATCCTGACGCACGAGCTCGGAGAGCATCGAGCGCAGCGCGCCGCGGTACATCTTGCGATTGACCTTCTGGGCGAAGCTGCGCGGCTTGGCCGCGAACGCGCGCCCACCGCCCACCCAAATCGGGCTGCGGCTGGAACCGGCGCGGGCCTGACCCGTACCCTTCTGGCTCCACGGCTTCTTGCCGCCGCCACGCACCTCGGCCTTGGTCAGCTGCGCCTTGGTTCCCGCGCGACCGGCATTGCGGTAGGCGGTAACGACCTGGTGCACCAGGGCTTCGTTGTACTCGTGGCCGAATGCGGCCTCGGACACTTGCAGCTCGTTCGAGCCGCCGACGATCTTGATCTTCATGCTCTATGGGCTCCCGAACACTTCTTGGCCGCGGCCTTGGTGCCGGCGGCCTTGGTCGGGACGGTCCGCTTGCGCTTGGCAAGGCGGGCCGCCTTCAGCGAGGGACGCACGACGACCTGACCACCCTCGGCCCCCGGCACGGCGCCGCGGATGAGGAGCAGGTTACGCTCGGCGTCGATCTCGACGACCTTGAGGTTTTCCGTGGTACGACGGGCGACACCCATGTGGCCCGACATGCGCTTGCCCTGGAACACGCGGCCCGGGGTCTGGCGCTGACCGATGGAGCCCGGCGTACGGTGCGACACCGACACACCGTGGGTCGCGTGGTGACCACCGAAGTTGTGCCGCTTCATGGTGCCCGCGAAGCCCTTACCAATGGTCGTGCCCGTAACATCGACGATCTGACCGACCTGGAACAGGTCCGCTTTGATCTCGGCACCGACCTGCAGCTCCTCGCCTTCTTTGTCGGCAAGGCGAAACTCGACGAGTGCCTTGCCTGGGGCCGTGCCGGCCTTGGCGTAATGCCCTGCGGCTGCCTTGCTGAGCAGCTGCGGACGACGGGCTCCGTAGGTGACCTGAACGGCGCGATAGCCGTCCTTCTCACTGGTTTTGACCTGCGTGACGCGGTTCGGAAGAACCTCGACCACGGTGACGGGGATGGACTCACCCGCGTCCGTGAACACGCGCGTCATGCAGCACTTGCGGCCGACTAGACCGATTGCCATGTACGTATCTCTCCTGTGCCCACTGCGATTGGTGAGCACAAAAAACCACTGGGTTAAGGGAGACAACAAGAGGCTCCGCGACGGGTTGTCCCGGAGTGTCTCGAGTGGTCTTGGCGGCAAACCCGCCAACCTCGCCCGATTCCGCCGATATTCAGCGGCCCACCTCGGAATGCCCGAGGTCAAAAAGGGCGCGCATTGTAAGCGGCGACCGGGCCGGTTGCAAGCACCTTTTTGGGGTGCCGCAACCTGCGCGGCCGCCTTCAGTCAGTTCAGCTTGATCTGCACATCCACACCGGCCGGCAGCTCGAGGCGCATCAGCGCATCGACGGTCTTGTCGGTCGGGTTGAGGATGTCCATCAGACGCTTGTGCGTCCGCAGTTCGAGCTGATCACGCGCGTCCTTGTCACCGTGCGGGCTGACCAGAAGCGTGAAGCGCTCCATCTTGGTCGGCAGCGGTACGGGGCCACGGACGGTGGCACCTGTGCGCTTCGCCGTTTCGACGATTTCGCGCGCGGAAGTGTCGATCAGGCGATGGTCGAAAGCCTTCAGCCTGATACGGATATTCTGGTTGGCCATTGTATTTTTTGCCT
>JBJTBK010000205.1:0-2484 GCA_046091245.1 Nevskiaceae bacterium | reverse complement strand
GCCGGTGTCTCAGGGTAGAGCGGCACGGTCTGGCCGGCAGGCACTTCCGTGGGTGCGCCCACGTTCTCGATGCGCGAGACCTTGTCGTCGGTGAACCACACGGTCAGCCGCTGGCGCTCCGGCGCCTTCAGCCGACTCGATTGCAGTGAGTAGAGGTAGTCCCAGCGGTCGCGGTCGAAGGCATCCGGCAGCATCGGTGTGCCGAGCAGAAAGCGCACTTGCGCGCGCGTCATGCCTTCCTTGAGCTGCACCACCTGACGCGCATCAAGGTAATTGCCCTGCTGCACGTTCATGCGATACACGCAACCGCTCAGGCCGAGGCCGAGCAGGGCGAGTCCGACAGCCAGAGTGAGGTTTCGGGTGCGGGCGGGATAGACCATAATCGGCATTCTACCCGAAAGAGCCCATTGAAAATGGGAAGGCCAAAGTGGAAGGCAATGACCTGCGCAAAGCCGGGCTGAAGGTCACGCTGCCGCGCGTGAAGATTCTCGACCTCCTCGAGAAAAGCGGCACGCGCCATCTGTCGGCCGAAGACATCTATCGGCGCCTCGTCGATTTGAAGGAAGACATTGGTCTGGCCACGGTGTATCGCGTGCTCACGCAGTTCGAGGCGGCGGGGCTCATCACCCGCCATCACTTCGCCGATGGCATGGCGGTGTTCGAACTCAACGCCGGGCCGCATCACGATCACATCTTGTGTCTCGATTGCGGGCGCGTGGAGGAGTTCGTCGACAGCGGCATCGAGGAGCGTCAGACGGCCGTGGCCGAGCGCCACGGCTTTGCGATCAGCGACCACGCCCTCGTGATTTACGGGCACTGCCGGAAGGCGCAGTGTCCGAATCGTTCCGCGCCAACCCACGAATAGCCCGCCCGGCGGCGAGCATCTCCGAGGCGTGTTCACGCGCCTTGTCGGTGATGGTGAGCCCGCCCAGCATGCGAGCGATCTCTTCGGTGCGAGCAGGCCCTTCGAGTGAGGTGATCTGAGTGCGCGTGGTGGCGCCGTCGGTGAGTTTGGCAACCCGCAGATGTCGATCGCCCAGCGCGGCCACCTGCGGCAGGTGCGTGACGCAGAGCACCTGAGCGCGCGCGCCGAGCGCAGCGAGCTCGCGGCCGACGATCTCGGCTACGGCACCGCCGACACCTGAATCGACTTCGTCGAACACCATGCACACGCCCTGCGCCGCTTCGTTGCCGCGGATCAACGCCACTTGCACAGCGAGCGACAAGCGCGAGAGCTCCCCGCCCGAGGCGACCTTGCCCAGAGGGCGAGGTGGCTGGCCGGCATTGGCCGAGACCTGAAGCTCCACGTCTTCGAGGCCATGCGCCGACGAAGCGCCTTGTGCGGCCGAGGCGGTGGCCTCGATGGGTTGCAGCATCACGGCGAAGCGGCCGCCCGCCATGCCGAGTGTCTGCATGCGTGCGGTGATGTCGGAGGAGAGTTTGGCGGCCGCGACTCGGCGCCGCTCGGAGAGCGCACTCGCGGCTTTGCGCCAGGCGTGGCTGGCCTCGGCGAGTGCGGCCTGCAACGCGGCGAGATTGGCTTCGAGCTGTTCGAGGCGCTGCCACTCGGACTGCAACTCCGCCATCTTCTCAGGCAGTTGCTCGGCGGGCACACGATGCTTGCGCGCGAGCGCCTCGATGCTCGCGAGGCGCTGCTCGAGTTCAGCTTGGCGTACCGGGTCGGCCTCGAGATCATCGAGATACCGCGTGAGTTCCTGCGCGGCATCGCCGAGGCTGATGAGTGCCGAGTCGAGCGAGGGTTGCAGCGCAGCGAGTTTCGGGTCGAGCTGGCCGGCCGTGCGCAGCAGGCCGAGTGCCCGTGAGGCCAGCGCATGCGCGTTGGCGTCTTCGGCCTCGTAGAGCAGATCGAGTGCGCCGCGCGCGCCTTCGGCGAGGCGACCGCTATTGGCGAGGCGGCTGCGCTCTTCGCTGAGCGCGGCGAGTTCGCCGCTCTTGAGGGCGAGCGCTTCAAGCTCCTGCACCTGATGCTTCAAAAGTTCGAGTCGATCGTCGCGCTCGCGGGCCGCGGTTTCGAGCGCGGCGAGCTCCGCGGAGCGCTCGAGACGAACTCGATGAAGGCGGGCCACTTCCGCGGCCTCAGGTTCGGCGCCGGCGTAACGATCCAGGAGCTCGCGCTGCGCCGCCGGGCGCACCAGCGACTGGAACTCGTGTTGACCATGGATTTCGGCGAGCCACTCGCCGATCTCGCGCAGCACCTGCACCGGCACGGCCTGGCCGTTGAGGTAGGCGCGCGACTTACCCTCGCGGGTGATCACGCGCCGCACCAGAAGTTCATCGCCAAGCTCGATGCTTTGCTCCTCCAGCAGGGCGCGCAGGCCCGCCGGTGCGTGCGAGAGATCGAAGGTGGCCGTGACTTCGGCGCGTGCGGCATCGTGCCGAATCACCTCGACGCCGGCGCGTGCACCCACGGCGAGCTGCAGCGCATCGACGAGGATGGATTTGCCCGCCCCGGTCTCGCCGGTG
>JBJTBK010000204.1:0-5730 GCA_046091245.1 Nevskiaceae bacterium | reverse complement strand
GCTCGTCGGGGTCGAAGGGCTCGAGGGTCGCCTCGCCATCGCGCTTCAGGAGGATGTCGACGCGCGCCTGCGCCGCCTCGAGCGCGCTCTGGCACTCGCGCGTCAAACCCACGCCGCGCTCGAAGGTTTTCAACGCCTCATCGAGCGGCAAATCGCCGGCCTCGAGCTTCTCGACCAGGGTCTCGAGCTCGGTGAGCGACTTCTCGAAATCAGGGGGGCGTTTGGAGCGACTCATGGAGAGCGATTTATACCTCAGCGGGCTGCGTGACGGGGCAGTCGGGTTGACGCTGTCCGGAGCGGGGACTAGAGTCACGTGCCTGTTAGACTGAGTCTAGCCGGTAATCAAGGATAGTCCACACAAGGAGAGCATCCGTGCAACTCAAAGGCAGCAAGACCGAGCAAAACCTGAAGGACGCCTTCGCAGGCGAGTCCCAGGCCAACCGCCGTTACCTCTATTTCGCAGCCAAGGCTGACGTCGAAGGCTTCAACGATGTGTCCGCCGTGTTCCGTTCGACCGCCGAGGGCGAGACGGGTCACGCGCACGGTCACCTCGAGTACCTCGAGGCCTCGGGCGACCCAGCCACAGGCCTGCCGATTGGCGACACCAAGTTGAACCTCCAAGCCTCGATCGCTGGCGAGACGCACGAGTACACGGACATGTACCCGGGCATGGCCAAGCAGGCGCGCGAAGAAGGCTTCGATGAGATTGCCGATTGGTTCGAGACGCTGGCCAAGGCTGAGCGTTCGCACGCGAACCGCTTCACCAAGGCTCTCGAGTCGATCTGATTCGTTGATCTGAGTCCTACAGGCGGCGTCGGGTGCCCCACGCACTCGGCGCCGCCCGCTTCAGACCCCTGTCTCGCTTGCAACCTACGGAAGGGTTGTCCATGAGCCAAAGCACCATCCCCGCGGGCCGCGAAGGCTCGCTCGAAGCGCCCACGCGCCACCCGCTCAACTGGCGCGATCCGTCGTTCTACGATGAAGCCGCACTCGATAAAGAACTCGAGCGCGTGTTCGACATCTGCCACGGTTGCCGGCGCTGCTTTTCGCTCTGCAATTCGTTTCCGACGCTGTTCGATGCCATCGATGCAGCGCCCTCCTCTGAACTCGATACCGTAGACAAGAAGGCCTACTGGGACGTCGTCGATCACTGTTACCTCTGTGACATGTGCTACATGACGAAGTGTCCGTACGTGCCGCCGCACCCCTGGAACCTCGATTTCCCGCACCTGATGCTGCGCGCCAAGGCCATCAAGACCAAAAAAGGCGAAGTGCGACTGCGCGACAATATTCTCTCGGCGACCGATGTGGTCGGCTCGCTCGCCGGCATTCCGGTGGGGGTGCAGGCGGTCAACGCCGTCAACAAGACCGAGGCCGGTCGCAAGTTGCTCGATGCCACGCTCGGTGTGGCGGTCGATGCGCCGGTGCCCGACTACCACTCCAACACGGCGCGCAAACAACTCGCGGGCCGCGAGCTCAAGACCGAGGCCAAGCCCACGGCCGACACGCGCGGCAAGGTGGTGCTCTTTACGACCTGCTACGGCAATCGCAATGAGCCCGATCTCAACCTCGATCTGGTTGCCGTGTTCGAGCACAACGGCATCCCGGTCAAGATCGTCAGCCAGGAAAAATGCTGCGGCATGCCGAAGCTCGAGTTGGGTGATCTCGAGACCGTGGCGCGCCACAAAGACACCAACATCCCGGCGCTCAAGCAGGCCATCGATGAGGGGTACGACCTCGTCGCGCCGAGTCCCTCCTGCGTGCTGATGTTCAAGCAGGAGTTGCCGTTGATGTTCCCGGAAGATGCCGACGTGCAGGCCGTCAAGGCACGCATCTTCGACCCCTTCGAATACCTGATGCTGCGCCACAAGGAAGGCTTGCTGCGCACCGATTTCACGAGTGAGCTTGGCAAGGTGAGTTACCACGTGCCGTGTCACTTGCGCGTGCAGAACATCGGTCTCAAAACGCGCGATGCACTCAAGCTCGTGCCGAACACCACCATCGATGTGATCGAGCGTTGCTCGGGTCACAACGGCACCTACGCGGTGAAAAAGGAATTCCGCCCTGCCTCGGTGAAGATCGGCACGCCGGTCAGGAACCGCGTGCAGAAGGCGAACCCCGATCATTACGCCTCCGACTGTCCGATGGCGGGCCACCAGATCGAGACCGGTCTGACGGACGCCCGAGAGCCAGAACATCCCCTGAAGTTGCTGCGCAACGCTTACGGAATCTGACGCCATGAACAAGCTCGAACACACCGATCTCATGACCCTTGAGCACTACGCGCGCGAGCGACCCACGTTTCGCACGCGGGTGATCGCGCACAAGAAGACGCGCAAAGTGCCTGTGGGACCGAACACCACCTGGCTCTTCGAAGATCGGCTGACGATCCAGTATCAGGTGCAGGAGATCCTGCGCACCGAGCGCATTTTCGAGCCCGAAGGCATTGCCGATGAGCTCGAGGCCTATAACCCGTTGATCCCCGACGGTCGTAACTGGAAGGTCACGCTGCTCGTCGAATTCGCCGATGCCAGCACCCGCCCGGCGCACCTCGCACAACTCAAGGGCATCGAGGATCGCTGCTACGTGCAGGTCGCTGACTTCGCGCGCGTGTACGCGATTGCCGATGAAGACCTCGAGCGCGAGAACGAGACCAAGACTTCCTCAGTGCACTTTCTGCGCTTCGAGCTGACCGATGCGATGGTGGCTGCGCTGCGTGGCGGAGCGAAGCTCTCCGTCGGCATCGATCATGCGAACTACGCGCATGCCAACGATGCGCTGCCTGATGCCACGCGCGCGGCGTTGCTCGCCGACTTCGCGTAAGCGTCGCGAGGCGTCTACCATAGAGGATGGCCAAAGACTACGACGCCTCGGCACTCGAGGTTCTCTCCGGGCTCGAGCCGGTTCGCCGCCGCCCGGGGATGTACACCGACACCTCCCGCCCGAATCATCTCGCGCACGAAGTCATCGACAACAGCGTCGATGAGGCGCTCTCTGGCCATGCGCAGCAGATCGACGTCACGCTCTACAAGGACGGCTCGGTCGAAGTGAAGGACGACGGGCGCGGCATGCCCGTCGACATCCACCCGAAAGAAAAAGTCAGCGGCGTCGAACTCATCCTCACGCGCTTGCACGCGGGCGGCAAGTTCGACAGTGGCAGCTACGGCTTTTCAGGCGGTTTGCACGGCGTCGGCGTCTCGGTGGTCAACGCGCTCTCGCGCCAGCTCGAGTGCTGGGTGCGTCGCGGCGGCAAGGAATACAACATCGGGTTTCGCGACGGCAAAGTGGTCTCACCCCTCAAGGTCGTGGGTACGGTTGGTCAGCGCAACACCGGCACGACCGTGCGCTTCTGGCCGGATGCGAAGTTCTTCGACTCCGACAAATTCTCCGTGCCGCAGTTGCGCCATGCGCTCAAGGCCAAGGCCGTACTGTGCCCGGGGCTGCGCATCAGCTTCACCAACGAAGCGACGGGCGAGCGCGATGAGTGGTTTTTCGCTGGGGATTTGGGTGCTTATCTGACCGAGGAACTCGGCAAGGCGGCGCGATTGCCGCAAGAGCCGATCACGCTTAAGCGCGAGGCCGCACAGGAGAGCGTGGATTTTGCGCTCTGCTGGGCACCCGATGCCGAGCAGGCCGTCGCCGAAAGTTACGTCAATCTCATCCCGACGGCCGAGGGTGGTACGCACGTCAATGGGCTGCGCGCAGGGGTCGCGGCGGCGGTGCGCGAGTTCTGCGAGATCCGCAATCTGTTGCCGCGCGGCGTGAAGCTCGCGCCCGAGGATGTGTGGGATGGGGCGCGCTACGTCCTTTCCATCAAGATTCGCGAGCCGCAATTTGCCGGGCAAACGAAAGAAAGGCTCGCCTCGCGTGATGCCGCGCAGCTCGTCGAGGGTTACGCCAAAGACGCTGTGGGCCTGTGGCTCGTGCAGCACCCGGATGCCGGTGAGCGCATTGCGCAATTTGCCATCGAGAATGCCCAGGCGCGCCTCAAGGCCGCCCAGAAAGTGCAGCGCAAGCGCATCTCGGGCGGGCCCGCGCTGCCCGGCAAGCTCGCCGATTGCGCGGGCGATGATCCGACTCGCTCGGAGCTCTTTCTCGTCGAGGGTGACTCGGCGGGTGGTTCGGCCAAACAAGCGCGGGACAAAGATTTCCAGGCCATCATGCCGCTACGCGGCAAAATCCTGAATACCTGGGAAGTCGACTCCGCCGACATCGGCTCGTCGCAGGAAGTGCACGACATCAGCGTCGCACTCGGCGTGGATCCCGGCACGAGCGATCTGTCGAGCCTGCGCTATCACAAGATCTGCATCCTCGCCGATGCCGACTCCGACGGCCAGCACATCGCGACACTGCTCTGTGCGCTGTTCCTGCGGCACTTCCGGCCGCTCGTGCTGCAGGGTCACGTGTTCGTCGCCATGCCGCCGCTCTTTCGCATCGATGCGGGCAAGCAGGTGTTCTACGCACTCGATGATGCCGAGCGCGATGCCTACCTGCATCGCCTCGAGGCCGAGAAGATCAAGGCCAAGCCGCAAGTCACACGCTTCAAGGGCTTGGGTGAAATGAACCCCTCGCAGTTGCGTGATACCACCATGGATCCGCGCACGCGACGACTCGTGCAGCTCACGCTGGATGCGGCGGATCAGACCGACAGTCTGATGGATATGTTGCTCGCCAAAAAACGCGCCGCCGATCGGCGCGAGTGGCTCGAGCAGAAGGGCAATCTCGTCGAGGTGATAGTCTGATGCGCGAGCAGGAACTGGGTTTCGAGGGCATCGAGCGGCAACCGCTTCGCGCTTTCACCGAAAAGGCCTACCTCGAGTATTCGATGTACGTGATCCTCGATCGCGCGCTGCCCGCGATCGGCGATGGGCTCAAGCCCGTGCAACGCCGCATCATCTACGCGATGAGCGAGCTCGGGCTCTCGGCGGTCTCCAAGCACAAGAAGTCTGCGCGTACCGTGGGCGATGTGATCGGCAAGTTCCATCCGCACGGTGACTCGGCCTGTTATGAGGCCATGGTGCTGATGGCGCAGCCCTTTGCGTATCGCTACACCATCGTCGATGGGCAAGGAAACTGGGGCTCGCAGGATGACCCGAAGTCCTTCGCCGCGATGCGCTACACGGAGGCCAAGCTCACGCGCTATGCCGAAGTGCTGCTCCGAGAGCTCGGCGAGGGCACGGTCGACTGGCAACCGAACTTCGACGGTACGCTGGATGAGCCGCAGGTGTTGCCGGCACGGCTGCCGAACCTGCTACTCAACGGCACGACCGGCATCGCCGTCGGCATGGCCACCGACATTCCGCCGCATGACCTGCGCGAGGTGGCGAACGCCTGCCTGCATTTGTTGCAAGAGCCCGAGGCGAGCACCCGCGCGCTGATGAAATTCATCAAGGGCCCGGATCTGCCGACCGGCGCCGAGATCGTCTCGCCGCGCAGTGACCTCATCGATATCTACGAGAAGGGTACGGGCAGCTTCAAGGCGCGTGCGACTTACGTCGAAGATGAGGACGGCATCGTCATCGAGGCGCTGCCCTGGCAGACCTCGGGCAGCAAGGTGCTCGAGCAGATCGCCGAGCAGATGCGCAGCAAGAAGTTGCCGATGGTCGAGGATCTGCGCGATGAGTCCGATCATGAAAATCCGACCCGGCTTGTCATCGTGCCGAAGGGTCGCAAGGTCGACACCGCGCAGCTGATGGCGCACCTCTTTGCGACCACGGATCTGGAGCGTAA
>JBJTBK010000203.1:0-11597 GCA_046091245.1 Nevskiaceae bacterium | reverse complement strand
ACTGCGCGAGCGCCGCGCGCATCGGCGAAACACCCCGCCCCGTCAGCAATGGCACCAGGTGCAGGATGATGCTCTGCACGACGAACCCGATCAAAAAGAACGTGATAATCATCAACCAATACTGCGCCGTTCGACTGGCTTCACCGAGCGTCATGCCGTGGGCGTTCGACACTGGCATCGAACCACCGTCGCGACCGGCCGCGACGGGCGCCGAATCGCCATCGGGCCATTGACCGACCGACTGCGGCGTGTCCTTCAGCCAAAAAAAGATCACGGGCAGAGCAAAGATCGCCACCGCCACGGCCAACAGCAGGTAGGCATTACGCCACCCGAACTCGCCGATCATGACCTGTGCGTCCAGAGGCCAGATGAAGCCGCCGATGCCGATACCGGACAAGGCGATGCCGAGCGCGAGGCCGCGTCGACGATCGAACCACACGGTAAGCACCCTCGCAAAGGCGACATGCGTCGTGCCCAAGGTGAAGGCCGCGAGCAAGAAAAATCGCAAATAAAACATCCACAGGTCATCGTTTTGGAACGCGAGTGAACCCACGATCAGCATCTCCGCGACAAACGAGGTGAGAATGATGCGGCGCGCGCCGTAGCGATCGACCACGGCACCCACCACGGGCGCGAGGAACGACGCGGTAATGGTCACGACGAGTAACGCGGTCAGCACCGAACTCTGTGACCAGGAGAACTCCTGCTGCAACGGACCCAGGAAGACACCGAAGGTTGCCGCCACCAGTGTGCCGAGTCCGCATCCTAGTCCGACGGTGGATGCCGCAACGACCCTCCACCCGAGAAATCCACGGTTCGTCATCGTTCAGTCCCGCCAGGCGCCGAAACAAAACCAACGTACACCACGAGCCAATCGACCTGTCTGCGGTGAATCCACTGAAGCCTCTGACGCGTGCACCGCACGCCGCCAAGCCGCCGAACCGAGCGCACTCCACGAGGGAACGACGTGCTGCACATATCGCGCTGTGGAGAACCCAGCGTCCTTGACGAGTTGCCGCGGATCGCAAGCACGGAACGCACGATAGAACGGTTCGTTGTTGTAGTGCCCGTCCCAATCGAGATGAAACGACTCGTATGCCGAAAGCTGCATGGCTGGCGGCAACTCCATGTGCAACATCAAACCGCCCGGGCGCAGCACTCGGTGGGCTTCACGAAATACGCGCGCCAGAGAACGACGCGGCAATTCGTGCAGGAACATGGAAGAAAACACCAGATCGATGCTGCCGTCGGCATACGCCAAGGTCTTAGCGTTCATCTGCCGATAGTGAACGGCGCGTTGCTGTGCGCGAGCCCGCGCATGCGCGTAGCGCAGACAAGGCGCCGCAACGTCGATGCCGTGAACTTCGGCACTCGGGAACACATCCTTCCAAGCTCCCGTGTTGTGGCCAACCGTGCAGCCCAGATCCAAAATGCGCTTCGGATGCCATTGCGGATGGCGTAAGCGCATGAAGCGCGCGATCGACTGCCCAATGTCATCGAGGTTCGCCCCGAACACTCCGAACGTCGACAGCCGCAGGCGCTGCTCATACACGGCACCCATGGTCAGATCGTCCGCGCCGTACTCGGTGTGATAGCTACCGGGCATCAGATGAATGTCGATCGCAGAGACGGAGCGCGGCACCGGCAACTGCGGATCGAGGACGAGTGAGCCGCCCACATCGGGGGCCTCGTGCGTCAGCAGCGCCGCGCGTGATCGCTCGATCGGCGCCCTGACCGTTTGATACAGCAAATCCTGCGAGCAGGTGCGTAGCGCCGAGTAGAACTGGAACGAATGCCGCGAATGCATGGCCTCATGCACCCGCTCGGCACTCCAACCCTCAGCAGGCGCCTGCGCTGCCACGCGGGTCGCAAAATCCGCCTGCATGACGCCAGCGAGATCCTCGAGCACATGACGACGTAGCGCCGAGACGAACGCGCCTCGCGCCTTGTCGTCGCGTTTGAAGTCGATGAGCGGAGTAGCGTCGGCGCGATTCACCACCACGCCAGTGTAGCCGGATAAGCGGCGCTATCGCGCCTTGAGAAACTCGATCGCGTCCCGCACGGTCGCCTCGGGTTGCTCGATCATCGGCAAGTGCCCCGCACCCCGATACTGGCGCAGCGTGACCGGCGCCCCCTTGAGCAGCGCAGCGACCTGTCCGCCGATTGCCTCCGGGAGCACCACTCCGTCAGCACCCCACTGCAACAACATCGGTCGAGTCAGGCGACCGTAATACTGCGGCACATCCAGCGTATCCCAGATGCGATATTGGGTCTGGATGTACGAGTCGACCCAGGCCTTCGCGCCCTCTCGGTTGTTCAGATCGTGATATCGGGTTACAAGCTCCGGCGTCACCACGCTGTCGTTGGCCGTGATGTCATCGAGAAACGCCCGCCAGAACTCGCGTGGCTGATAGGGTGCCTGCTCGCGAAGTTGCTGCGCCGCAGCGCGCATTGCCGCACTAGGCTGACGCGCGGGCGGACGGCTCGCCGGCAAGGTTGACACGACAAGCCGATCCACGCGCTCGGGATGCTCAATCGCGAAAAACAACGCGACCATGGCCCCGTTGGATGTGCCACCCATGTGAAAGCGTTTTAGACCGAGCTGATTGGCGAGCTCGCCGACGAGCTGCACCGCACGTTCGGTGCTATAGACCCCGCTCGGATCCGGGCCCGACAAACCGTATGGTGGGTAATCGAGGCGGATCACTCGAAAGTGCCGGGTCAGCTGCGGAATCCACGGCTCCCACATATGCAGGCTGCCAAGGTGCCCATTGAGCAGTATCAGCGCAGGCCCCCGACCCTCGTCGCGCACGTGCAAGCGCACGCCACCCACCATCAAGAACTGCGAGGGCGTCCCGGCATAACGCGCCTCGAGCGTAGCCTCGTCGATGAGACGCGAAGGCTCCGCCGCCGGCGCAGCGACGGCAGCAAACGTAATCAACGATGCAGAAATCAGGGCGGCAAAAAGGAACGGGCGGGTGACTCGCGTCACCCACCCGCTACTCGTGGCCTCCCCCCTGGCAGACCCCGTGCTCAGCATCAACTTAGAACTTCATCCCAAGCCGAACGCCAATCTGCCGCGGATCGGCTGGGTACGTCGTGTACGCCAGCACCGGCGGAGCGACCGGGAAGGCGATGTACGGATCGCCATAACTCTGCGCCGAGATCGCACCCGTGAAATCGAACAGGTTGTTCGCATAGGCCACGACGGTGTACTTGTCGTTCGACATGCCCACCTGCAGGTCGACATTCGAGTGCTTCGGCAGCCACACCAGGTTATCGGGCGACAGGAAGCGCTTGCTGCGCCACTGCCCCGAAATCTCGCCGTTCAGCGTCCAGCCGTTGGCCATTTCGCGCGAGTACGCCACAGAGGCGACGAGCGCGTGCTTGGCCGACTGCTCGAGGCTCTTGCCATTCGTGTTGGTGAAGCACACCACCTGCGCGCCGACGTTGCCGACGCGGCAGTTGCCCGATCCCGCGATACCGAGCGCCGAGGTGTTCGGTACCTCCGACTCGATGAAGCGTGCGTCGAGATAGGTGTAGCCCGCCGACAAGGTGACGCTCTCGGAGAGTGCCGCAGTGATCTCGAGCTCAGCACCATCGACCTTCGCTTCACCCTGGTTTCGCACCAGAGTTGAGGTGCCCTGCGGGCTACGGGTATCCGGCACCAGAATCTGTGCAATGCGATCGGTGTACTTCATCTGGAACAGCCCACCGTTCACACGCAGGCGGTCGTCCATCCACGAGGTCTTGAAGCCGAGCTCGTAGTTCCAGAGCTCCTCGGGGTTGTACTTCGCGTCGTTCGCATCAAGCACCACGCCGACATTGAGGAAGCCCGCGGGCTTCACGCCCTTCGAGGCCGTGGCGTAGATCAACTTGCCGTCGACCGGCGTGTAGTTGATGGTGAGCTTCGGCGCAAAGAAATCCGTGCTCGACGAAGGCGTGAAGATGCTGCCCGCGAAGGTCGCCGGATTGAGCGCGCCAGTGGCTGCGTTCACGCCGAGCGACAACGCGCGACCGAAGAGGTAGTCGAACTGCTCTTCGCTGTAACGCGCCTCGGCGCTGACTTCGAGTTGTTCCGTGACGTCGTAGGCCAAGGTCACGTAGGCCGACTTGTGCTCCGTGTTGCGAAAGTTCAGATCACCCGCCAACTTGCCGCGCGCCGCGACTTCTGCTGCTGCCGACCAAGTGGCGCCCGCCGGGATGCTCGGCGGGTTACGGAAGAAGCCACCGATGAAGATCGAGGCGTTGACGCTTGAGTAGTCTTCCTTCCAGTACAGCGCACCGACACCCCAACGCAGACCGTCACCATCGAACTTGCCGAGGCGGAACTCCTGGCTGATCTGCTTGGCTTCGGTGTCGAGATCGGTGAGCGTCAAGGCCGGCAGAGCGTCCTAACTACCAGCGATCGGTCGCACCGAGGTCGCCGCCGGGGCCGCGAAGAAGTCGGCATCAGCGCGGCTCAAGGTGTCCGCCTTCGTGTAGCCCGTCCAGGTGTTGAACGTGGCCCAACCCATGTCGATCTCGCCAACGAGACTGAATACCAGTGCCTCGAGGGTGCTGCCTTCGTAATCTTTGCCCGTGAGCGGGTCGACGCTGAGCAAAATCTTGTCGCCCAACTGAGCCTCACCGATGGCCGGATACGGGATCGACGCCGGCAGTGGCGAGCCACCCGGTGGCACGCCCAAACGCAGGCCGACGGCGTTGGCAGGCAGGTTGATGCGCGTGTTGCGCCCCGGCACGGCCTGACCGACGTAGTACGAGGCACGCGGGCCCGACTCATCGTCGGAGTACGACAGTCGCGCCGTGAAATCGACGCGATCGTTGGGCTGAAAGCGCAGCGCCGCAGCGATGCCCTTCGTGTCCCACCCACCGATATCCTCACCCGAGATGCTGTTGGTGAAGAATCCGTCAAACGAGCGGTAGAGTGCGTTGATGCGCAGCGCCACGGTGTCGCTGACCGGCAGGTTGATGGAACCGCGAGTTTCAACGAGGCCGCCTGTGGCCAGGTCCAAAGTGACGTTCGATTCCTGCTTGTCGAGGCTCGGACGCTTGGAGACGTAGTTGATGGCGCCGCCGAAGGCCACGCGGCCGTACAGCGCGCTTTGCGGACCCTTCACCACCTCGATGCGCTCGACATCAACGAGCTTCAGGTTCATCAGGTTCGAGCCGCCCGCCGTGGCAATGGACTCGGAGGAAATGTCGATGCCATCGAGCAAAATGCCGATCGGCGGACGACCACGAGTGGTCGGCAAACCACGAATGTTCGGGCGCGTATCTTGGGGCGCGAAACCCTTATCGAAACTCAGACCCGGGGTAAAACGCACGAGATCCTGCACGTTGCGGATACCGCGACGCTCGATCGACTCAGCGGTAAACGCGGTCACTGAAATAGGAGTTTCTTGAAGAGACTCTGCCGTTCGACGAGCGGTAACGACGATTTCTTCCAATTGCGCCTGGGCACTGGCGGTGCCACTTACCGCAGCAGCTACTGCCGCCGCGATCAAAATCTGCGAACGAAACGATGCACGCTGAGACATTCAATCCTCCCGTTGATGGACTACCGGCTGTTGTTGTTGATCAGCCATGCCGGCTTGTGACGACACTCCCGCGCAGCAGGTTTTGCGTCCAATACCTTTGACGTATTCAGAACGCCCTAACCATACGCAAAACGCATACGTCGAAATCCTCGCGGCGCATGAATCGGAGGTAGTCTACGAACTCATGAGCACCTCATCGCGTTGTCGATCTCGGGTGTCAGCACTGCGCAACAGCTGCGCTGCGGTGCTGACGGTGGCAGGGTTGTGGGTTACCGGCCTCTCGCCGGCACATGCGGCGCCCGTGGTGCAGCGTGTGGCAGACCTCAGCACTGTGCAGATCAACTACCGAGAACGCGGCAAGGGTCGCCCCGTTTTGTTCGTGCATGCGCTGCTGCTCGACTCGCGCCTGTGGACCGATCAGCTGAACGCCCTCTGCGAGACTCGTCGCTGTCTCGCACCAGACTTCTCCGGGCACGGCAGCTCATCGCATCTCACCGCAACAAAAGTCGACTCCAAACGCTACGCAGCCGAACTGCTTGAGTTTTTGGATGTGGTCGGTGTGCGTGAACCCGTTGACATCGTTGGCCTCAGTGGCGGCGGCAACATCGCGATGCTGGCGTGCGCGCAGCGCCCGGAGCGCTGCCGGTCGATGACTCTCATAAGCTCCGTCATCGGCGGTACTCTGGATCCGGCCGGAGTGCGCTACCGCGCTGAAAATGCGCGTACCGTCGTGATCGAAGGCAAGGACACCCTGTTCCGTCGTTTCAACGAATACATCGTCGCACCCTCCGCTTCGCTGACGGCCCGCGCACGATACCGCTCTATGCTCGAGCAGACGCCGTACGAAACTTTCGTCGCGTTCCTCACCGCGGCGGAGCAGCAGCCGGCCGCCAGCGAGGTGCTACCGAAGCTGCAGATGCCCGTGATGATCCCCGTGGGAACGGGCGACACGGTGCTGACACCGGAAATGGCGAAAAAAATCGGCGCGGGCTTCCCTGATGCCCGCGTAGTGGAGTTGGCCTCTGCAGGGCGGCTGCTGCCGCTCGAATCGCCTGCCGAACTCAATCGTGCATTAGGTACATTCTGGAACGAACTCGATAGCGGAGGCACCCGACGATGATCACGCTCAAGCAACGCGGCCGCGCCGGCCTGCAGTTTCTCGGTTCGCTGCAAACCTTCTCCAGCTCTACCCTGCGTGACATCGCAGAGCAAGACTTTGCCACTCAGCCTGAGGCACCTGAGCTCGCCGAAGAGTTCAAGGGCGATGCCCGCCCGCATGTGTGGCAAGACCGGCTGCGACGTGCGCGTGATGTCGTCGAGCGCTCGAAAGCGTATCGTTTCAATCGCTTTTACCAGCGCTGGGTTGGCGAGCAAAACTACATCCGCGCCATCCCGGCTGTGGAAGCGCGCCGCGCCGAATGGCAAGCCATTGCCGAAGCCAAAAAGCCTCAAGACACCTCGCGGCTGCAGTTAAACCCGGAGCTCGAGATCCCCTCGTGGTACGAGGGTGTCGAATGGCACCTCGAACCGGGCGGCTGGGACGGCTACGACATGACGCAGCCGATGTTCATGGCGGGTATCGGCCCGTACGTGTTCGTGCACGGCGGATATGCTGCAGTCGACGTCTTTGCGGATATCCGCTCGCAACGCGGGCGCGTGCTCGACCAGTTGCGCGTGACCGACCCGAAGCGCATTTATGAAGTGGGCTGCGGCGGAGCGACGACGCTGAGTATCGCTCGGCAAAAATTCCCGAATGCCGAGCTGATCGGTGGTGATCTGTCACCCGCGTTGCTGCGCTCGGGCCACTTTATGAGCGAGATGCTGGGACTCAATATCACCTTCCGGCAGGAAGACGGCTGCAACGTCGCCGAGCAAAACGATAGCGTCGATGTCGTGATCTCGTACGCGGTGCACCACGAAATGCCACCGGTCGTCACGGAGAGGGTCATCCAGGAAATGTTCCGCATCCTTCGCCCCGGTGGCGAGATGATCATCAACGATCCGCCGCCGTTCCGCGCCGTCAATCCGCTGCAAGCCGTGGTGCTCGATTGGGACACCGACAACCGAGCTGAACCGTTCTTCTCCGCCGCAGCCTCCATCAATCTCGCCGAGATCATGCGTGATGCAGGTTTTGTTGACGTCGATGAATTCGCGCTCGAGAAGCGTGGCTATCCGTGGGTGACCCGCGGTCGTAAGCCCGCCTGAGGACCCCTGACGATGCGTACCGTCGATCGCCCCGAACGCCCCTATCTCGGTCAGAAGGAACTGGATGACCTGATGAGGATGAACAGCGAGTTGCTTGCGGAACTATGGATCCTGCGCGATCGGGTCACGGTCCTTGAGCACTTGCTGCAGGAAAAAAACGTCCTCGATCGCAAGCAGCTGAATGAGTTTGTGCCGCAAGGGGATCTCGCCAAAGAGCTCGAGCGAGAGCGGGCCGCACTGATCGAGCGAGTGGCCGGCGCACCGCACGCCAACTCCTACACCTTCGAAAGCCTCGCGCGACAAGGCGATGTCGGCTGATCCGGCGGCCGCGCCGGGGGCCATCCCGTGGCGAGTGCGCTTCAGCTGGGGCCTTGGCTCCTTCGGAACCATCGTTTACCTGAACGTTGTCACGGCGCTCGTACTCGTTTACCTCACGACCGTGATCAAGATGGAGCCGGGTGTCGCGGGCTTGATCGTGTTCGTGGCTCGGTTTATCGATGCCATCAGCGACCCGCTGATGGGCTGGGTCACCGACCGCACTCGCTCACGGTGGGGTCGACGTCGACCGTATCTGCTCCTTGGCGCAGTGATCTGCGCCGTCAGCCTGCCGCTCGTCTACTCGCTGCACCAGGTGGTGAGCCCGAGCAACGCGCCCTATCTCGCACTCGCCGTGCTCGTGGTGTACTCGCTCGGCTTCACCATCTTCAATGTGCCCTACCTGACCATGCCGGTCGAGATGACACGAGACCGCATGCAGCGGCTCGGCATTATGGGCTATCGCTCCGTGTTCATGATGTTCGGCTCGGTCGCCGGCAGTGCCCTCGCCCCGCTGCTGGTCGAGAAACTCGGTCGCCAGAATCCCGACTCGTATCAGACTCTGGGCGCGGTCTATGGCGCCCTCGTATTCGTTGTGATGATGACGACATTTCTCGGCACGCGAACGGCCAATGCCTCGCAGATTGATGAGACGGCATCTCATGTGCCGATTCGCGAACAGTTTCGCGCCGTGCTCGACAATCGTCCCTTCATGATGATGGTGGGCATCAAGGTGCTGCAGTTCATCGCCCTCTCAGCAGGCGGCGCCACCACGGCCTTTTTTGTCGTCATGGTACTCAAGCGCGACTTCTCGCTGATGTCGCAGCTGGCGGTCGCGACGATCGCGAGCACCGTGATCTTCATCCCCGTGTTTCGCTGGCTCGGTCGCTACATGACGAAGCGGACTGGGCTCGCCATCGGCATCATCGGCGAAGTGTTTGCGACACTGACGTGGCTGCTTGCAACCCCGGAGGACTCCACCGCGTTTTTCGTGGCGCGGGGCATCCTCGCGGGAATCTTCTCCTCAGCCATTCTGCTCTTCAGCCAAGCCATGTGGCTCGACACCATCGATCATGATCGCGAGCGCACGGGTCTGCGGCGCGAGGGGCTCTACACCTCGATTTATGTCTTTATCGAAAGACTCGGTTACTCGCTCGGGCCCTTGCTGCTCGGTGAGTTGCTGCAGATGATGCACTTCGACAAGAACCTGCCTCTCGAGCAACAGCCGCCGAGCGCCGAGCTCGCGGTCATCCTCAGCCTTGTCGGCATTCCCTCGCTGGCCTATACCGCAGGGCTGATTTTCTTGTGGTTCTACAAGCAGCCGGAGCGCGTTGAGCCTGCCCGCTGAGATCGTTGACGCCGCCGCTCGAGGTCAACCCGTCGGCTTTCGACCGCGCATCTCGATCACCCGTTCGAAGAACGAGGGTCCCTCGTCGAACTGCGGACTGCGATCGAACAGCGGCGTGTGGGCGCGGGCGCGTTGCAAGTAATCAGCGTCGAGCTGCTCGACGTCGGTCAATTTGACGCCATCGAAATGCCAAATCACATGCCCCGGCGCGTCAGCCATACCGAGGAACGGCTCCCACGGGCGAATGTTCCAGCCCGACACCGTAGCCTCGGGCGTCTCGATTCGTTTGTCGAAGAGTTCCGCTGCACGGACCACGAGAGTGGCGGTTTCTTTGGTGGGCTGTCGAAGGATCGGCGGAAAGTTTGATGCACCACGCAAGCGCACCAGGCCAGCATCGAGGTCCCAATCCGCCGTAAGCGGCTCGTCCGGGTACACCGACGGAAACGCCTTTTTCATGCTGCCGAAGTATTCGCCCATCGGGGTGAAGTACTCGCCTTCCTTGTGACGGATGAAACTCACCCCCAGCTTGCCGACGTGACGATTGAGGGGATTGCGAAACTCGTCGATGAATTGCCGGGTCTGTAAATCCTCGAAAAACGACAGCGTCGAGGAGTACCGAACCCAGGTGGATTCATCTTTGCGAGTCCACCAACTGCTCTCACTGCCGCGCAACCCGATCAGCGGTGTGACCCCTGAAGGCTGTACGGCGTAGACCGTGATACGGGTTTTCCAAGTCACGCGCTTCGGCCCTGTGGTGCCGTAGATACGGACGAGGGCTTCCATGATCTCGCGCGGGTCGTTAGGCAAGCGGTCCGGGACTCGCGCCTTGCCCGCGCCCGCTGCGGCCGATGCTTCGGTCGTCACCCACACACCCGCGGAGCCCATCAGCATGGCCCCCGCGTCGCGACGAGACAGTGTTTTTTTGTTCATTGCTCCCCTCCCCCTCAATTCGATGCCGTCACTCCCGCAGCCCTGCGCGCGCGCCATAGCGCCCCGAGTGCCGGCACCATGATCAACGACGCGCCGACGAAGGGCGCTGCGGGACCCACGGCGGTAAACAACCATCCCGAATAAAGCGGTGTCAGCGTACGCCCCACGTTGCCCGCGCCCTGCAAGATGCCGAGCACGGTGCCACGCTCGGCAGGCGCTACGGCAGTCGTGACGATCGTGGACGCCGGCGCATTGAAGATCGCAAATCCTGCGGCAATGCAAAAGCCCCCTATTACCATCGTCACGCTCGACCCTGAGACCGCAATGAACATCTGGCCTACGCCAAAGAGCGCAAGCCCCGCGGTCACCGAACCGAATACCCCGATCCGCGCAGCAACGCGACCGACGGCGAAGGCTTGTACCAGCGTCGACATCAAACCCATGAAGGTGAATATATAGCCGATCTGCACCGGCGTGAGTCCGTGTACACGATTGCCAAACAGCGGCAGCAACGAATCAATCACCGCGAAGCTGCCGGCGAACAACAGGTTCGCCAGACACATTTTCATTAGTACCGGGTGCTGCAGGCTACGCCGCACCAGTTGCCGATCGAACATCGGCGCCTCGCTGCGTTGCCCCGGGGGATGCGTTTCGCGCAAGAATACGATCGCGAGCAGCAAGGCGATCACATCGAGTGCTGCCGCCATCATCGCGATACCGAAATAATCCGTCGAAGCCGGATTTTCACCTGCCAACAAGCCCCCAACGGCGGGGCCCATCATGAACCCGAAAGAGAAGCAGGCTCCGATCCGGCCCATGGCTTTCGCGCGCTGCTCACCGACCGTCATGTCGGCGACCGACGCGAACGCCACAGCAATGATGCCGGACATGAGGCCCGCCACGAGGCGCGACAGCAGCAGCGTCGACAATGAATCGGCATACGCGAGCAGCACGTTGGCGAGCGTGCTACCGACCAGGCTCAGCATCAACACGGGCTTGCGACCGATGCGATCACTCAACCAACCCCAATACGGTGTCGAGATCAGCTGCCCTAAAGCGCCGACCGCGACCGCGAGCGTGATGGTCTCAGGCGATGCGCCAATGCGCTCCCCAAAGAACGGGAACAATGGCACGATGATGCCGATGCCGATAAACGTGATGAAGACGACGACACCGACAATAACCAACATGTGCACGAACACCCGCAGGACGCACGCGGGGGCCGCATGCCGGCGCGGATTGTCTCAGATCACGCGCGA
>JBJTBK010000202.1:0-3668 GCA_046091245.1 Nevskiaceae bacterium | reverse complement strand
TGCTCAGCGATCGCGGCGAGGCGCTCGGTGTGGCCTACGTCAATCCGGCCACGCTGATTGCCGCACGCATCCTGCATCGACACGCCTCGTCGCGTCTCGGAGAGGCCTTCATCGTCGAGCGCCTGCGCTCGGCCATGCGTCTTCGCGAGGCACTCTCCGCGACACCGCACTACCGCTGGGTGTTCGGTGAGTCGGATGGGCTGCCCGGGCTTGTGCTCGATCGATTCGGCGATGTGGTCGTCGGCCAGATCGCGACCCGCGGCATGGAAGTGCTACGACCTCTGATCGAGTCGGCCGTTGCCGAAGTTTTGGCACCCGCGGCGCTGATCTGGAAAAACGACACGGGGGCGCGCGATCTCGAGGGGCTGCCGCAGGAGTGCGTCTCGGCTTTCGGATCGATGCCAAGTGAACTCGAAGTCATCGAGACGCGTCCGGGCGGGCCGGCACTGCGGTTTCAGGTGGGCCTCGAGTCCGGTCAGAAAACCGGTTGGTTCTACGATCAGACCTTCAACCGCAGCTTGCTCGCGAGGTTCTTGCCGGAAGGCGCGCGGGTGCTCGATGTCTGCAGCTACGCAGGCGGTTGGGCCGCTACGGCGGCCGCCCTCGGAGCGAGTGCCGTGGAGTGCGTGGATTCGTCCGCGTCGGCGCTGGAGCGCGCGGCGGCTAACCTCACGGCGAACGCGGCCCAAGTGCCCAACGCGGCGGCGCGAAGCCTGCGTGTGCATCGCGGTGACGCCTTCGAGGTGCTTGCGGCGTTCGCAGCGGCGGGCGAGCGTTTTGACGCCGTGATCGTCGACCCGCCGGCGTTCATCAAGCGTCGCAAGGAGGCGCCGCAGGGGCAGGCGGCGTATCGCAAGTTGAACCAGCTCGCGCTGCGCGTGTTGAACTCCGAGGGCCTGCTCGTCTCCTGCTCCTGCAGTCATCACCTCGCCGCGGAGGATTTACTGCGAGCGATCCAGGGCGCCGCCCGTCAGGCCCAGTGCGAGGTGCAGGTGTTGCACCAGGGCGGGCAGTCGCCGGATCACCCGGTCCATCCGGCGATTCCCGAGACCCGCTACCTCAAGGCGTTTTTCTGTCGCGTGACTCGCGCCTGACAAGCCGCTCGCGCGATACAATCAGCCGATGATCGATTACCCCGGCTTCGATCCCGTCGCACTCGAACTCGGTCCGCTCAAAGTGCGGTGGTACGGCATTACCTACCTCATCGCCTTTGCTGCGGCGTGGTGGCTGGGTCGTCGTCGCGCCGCCGCGCCGGGCTCGACGTGGAGACCCCTCGACGTCGACGATTTCGTGTTCTTCTGCATGCTCGGAGTGATCCTCGGCGGCAGACTCGGCTACACGCTCTTCTACGGATTCGATCAGTGGATGCAAGACCCCTTGTATCTGTTGCGGATCTGGGAAGGGGGCATGTCGTTTCATGGCGGCCTGATCGGCGTGCTGGTTGCGCTCGCGGTATTTGCCGCGCGCCGCGGGCGCGCGGTGGCCGACGTGTTCGATTTCGCGGCGGCGTTGCCGGGCCTTGGCATCTTGGCCGTGCGCGTCGGCAACTTCATCAACGGCGAGCTCTGGGGTCGTCCGACCGAGGTGGTCTGGGGCATGCGGGTGGATGGTGTGGTTCGTCATCCGACGCAACTCTACGAAGCTGCGCTTGAGGGCCTGCTGCTCTTCATCGTGCTCTGGTGGTTCACTTCGCGCCCGCGACCGCGGCTTGCACCCTCGGGTCTCTTTCTCATCATGTACGCGCTCGGTCGTTTGACCGTCGAGTTCTGGCGCTTGCCCGATGAGCACATTGGCTATCTCTTCGGCGGCTGGTTCACTATGGGCCATCTGCTGACCTTGCCCATGCTCATCGGTGGCGTCGTACTGCTGGCGCTCGCGTACCGCAACCCGCAGCCCTCGGGCAACTTCAGTCGGAGTGCTGCGTGAGGCAGTACCTCGAGTTCTTGCGTGAGGTGCGCAAGCACGGCACGCGCAAGACCGACCGAACGGGCACGGGCACCTTGTCGGTGTTCGGGCACCAGATGCGCTTCGATCTGCGTGCCGGATTTCCGCTCGTCACCACCAAAAAAATCCACGTCAAATCGGTAGTGCACGAGTTGTTGTGGTTTCTGCGGGGCGACACGAACACGGCATACCTGCGCGAGCATGGCGTCACCATTTGGGACGAGTGGGCCGATGCCGAGGGCAACCTCGGTCCCGTCTACGGTAAGCAGTGGCGATCGTGGCCGACACCCGAGGGCGGTAGCATCGATCAGATGGCCGAGGTGCTGCGGCAACTGCGCACGCAACCCGATTCGAGGCGCATCATGGTCAGCGCGTGGAACGTGGGTGAACTGTCGCAGATGGCCTTGATGCCCTGCCATGCGCTCTTTCAGTTCTATGTGGCGGACGGCCGGCTCTCCTGCCAGCTGTACCAGCGCAGCGCTGATATCTTCCTCGGTGTGCCGTTCAACATCGCCTCGTATGCCTTGTTGACGCACCTCGTCGCAGCGCAGACAGATCTTGAAGTCGGTGACTTCGTTTGGACCGGTGGCGACTGCCATCTGTATCTCAACCATCTCGAGCAGGCGGATCTGCAATTGACGCGTGATCCGCTGCCGTTGCCCGAGCTCGTGCTGCACCGCAGGCCGGCAAGTCTGTTCGAGTACCAGTACGAGGACCTCGAGGTCCGCAATTACCAATGTCATCCGACGATTCGCGCGCCGGTGGCGGTTTGAGTTTTCGACCTCACGCAACCCTGCATTACACAACTCGAGGAGTACTCCGTGGCGATACCTGAAATGCGCACCAGCCCCTGGATCAAGGTCCGCAACTCGAAGATCCATGGCAGGGGTGTCTTTGCCGCCAAGCGCATTCCCAAGGGCACTCGGGTCATCGAGTATCTGGGGGATCGCATCTCGCATGCCGAGGCCGATGCTCGCTACGAGGATCACGACCCGAACGACAATCACACCTTCCTCTTTATCGTTGATAAGAAGACGGTCATCGATGCCGGCGTGAAGGGCAACGCCGGGCGCTTCATCAATCACTCCTGCGACGGTAACTGCGAGTCGGTCATCGAGCAGAGCCGAGTGTTCATCGAGACGACTCGAGTCATCGAGGCGGGCCAGGAACTCGGCTACGACTACGAGATCGGTCGCGAGAAGGACGATCCGCCGAACGTCGATGAAATCTTTGCCTGCCGCTGCGGTTCGCCCAAGTGCCGCGGCACGATGCTGTGGCCGGCCAAGCGACCTGCGCCGAAGAAGTCGGCCGCTAAAAAGAAAGCGACCCGCCCGACCAAAACCGCGACTGCGGGCAAGAGCGCCCGCACTGCCAAAAGCGCACCGAGCAAGGGCAAGACTGCACCGCGCAAGGGCAAGCGCGCGCCGCGCCGCGCCAGCAGATGACCCAAGCCCGCGTCACCCTCGTCGTGGCCCGCGCCGACAACGGCGTGATTGGTCACGCCGGTGGGTTGCCGTGGCGACTGCCTGAGGATTTGCGCAGGTTCAAAGCTGCGACGCTCGGCAAGCCTGTGGTGATGGGTCGTAAAACATTTGAGTCCATCGGTCGGGCGCTTCCGGGTCGTATCCATTTAGTGCTTTACCGCAGCGCGTAGTTTCTACCCGCAGAACACGAGGTCTGGGTTGTAAAGAAGTGGGCCGCGGCGCGTGGCGCCGCGGGGCAGG
>JBJTBK010000201.1:0-9072 GCA_046091245.1 Nevskiaceae bacterium | reverse complement strand
CTCGAATTCGAGTCGTTCCGCGGCCCACTCCATGCGCGCCGCGAGCTGCTGCTGCACCTCGTCGTTGCGCCCCTCCAGTACCTTCATGGCCGCTTCGACATCCTTCGAGTAGTCGGCTTCGCTGATCAACCCCACGCAAGGTGCCGAACAACGACCAATCTGATGCTGCAGGCACGGTCGGCTGCGATGCGCAAACTGACTGTCCCGACAATTACGCAGTCGAAAGATTTTCTGCAGGTGGTTCAGAGCCTCCGTCACCGCGCCGGCATTCGGATACGGTCCGAAGAAACGCCCCGGTGCATTGCGCGAACCACGGTAGACACCCAGGCGCGGAAACGCGTGCCCCCCCGTAAACCAAAGATAGGGGAAGCTCTTGTCGTCACGCAGCACCACGTTGTACTTCGGGTGCAGCGCCTTGATCAGGTTGTGCTCGAGCAGCAGCGCCTCGGTCTCCGAGCGCGTCACCGTGACCTCCATGGCCGCGATTTGCGCCACCAGCGCTTGCACCTTCGGGATCACGTTCGAGGGCACAAAATAACTGCCGACCCGATCCCGCAGGCTTTTCGCCTTGCCAACGTAGAGCAAGGCCCCCGCGGCATCGAACATGCGGTACACGCCGGGACGCCGCGGCAGGCTCGCCACGAACGCGCGTGAATCAAACGTCGTAGCCGTCATGAGAGCAGAGTCAGTCACCCCGGCATTATGTCAGCCGGCACGATCCTCGGGATCACCGGGTGCTGGCGAGGTTCCGCGCCTCCGCGAGCACCGCGTGGAACATCTCTGGGGTGAGTCGTCGTGTCTGCGTGTTGTATCGACTGCAGTGATACGAATCGAGCAGCCAACGGTTGGGCCCGAGCGCATGGCGCGCGGCATGCGCAAAGCGAAAACCGCTGCGGGGCAGATCGAGCGCGTCGAGCACGGCGTCGTGCGCGATGCGCCCGAGGGCCACGACCACCTGCACCGCCTCGTGCGCGGCAAGTTCCGCGCGAAGGAAGGCGTTGCAGGTTCTGATTTCTGCGGGCGTCGGCTTGTTTGCCGGCGGCAGACACTTGACTGCGTTGGTGATGCGCACGCCCGTCAACTGCAAGCCATCGTCGCGGGACACCGATACGGCGGCGCTCGATACGCCGAGGGCATGCAATGTGTCGTAGAGCAGAATGCCCGCATGATCGCCCGTGAACGGTCGACCGGTGCGATTGGCGCCGTGCAGACCGGGCGCGAGGCCGACGATCAGCCAGCGCGGTGCCGCATCGCCGAAGGCCGCCACGGGGGCCGCGTGATAGCCCGGGTAGCGCTCACCCGTCGACTCGCGAAACTCTTCCAGGCGTGGACAACGGCGACACTTCGGCTCGAACAGGGCCTGCGTCATCCTAGTCGGCCATGTGTCGGACGATGGCCTCGCCGAAACCCGAACAACTCATCAGGCGCGCGCCCGGGATCAACTGCTGCATCGCCTCTTCCACATTGCGCCGCGCCGCCAGTTCCCGCTTGCTCGCGCGAATCGCCTCACGCAATCGCGCCAGGTCGTAGGTCAACTCCTTCGCAGCGATGGTGTTGGCCACACCCTTGATGATGAGATCTGCGGCCTCGGTCCATTTGAGATAGCGCAGCATCATCTCGGCGGAGAGGATGATCGACCCCGGATTGACGCGGTCCTTGCCAGCAAAGCCCGGTGCCGTGCCGTGAGTCGCCTCGAATACCGCGAGCCCGTGACCGATGTTGCCGCCCGGCGCGATGCCGATGCCACCGACCTGCGCCGCCAGCGCATCCGAGATGTAATCACCGTTGAGGTTGAGCGTGGCGATCACGTCGTACTCTTCCGGACGCAACAATACCTGCTGCAGGAAGTTATCGGCGATCACATCCTTGATGACGATGTCCTTCCCGGTGATCGGGTTGCGGAAACTCAACCACGGCCCACCGTTGAGTTCCGTGGCGCCAAACTCTTCTTGGGCGAGCTGATAGCCCCAGTTACGGAAGGCGCCCTCGGTGAACTTCATAATGTTCCCCTTGTGCACCAGCGTTACCGAGACCCGGTCGTTCTCGATGGCGTACTGGATCGCCATGCGGATCAAGCGCTGACTGCCTTCCTTCGACACCGGCTTGATGCCGATGCCCGAGCTCGCGGGGAAGCGAATGCCCTTGGCCTTCAACTCGCTCTGCAGGAAGTGAATCAGGCGCTGCACTTCCTGCGACCCTGCCGCGAACTCAATGCCCGCGTAAATGTCTTCGGTGTTTTCGCGAAACACGACCATGTCGGTGAGCGAGGCATCCTGCATGGGCGTTGCGACGCCCGGAAAGTAGCGGATCGGGCGGACACAGGCGTAAAGATCCAGCACCTGTCGCATCACCACGTTGAGTGAGCGGATGCCCCCACCGATGGGCGTGCCGAGCGGCCCCTTGATCGAGACCACGTACTCACGCAAGGCATGTAACGACTCATCCGGAAACCACGTCCCGCAGACTCGATTGGCCTTCTCGCCGGCGTAAACCTCCATCCACTCGATGCGGCGTTTCACGCCATAGGCCTGCGCCACGGCTGCATCGACCACGCGTCGCATCACCGGAGTGATGTCGACGCCAATACCGTCGCCTTCGATGAATGGGATGATCGGCCGATCAGGCACGTCGATCGAACCGTCAGCGTTGACCTTAATGCGCTCGCCGGATGGCGGCAGGATGATGTGTTCGTATTTCATGGAAAATCCGCGCCCGCGACGCATTCGGGGGCGCGGATTCTACCCGAGGCGTATGCGTCAGCCTACGGCGAACTGGGCCTCTTCGGTGGAGCCCTTCATCGCCGTGACCGACGAGTTACCGCCGGTGACCGTTTGCGTGACATCGTCAAAGTACCCGGCACCGACTTCGCGTTGGTGCTTGGTCGCGGTATAGCCGTCCTTCTCGGAGCCGAACTCGGCCTGCTGCAGCGCGACATAGGCACTCATCTGACTCTCGCGGTAGCCCTTGGCCAGGGTGAACATCGAATAGTTGAGCGCATGAAAGCCAGCGAGCGTGATGAACTGGAACTTGTAGCCCATGGCACCGAGCTCACGCTGGAATTTGGCGATGGTCGCGTCGTCGAGCTTCTTCTTCCAGTTGAATGAGGGCGAGCAATTGTAGGCGAGCAGCTTACCCGGGAACTGGCGATGGATGGCCTCAGCGAAATGCTTCGCCTCTTCAAGGTCTGGCGTGCCCGTTTCGCACCACAGCAGATCCGCATACGGTGCGTACGCGAGACCGCGAGCAATCGCGGCAGCGAGGCCCGCATGAACGTGGAAGAACCCCTCACTGGTGCGCCCTTCGGCAGCATCAATGAACGGACGATCACGCTCATCGACGTCGGCGGTCAGCAGGTTGGCCGACTCCGCATCAGTTCGTGCGACGAGCACGGTGGGCACATCGCACACGTCCGCGGCCAGCCGTGCGGCCACGAGCTTGCTGACGGCTTCCTGAGTCGGCACGAGAACTTTGCCACCCATGTGTCCACATTTCTTTGCCGAGGACAACTGATCCTCGAAATGGACGCCCGCCGCGCCCGCCTCGATCATGCCCTTCATGAGTTCAAAGGCATTGAGCACGCCACCGAACCCGGCCTCGGCGTCCGCCACGATGGGCTGCAGCCAATCGATGCTGTCGTTGCCCTCGGCATGATGCAGCTGATCCGCACGCAGCAGGGTGTTGTTGATGCGGCGAACGACTTGGGGCACGGAGTTCGCCGGATACAAGGACTGATCGGGGTACATCTCGCCCGCGAGATTGGCATCGCCTGCGACCTGCCAGCCCGACAGATATATGGCTTTGAGGCCGGCGCGCACCTGCTGCATCGCCTGATTTCCCGTCAAAGCACCGAGCGCGTTGACGAAGGGCATCGCCGCCATGTTACGCCACAGCTTCTCGGCGCCGAGCCGCGCGAGCGAGTGCTCGATTCGCACCGTGCCGCGCAAGCGCACCACATCCGCTGCGGTGTAGCCACGCGATACGCCGCGCCAGCGCGGGTTGTCTTGCCAATCACGTTCCAGTTGCTGAGCGGTTCGCAGATCCATGCGTTTCTCCCGTTGGGTTCTATCCCGTTGAAGGTGATCAGTCGATCTCGCGGTAGGCCGCGAGTGTCAAAAAGCTGGCGAACTCCGGTGACGTGGTGATGCCATCGAGCAGCGCAGCCGCCTGTGCATAGCGCCCCGCCGTGTGGGCGGACTCACCGAGTGCATCCCGCAACCGTTGCTGCTCGGCGGCCAACTCCGCTCGAAACAGCTCCACAGTGATCTTGCGACCATCCTCAAGCACCCCGCGCGGGTGGTGAATCCACTGCCAGATTTGCGCGCGCGAAATCTCGGCGGTCGCGGCATCTTCCATGAGGTTGTTGATCGGCACACAGCCGTTGCCACAGAGCCATGCCGCCATGTACCGCAACGACACGCTCACATTCTCACGCAAACCTTCCGCGCTGATCACACCGCTCGGGATCTGCAGCAGATCGGCAGCCGTCACCGTCACATCTTCGCGCAACCGATTCAGTTGATTGGCCGTGGGCATGATGCGGTCGAACACTTCCATCGCCACGGGCACAAGCCCCGGATGCGCGACCCAAGTGCCGTCGTGCCCATCGCCCGCCTCGCGTTCCTTGTCTGCGCGCACTTTGGCAATCGCTGCGTCGTTGGCCACCGGGTCATGCTTGATCGGAATCTGCGCCGCCATGCCGCCCATCGCAAACGCGCCGCGACGGTGACAGGTCCGGATGCACAATAGTGAATACGAGCGCATGAAATGCGTGGTCATCGTGACGAGACGACGCTCCGGCAAGACAAAATCCGTTCGCTTGGCAAACTTCTTGATGAAACTGAAAATGTAGTCCCATCGGCCGCAGTTGAGACCGACTATGTAGTCGCGCAACTCGAAGAGGATCTCGTCCATTTCGAAGGCGGCCAAGATGGTCTCGATCAGCACCGTGCACTTGATCGTGCCTTGCGGCAACGCCAACCGACGCTCGGTGAAATCGAAGACCTCGGCCCAGAGCCGCGCTTCGCGGTGGCTCTCGAGCTTCGGCAGATAGAAATAAACCCCGGTGCCTCGCTCGCGCAATGCAGCGTGATTGTGGAACACGTATAGCCCGAAATCGACCAGCGCCCCGGGGACCGCTTGCCCCCCACACAGCAGATGCTTCTCTTCGAGGTGCCAGCCCCGCGGCCGGACGATCAATACCGCCGTCTGTGGATTCAGCCGATACGCTTTGCCCTCCGCTGAGGTGAAATCGATCTGCCGAAGCACCGCATCGCGCAGGTTGGCCTGCCCAGCGATGACGTTGTCCCAAGACGGCGCCAGCGAGTCCTCGCAGTCCGCCATGAATACTTTGGCGCCGCTATTGAGGGCGTTGACAATCATTTTCCGATCGGTGGAACCGGTGATCTCCACCCGCCGATCAAGCAGATCGGCCGGGATGCCCGCGATCCGCCAATCACCCTCACGCACCGCGCGAGTTTCGGGCAGGAAATCGGGCAACTCCCCGGCATCGAGTCGCTGCTGGCGCTGTTCGCGCGCGCGCAGTAGGTGCGGCACCCGCGGCCCGAAGCGCTCGGCAAGTTCACCGGGGAAGGACAGAGCGGCAGGCGTCAGCACGCGCTCCTCTCCAGGACGCGCCGGGGTGCCTGCTGCCAACTCGATCGACGCCATCCGCTGCTCTCCGTGTCCCGATCCCTAGGATGAGTTGAATTCTAGACCTGCCGGTGAGAGTATTTACACAATAGAAATTTCACAGTGTGAATTTCACTCATGGCCGGATTACTGCGACAGGGTCACTTCCTCGGCTCGAAGTTGCGCAGCCTGCGCAAGCGCAACGGCCTGACCCTCGATGAAGTGTCAGCGCGCTGCGTGCAGCTCGAACCCGACCATGCACCCTCCGTGTCGTACCTGAGCATGGTCGAGACCGGCAAACGCGTTCCCTCGCCGCAGATGCTCGGTGTTCTCGCCGCGGTGTTCGGCAAGGACACGAACTGGTTTCTCGATCGCACCGAGGCACTACCGCCGCAAGAGCTCGGCTCAGCCCGCCATCAGGGGCCGGTCAACGCCATGGCCCTCGAGCCGGCGTTCCTGTTCTCGAAGGATCTACTGCAGATGGCCTTGCCCGAGTTGCTGGTGCAAACGGGCACGAGCGGCCAGCAGTTCGCTCGACTACTCGTTCGGGTCTGGCAAGAGACACGCCAGAACGAGTTTCCCGACATCGAGCGCGCGGCCGAGTCAGTGGGTCGTCGTCGCATGCCACTCGCGCTCGAAGATATCTTGCAGATCGTCAAGCAACTCGGGCTGTCAATCCGTTGGATCGACAGTGAACGCCGACGAGACGGCGATCGGCTGCTACGCGCGCGCTTCGAAGCGCCGGACACCATCGTCATCAACCGCCAACTGCGTCAACAACCGGAGCGGCTCAAGTACACCCTGGCCTTCTTCATCGGCCATCGGATCCTGCACAACGGCGATGGCGCGGTACCGCCGCATAGCGTGGCGGGCGCCGCTCCGCTTGAGGAGACTCCTGTTCAGGAACATGTGGGCATGGCGCCCCGCGACGTACTCATGGCGTGGCGCGATTTCGAATGCAGCGCATTTGCCGGTGCCTTGCTCTGCCCGAAGCTACCGTTTCGCCAATTTTTGGTACGCGAGCGGCACGAAATTGCCTCCTGCGAGCGACTCGGCGTGACGCCGGCCGTGATGATGCGCCGAATGACGGCCATCTCGCCCTACCGACACTGGCATTTCTTTGATGGCTACGCTCCGGGCTTCTTGCGCGCCGTCTATCGCGGCAACGGCATTGCCCTGCCCTGGGGCAACATGAGCCTCGTGCCTGACCCCTGCCCGAACTGGGCGGTGTTTCGTCTGCTGCGCGAACCCGCAACACCCCACAGCGCGACCGCAGAACCGGTATCGCAACTGTCGATCATGCGCGATGCAAAAACGCCGCGACTGTATTGCTGTCACTCGCTGCGAACGCGCGATGCGGCGGACGTCTCGCACGTCCTATCGGTGGGTATCGATCTGGCGCCCGCCTTCACGGCACAGGGACTCGATGCGACAGCCATCGTGGCGCAGATCGATGACGCCTGTCGCGAGGGAGGCGGCACTGCCATGGTGCCAGAGAGCGCCGCGCAAGCCATAGGCACGGTCAGCCATGTACTCAACATCGGTTGGGTGGCCCGCTCACTGGGCTCGCCAGCGAGCGTGATCTGCCCGCGAAGCAGCGGCTGCCCGCGCCCGCAGCCCTGCGCCGCCGCTAACGCCTAACGACGACGGGATTCGCGGGAGAGCCGGTTACGCTCGGCGAGCAGCAGCGCGAGTTCGAGCGATTGCTCGTAATTGAGTCGCGGATCAACCGTCGACTTGTAGGCACGCTGCAGGTCAAGATCCGCCAGCCCACGCGCCCCACCCGTGCATTCAGTGACGTTTTCACCGGTGAGTTCCACGTGCACGCCACCAAGGTGCGAGCCTGCATCGCGGTGAATTTGCGAGGCCAACTCAAGCTCGCGCAGGATGTTCTCGAAGCGGCGAGTTTTCAGGCCACTTTGACTGGTCTCGGTGTTGCCGTGCATCGGATCACAGATCCACACCACACCGTGACCCGTGGCACGCACCGCCTGAATGGCCTTTGGCAATGCCGTCTCGATGTCCTTGGCGCCAAAGCGGTGAATCAGCACCAACTTGCCCGGGATGTTCTGCGGATTCAGCGTCGTGACGAGCCGCTGTAACCAAGCGGCATCCATCGCCGTGCCAATCTTGACGCCGACCGGATTGGAGATGCCACGGCAATATTCCACATGCGCACCATCGATCTGCGCCGTACGCACGCCAATCCATGGCATGTGCGTGGAGAGGTTGTACCAACGATCCTGGCGCGGAATGAACCGCGTCTGCGCCTGCTCGTAGTGCAGCACGAGCGCCTCGTGACTGGCGTAGAAATCGGCACGCAAGGATTGATGCACTTCCTTGGCGCTGATGGTTTCGAAGAATTCCAGACCATCGGCCACCGAGGCGACAATGCGCTCGTACTCCAGCTTGAACGGCGAATGCCCGACAAAACCCAGATCCCAGTATTCGGGATGGTGCAGATCCGCGAAGCCACCGTCGATCAGCGCGCGCACAAAATTCAGTGTCAGGGCCGCACGCTCGTAGCCGCGCAGCAACAGCAGCGGATCAGGCTCCCGCGCGGCCGGCGTGAACTCGGCGTGATTGACGATGTCGCCGCGATAAGACGGCAGCGTGACGCCGTCGCGCGTTTCGGTGTCCGCCGAGCGTGGCTTGGCATATTGCCCCGCCATGCGACCGATGCGGATGATCGGTTTTTTCAATCCGTGGGTTAGCACCAGGCTCATCTGCAGGAGGATCTTCAACCGCTGAGCGATCTTGGCCGAATCGCAGTCCTCGAAACTCTCGGCACAATCGCCGCCCTGCAACAGGAAGCGCTCGCCGCACTGCGCTTCGGCCAGTTCCTCGCGAAGCTTCTCGACCTCCCAGGACACGACGATCGGCGGTAGCCTCGAGAGCTGGGCCACGGCATCCAGCAACGCCGCCTGATCACGATACACGGGCTGTTGCTGCGCGGGTTTGGTCTGCCAGCTCGTCGGGTTCCAGGCCTGATGCTCGGGGGTCTTCATAGTCAACGAAGTTTAGCCTGCTTTACCGCGCTCCGCCGCCTTGGCCTGCTGCCACAGCGCCTCCCACTGCTCCGCGGACAAGCCCTCGAGGGCGCGGCCCCGCTGCGCTGCCTGCGCCTCGATGAAACCAAAGCGCCGCTCGAACTTGGCGTTTGTCGCCCGCAGCGCCGCCTCCGGATCGAGTCCGAGCAAGCGCCCCCAATTGGCGATGGTGAACAGCAGATCGCCGAGTTCCTCGGTCTGGCGCTCGAGCGACTCACCCTCAGCCAGCGTCGCCTCGAATTCGGCGAACTCCTCGTCGACCTTGTCGCGAATGCCGCGCGCATCGGGCCAATCGAAGCCCACCGCTCGCGCGCGCTTGCCGAGTTTGGCCGAGCGGGTAAGCGCCGGTAACGTACGCGCCACACCGGCCAGCACGCCCGCCTCGCCACGACCC
>JBJTBK010000200.1:0-3923 GCA_046091245.1 Nevskiaceae bacterium | reverse complement strand
GCGCAACCTCGAGATCGACTCGAGCAGCAGCGGTCGCGATGAGGCGACGCTGGTCGCACTCCTCGACACCACCACCACGGCGATGGGCGCGCGCGCACTGCGTCGCCTCGTCAACCGGCCGATCACCGACCACGACGAGCTGCGGCTGCGGCATGCGGCCGTGGCCGAACTCGCCGCCGGCTCGCGGCATGCCGCGCTGCGCGAAACGCTGCAGCCGATCGGCGACATCGAGCGCATCCTCGCCCGCATCGCGCTGCGCTCGGCGCGACCGCGGGATTTGTCGGGATTACGCCTCGCGCTCGCGGCAGTGCCGCCGCTGCGCGAAGCCGTGCAGCAGTTGGCGTCCCCTTTGCTACGCGAGCTCGCACAGGCCATCGATGCGCATGAGGAGGAACATGCCTTGCTCTGTCGCGCGATTGCGGCCGAGCCTGCCGCCATGATGCGCGATGGTGGCGTGATTGCCGCGGGCTACGATGCGGAGCTCGACGAACTGCGAAGAATCTCAAGCGATACCGATGCGTATCTGCTCGAACTCGAGGCGCGCGAGCGGGCACGCACGGGTCTTGCGCAGTTGAAGCTGGGTTACAACCGCGTGCAGGGCTTTTTCATCGAGATCGCCCGCAGTCAGGCCGACAAAGTTCCGGCCGACTACATTCGCCGGCAAACAGTCAAAAATGCCGAGCGCTTCATCACCCCGGAGCTCAAAGGCTTCGAAGACAAGGTTCTCGGCGCACGCGACAAGTCACTCGCACGCGAGAAAGAGTTGTACGACGAGCTACTGCAACAACTCTGCGATCGACTGATCCCGCTGCAGCAGACCGCTGCCGCAGTCGCCGATCTCGATGTGTGGGCGACACTCGCCGAGCGCGCCGTCGCGCTGCGCTGGGTGGCGCCGGAACTCGTCACGCAGCCTGCGCTGCGCATCACGGCGGGTCGTCACCCTGTGGTCGAACGCTTCACCACCGAACCGTTTGTGCCGAACGACATCGCGCTCGATGCGGCCACGCGCATGCTGGTCATCACCGGGCCCAACATGGGCGGCAAGAGCACCTACATGCGTCAGGTCGCACTGATTGCCATCCTCGCGCATATCGGCAGTCACGTGCCCGCAGAGGCCGCACAGATCGGGCCACTCGATCGCATCTTCACGCGCATCGGTGCGGGCGATGATCTGGCCGGTGGTCGATCCACGTTCATGGTGGAAATGAGCGAAGCGGCCAATATCCTGCACAACGCCACACCGCGCAGTCTCGTGCTGATGGATGAGATCGGCCGCGGCACGAGCACCTTTGATGGCCTGTCGCTAGCGTGGGCCACCGCGCGCCACCTGGCGCTGCGCGTGGGCGCGTTCACGCTCTTTGCCACACACTATTTCGAACTGACGGCACTCGCCGCGCAATTGCCGGGCGTGCTCAACGTGCACCTCGATGCCGCGGAGCACCGCCATGGCATCGTGTTCATGCATGCGGTCAAGCCCGGGCCTGCCAGCAAGAGTTACGGACTCGCCGTCGCCAAACTCGCCGGTCTGCCGCGCGATGTGCTCGCCGATGCCCGCCGGCATCTGGCGGCTCTGGAGGAGCGTGCGGCCCGAGCCGTCGCTGAGTCGGATGCAACGGGTCAGGGGCAACTGGCGCTGCAGCCTGAGGGTGAAGACGTAGGCGCCGCCGTGCTCGAGACTTTGCGCGCCGTGGATCCGGATAAACTCACCCCGCGCGAAGCGCTTGATCGGTTGTACGATCTGAAAAAACGTCTCGGGTGATCTGCGCATGGGGCTGACGAAGCGGCTCTCGACGATCCTGATCCTGCTGGCAGCGCTGCTCGCCGGCAATCAATACCGCATCTACGCCGCCTCACCGGCAGGCGGAAGCTTCTCGCGGAGCGGAAGTTTTGCACTCGACCAGCTACGCACCGGCACCGCCAACTCGGCGCGACTGAAGGTCGAGCTGCGAAACTAGCTCGCCGGTGGCGGTTGGCGGAGACGGATGTGCAACTCGTGCAACTGCTTCTCGCTGACCTCAGTGGGCGCATCCGTCAGCGGACAGGCCGCAGTCTGGGTCTTCGGGAACGCGATCACATCGCGAATGCTCTCGGCGCCCGACATCAGCATCGCCAGCCGATCGAGTCCGAAGGCGATACCGCCGTGCGGCGGTGCACCGAACTTCAGCGCATCCAGCAGGAAGCCGAACTTGCGCCGAGCCTCCTCAGGATCGATGCCGAGCAGATCGAACACCGTCGACTGCAGGTCCTGCCGGTGGATACGCACCGAGCCACCACCGATCTCCGAGCCATTCAAGACCATGTCATAGGCCTTGGCGAGTGCGGCGCCGGGAGCGGCGCGCAGTGCCTGCGGGTCGAGATCTTTCGGCGACGTAAACGGATGGTGCATGGCCGACCAGCGCTTTTCCTCGGCGTCGTACTCGAACATCGGGAAATCGATTACCCACAGCGGCGCCCACGCGCCCTGCAGCAGACCCAGGTCGTTGCCGACCTTCAGTCGCAGCGCACCGAGCGCATCGTTGACTACTTTGGCCGAACCGGCGCCAAAGAAAATCAGATCGTTGTCAGCAGCAGCCGTGCGCTCGAGGATGCCATTCACCGCGCCGTCAGAGAGGAATTTGATGATCGGTGACTGCAGGCCATCGCGGCCCTTGGCACGCTCGTTGACCTTGATGTACGCGAGGCCGCGGGCGCCGTAGCGGGCAACGAAGGCCGTGTAATCGTCGATCTCCTTGCGCGTGAGCTTGCCGCCCTGCGGCACACGCAGCGCAGCCACGCGACCCGCAGGATCCTTGGCAGGTGCCGCGAATACCTTGAAATCGCAACTGGCCACGAGGTCGGCAACATCGACGAGTTCGAGCGGGATACGCAGATCGGGCTTGTCGCTCGCGTAGCGCCGCATGGCTTCGGCGTACGTCATGCGCGGGAACGGCTCGGGCAGCGAGACGCCGGCCACGGTCTTGAAGATGTGACGGATCAGACCTTCCATCAAAGTCATGATGTGTTCCTGCCCGAGGAACGAGGTCTCGATGTCGAGCTGCGTGAAGTCGGGCTGCCGATCCGCGCGCAAGTCCTCGTCACGGAAGCAGCGCACGATCTGGTAGTAGCGATCGAAGCCCGCGACCATCAGCAACTGCTTGAAGATCTGCGGCGACTGCGGCAACGCGAAGAACTTGCCCGGGTGTGTTCGTGAAGGCACGAGGTAGTCGCGCGCGCCCTCCGGGGTCGCCTTGGTCAGCATCGGGGTTTCGATGTCGACGAAACCGGCATCGTCGAGGTAGTGGCGCATCGCCCTCGTGATCGAGTGCCGCTGACGCAGCCGCTGGCTCATCACGTCGCGGCGCAAGTCGAGGTATCGATATTTGAGGCGCACTTCTTCGGAGACATTTTCATCGAGCTGAAACGGCAGTGGCTCGGAGCGATTCAGCAACTCGATGTTCCGCGCCAGCAACTCGATGCGGCCTGAGGCCAAATTGGCGTTGGTGGTGCCTTCCGGTCGCGCACGCACCAGCGCGGTGATGCTCACCACGAACTCGTTGCGCAATTTCTCGGCCTCGGCGAACACCTCACGGGCGTCCGGGTCGCAGACAATCTGCACCAGACCCGCGCGAGACCGCAGGTCGACGAAGATCACCCCGCCGTGGTCGCGACGCCGAAGCACCCACCCGGCCACCGTGACGGCTTGGCCGATCCGGGACTCGTTAACTTGGCCGCAATAATGAGTGCGCATAAGGGGCGGGGATGTTACAAAGTCGGCCGCATGACCGCCACCCCGAATCACACCCATAGCCCAAATCAGGCGTCCGCCCCGAGTCACGACGAGACTCCTCTGCCGCTGCGGATCAAGGCGACATGGGCCACCGGCGCCTTTGGCGTGGCCATTTTGATGAACGGGATCTCGGCCCTGGCGCTGTTTTATTTCGTGA
>JBJTBK010000199.1:0-3982 GCA_046091245.1 Nevskiaceae bacterium | reverse complement strand
CCTCGGTACAGCGCTCGTCGGCCGTCATGCGCCACTCGAAGTGCACGCCGTGCGTCGGGTAGGGGAGGGCACCGAGGCGGCGCGTGTGCTCGCGCTCGCCACGCAGGTGGTGGCCGAGACGACGAGCTGGAAACAAGCCGTGCTGCAGGTCGTCAACCAAGGTGGTGATGCTGATGTGGTGGCCGCGGTGTGTGGTCAGTTGGCCGGTGCCGTGTATGGCGTCGAGGCCATTCCGCTCGCGTGGCGCGCTGCGCTCGTGCAGCGCGAGGCCATCGAGGAGATCGCTGACGCGCTGCTGACCGAGGCCCTGATCGCCCTCGCTGAAGCAAGCGGAGAGTCCTCGTCATGCGTCGCGCGGCGCGACTCGGCCGACGCACGCCAGTGTGGGCGCGCGATACCGATGCGCGCTTACTGCGTCGGCGCTTTCGTGATTTGCATCTCGGGCCGCCGCAGCACGGCGCGCTGCGGCGCGCCATCGCGCGGCTGCGCCGCGAGCTCGAGGCGGCGGGCCTACGCCTGCAACCCCATGTGTGGTTTTCGGAGGAGTGGTTTTCGCCCGATGGCGTACCGGGAATTGCCATTCCGTTCTATCTCGCCCATCCGCGCCTTGAGCGGCTCGAGCGGCGCATGGCGCGCACGGTTGAGGGTGGCAACTCGACAAGTCTGCTGCGCATTTTACGGCACGAGGTCGGGCATGCCGTGGACACGGCGTATCGATTGCGGCGCCGCAAGCTGTGGCGCGACACTTTTGGTCCGCCGCGTGCGCCGTACCCCGATCGGTACGTGATCGACACGCACCGCCGCGATTACGTGCAGCACCTCGATGGCTGGTATGCGCAGGCACACCCGGCCGAAGATTTCGCCGAAACCTTTGCAGTGTGGTTGTCGCCGCGGTCGGGCTGGCGCAAGCGTTATGCGGGCTGGCCTGCGCTCGTCAAATTGCAGGCCATGCAGGCGCTGATGGAGAGCTTCCGCTAGAGCAACCCCATCGTGCGTTAGGAGACGCGCATCGAGAGCGTCGCCGCCAATGAGCTCACGCTCGGCGAGTACTACCGGCAGATCCTGGCGCGGCGCTCGCAGTGCGATTTCTCAGCGATTGATCGGCGGCTCGGCAGAGCCTTCGGTGGCAAACCTCGCGAGGGCCGCGCGCGCCGTGCCGACAGTTTGCTGCGGGCTCGACGGGCTGAGCTCGCGCGCTATGCGGTCCAGCATAGTGGCATTGACGCGTACAGCGCGGGTCAGCTCATCGATCTGGCAATAGAGCGTTGTCGCGAGCGGCAACTGTGGCTCAAGGGTCCGGCATCCGAGTGCGCGCAACACGCGCGGGCGATGGTGTTGCGACTCGCCCGCGCGGGTCGGCGTGGCATCAAGGTGGGATTTGCATTGTGATGGGGTTTTCATGGTGACGGGGTTTTCATGGTGAAGAGTCTGCGTATTCTCGTGGTGGTGCATCAGAGCCTCGTGCCGCCTGCGAGTCTCGAGGGGTACAGCGATCAGCAGATCGACGAATGGCGCACGGAATACGATGTCATCCAAAACCTGCGCAGCCTCGGTCACGAGGTGCAATGTCTCGGCGTCATGGATAGCCTCACCGAGTTGCGTGCGGCGATCACCGACTGGCGTCCGGACGTCGTGTTCAATCTACTCGAGGAATTCAACGGCATCGTCACGTACGATCAGCACGTCGTGGCTTTTCTCGAGTTGATGCAGCAGCCGTATACGGGCTGCAACCCGCGCGGTCTGCTGCTCTCGCGCGACAAGCCGCTCTCCAAGCGGCTGCTCACCTCGCACCGCATCCCGACGCCGCAGTTCGCGGTGTTTCGCAAGGGCGTGAAAAATTGGGTACCCGCGGGGCTGCGTTACCCGCTGTTCGTGAAGTCGGCTACCGAAGACGCTTCGCTGGGCATCGCCCAAGCGTCAGTGGTGGAGACTGTGCAACAGTTACAGGATCGGATCGCTTTCATCCACGGTCAGGTCGGCACCGATGCCCTGGTCGAGGAGTACATCGCCGGTCGCGAGATCTACGTCGGGGTGCTCGGCAACGAGCGCATTACCTGTCTGCCGCCCTGGGAGCTCTCGTTCGGCTCGATGGGCGAGGGACAATCGGCGATCGCCACACGCAAGGTGAAGTGGGACCGCAAGTACCAGCAGCGCCATGGCATCACGCGCGCTGCAGCGCTCGATTTACCGGCGCCAGTGAGGGCCACGCTGGAGCGCCTCTCGCGGCGCATCTATCGGGCGCTCGGTCTGTCTGGCTATGCGCGCATGGATTTCCGGGTGCGTGACGATGGGCAGGTGTTCGTGCTTGAGGCGAACGCCAATCCCTGCCTCGCCGCAGCCGAGGACTTCGCCCAGTCGGCCTTGTCGGCCGGCATTGGCTACCCGCAATTGCTGCAGCGCATCTTGCAGCTGGGCATTCAGTACAAGGCGGAGTGGCGAGCCGGCTACGGCTAAGGCAAGGCGTTAGCCCGGCTTGCTGCGCCCGTAGGTGTCCTCAAAGCGCACGATGTCATCTTCGCCAAGATAACTGCCGGACTGCACTTCGATGATTTCCAGCGGCACCTTGCCCGGATTAGCGAGCCGATGGGTCTCGCCGAGCGGAATGTACGTGCTCTGGTTCTCGGTGAGCATCAGCGTCTTCTCGCCGCAGCGCACTTCGGCCGTACCCCGCACGACGATCCAGTGTTCCGCGCGGTGATGATGCATTTGCAGACTGAGCGAGGCGCCGGGTTTGACCATGATGCGCTTCACTTGAAAGCGATCGCCCATGTCGATGCTGTCGTACCAACCCCAAGGCCGGTGGACCTTGCGATGCTGGCTGTGTTCGCCGCGACCGCTGTTGCTGAGCTCGCCGACGATTTTCTTGACCGCCTGACTATGGTTGCGGTGACTCACGAGCACGGCGTCCGGGGTTTCGACGACGACGATATCCTCGAGGCCGATGGCGCCGACCAATCGATGCGTGGCGTGGACCAGGGTGTTGCGGGTTCCGTTCAGTAATACATCACCTGACGTGACGTTACCGGCGTCGTCTTTATCACCGACTTGCCAGACCGCCTCCCAGGCACCGAGATCACTCCAACCCGCCGCGCACGGCACCATGCGCACGGCAATCTTTGACCCGGGGCAACGCTCCATCACCGCATAGTCGATGGATTCCGAGGGTACTTGGGCAAAGGCCTCGCGGTTGGGGCGGATGAACTTGCCATCCACCTTGCGCGCCTCGAATGCGGCGCGTGTCGCATCGAGGATGTCTGCTCTGAAGGTGCCGAGCGCCTTCAGCCAAGTGCTGGCCCGCAACACGAAGATGCCGGCGTTCCAGTAGTAACCGCCCTCCTCGAGATAGCGCACCGCCGTGGTGAAATCGGGCTTCTCGACGAACTGCTCGACGGCGGCTGCGGTGCCGCTCGACGCGGCCGCACCACTGCAGCGGATGTAGCCGAAACCGGTCTCCGGTCGCTCCGGCGCGATACCGAGCACCACGATATCACCGCTCGCGGCTGCGTCGGCCGCCATCGCGAGCGCGGCAGTGAAGGCGGCCGGATCACGCACGGTCTGATCGGCGGGTGTCACGACCAATACCGGGTCCTCGCCTGCAGCGCTGGCGTGCAACGCAGCGAGCGTAATGGCCGGAGCTGTATTGCGACCGAGCGGCTCGAGGATCACGTGTGCGGGCTCGCAGCGGATTTCGCGCAGCTGATCGACGATGAGGAAGCGGTGCTCCTCCCCGCCTACCACGAGGGGCGGCTGTACGGCAGCGCCGGTGCTGGCGAGTGCGGCCACACGCTGCGCCGTCTGCTGAAGCAGGCTCGTGTTGCCATCGAGGATCAGAAATTGCTTCGGGTAACCCTCGCGTGACAACGGCCACAGGCGCGTGCCGGAGCCGCCGGCCAGGATGACGGGTTGCAGGGAGTTCTTCATCGATGACCTACGTTGTTCGGTGTTCGTCGGTATCTTACGCCGTCTGCCGGGGGGTTGCCCG
>JBJTBK010000198.1:0-2887 GCA_046091245.1 Nevskiaceae bacterium | reverse complement strand
GCTTGAGATCGAGCCAACCGGCGTTGCGGGCCGTGGCATCGATCGTGCCACCGAGATCGAGCTCATCGGCGGCACCTTGTCGTGCGAACTTGCGCAGTCGACGCAGCGCCACTTTCAGGTTGCGCGTGCCGATCTCGCGTTGGTCGTCGAAGTTGCGGTACTCGCGCGCCTCCCACACCTTGACGGCACGACGCTGCCGTTTGCCGGCATCGCCGATCCGCACACCCTCCGGGTTGTACCCCCCGGAGCCGTACGGTGAGGTGCCGCCGGTGCCGATCCATTTATTGCCACCCTCGTGGCGCTCCTTCTGCTCGGCGAGTCGCTTGCGCAAGGTCTCTAGCAAGGCATCCCAGCTGCCGAGCGATTCGATCTTGCGCTTCTCCTCTTCGGAGAGCACACGCTCGGCCAGTTGCTTCAACCACTCCGCCGGCACTTCGGCCACGATCTTGTCGAACAACCGCTCGGCGCCCTCGAAATGCTGCGCGAACACCCGATCGAAGCGATCGAAGTGCCGCTCATCTTTGACCAAGGCGAGTCTCGCGAGCCAGTAAAACTCCTCGGCCGAACAGGACGCCACACGCGCCTCGAGCGCCTGCAGCAAGGAGAGGAACTCGGTGAGTGACACCGGCACCCCCGCGGTACGCAAATCGAAGAAAAAGCGGACCAGCATGCCGGCGGCCTCGCGTCAGCGGACTCGACGGTTGAGAAACACCAGTTGCTCGAAAAGATGCACATCCTGCTCGTTCTTCAGTAACGCGCCATAGAGCGGAGGGATGGCTTTCTTGGGATCATCGCTGCGCAACACCTCGGGCGGGATGTCCTCGGCGAGCAGCAGCTTGATCCAATCGAGCAGCTCGGAGGTGGAGGGCTTTTTCTTCAACCCCGGCGTCTCACGCACTTTGTAAAAAGCGCCCAGCGCCTCGGCCAACAACTCCCGCTTCAGGTTCGGATAGTGCACCTCGACGATACGACTCATCGTGTCCTGATCAGGGAACCGGATGTAATGAAAGAAGCAGCGACGCAGGAACGCATCCGGCAACTCCTTCTCGTTGTTGCTGGTGATGATGATGATCGGTCGATGCCGCGCCTTGATCAGCTGTCGCGTCTCGTACACGTAGAACTCCATCCGATCGAGTTCGCGCAGCAGGTCGTTCGGAAACTCGATGTCCGCCTTGTCGATCTCGTCGATGAGCAGAACCGGCTGCACCTCCGATTCGAAGGCTTCCCACAACTTGCCGCGGACGATGTAGTGACTGATATCGGCAACTCGCGGGTCACCCAACTGCGAGTCACGCAATCGCGACACCGCGTCGTACTCGTAGAGCCCCTGCTGCGCCTTGCTGGTCGACTTCACGTGCCACTCGAACAGCGGCCGGCCGAGCGCCGTAGCCACCTCGATCGCCAGCTGTGTCTTGCCCGTGCCGGGCTCGCCCTTGATGAGAAGCGGCCGCGCCAGCGTCACCGCGGCATTGACTGCCATACCGAGATCACCCGTGGCGATGTAACGCTCAGTCCCTGCGAAACGATTCTGGCTCTGGCCCTCGGTCATGGTCACTCTCCGGACGCTGCGGCAGCTTTGAGAACAAGCGTATGCACGGTTGGGCCGGGTAACAAAGGCCGTGCGCGGCCCGTCACCCAGTCCTCGAAACCCGCACGATAAAATGGCGACAACGGGTGACCACTCTGGCCACCGGGGATCTGCAGATACCCCTCCGCTTCACGCCCCGGCGACACTGCAAAGCGCTCGGAAGCACCGAATTCAGGGCCGACGACGCGCGGCATGTCGTTGTCGCCCGACAGAGGTCGCGCGGGCATGTCGAGATAACGCGCGAGCGGGCCGAGTGCGGCCGACAGGGGATGCCGAATGCGCGCGGTATTCCGATCACCCCAGGTGCACACCGCCAGCGTAGGACAGCGCTGCGCGAGATCGGCAATTACGGCATCCACTTGCGTCAGTAAAAACGCGCGACAGTCGGCGTGAGGCTCGGCCAGCCAGTGGGCGGGCTGCTCGGTGACGAGCCGCCACAACGAACCCTCGAAGAGGTTGGCCGGGTACGAGCCCTCACCCGCCTGCAGCGTGCGGGTGATCATCTCCCAGGTTGCGCGGCGTGTCTGGTCGCGGAACGCGCGGACCAAGCGATAACTGACCGATGCAGGGATCGCCCGGCCCTGCCAGTCCGCCGCGAGCCGCCGCAACTCGGCGCGCTGAGGCTGGTTTCGAACGGCGTCTTCGTCCAGCGTCGCCAGCAGCAGGCGCTGCCAACGCTCAAGGAATACGGCCCGGTCATCGAGTTGAACCGCGAGCATATCAGCCGTGGTCGCGGGCGCCCTCAGCGCGAGCAGCCCGTCGCGGATCTGGCCCTGACGCGCGCCCATGTCGTAACCCATACCGCCATCCGCTTCGTCGTTGCCGAGCACCCGCTCAAGCTCACCCTCGACGTGCCGCGAATTCGCGCTCCACAGCCGACCCGCCTCCGGATCGACGATGCGCGGTGCGGAGTCAGCATCCCGCCAGAGCACCGGTCGCGGCGTCTCCGGGCCGAGTGCCCCTTGCGGCATCCGACCGATGATGGTCCAAGCGATGCGACCACTGCGATCACCGAGCGTAAAGTTCTGGTGCGGGATGCCGACCTTCGGCGCCAGCGCAAGCGCAGCATCGACGCTCTGCACCTGTTGCAATTCCAGCGCAGCAAGATTCGTGGCACCCGGTTCAGAGATCAGCCAGCGCGTCATCCAGCAGGTTTCGCCGAGCGTTGGATCATTCGCGCTGCGCTCGACCACCACACCATGAGGCGAGTCGTACACATCGAGCGGGACGATCTCGCCGCGCGCCACCTCGATGCGCTCACGAATCACGCGAAACCGTTGCTCTCCCTCCGCGGTCACA
>JBJTBK010000197.1:0-8144 GCA_046091245.1 Nevskiaceae bacterium | reverse complement strand
TTTCGTCCGCATAACCGCAGCGAAGAGGTCGAAGGCTTGTATCTCGTGGGCGCGGGTACTCATCCGGGCGCGGGGCTGCCCGGCGTGCTGTCCTCGGCGCGCATCCTCGACAAGATCGTGCCTTCGCCTCGCTGAGCGGCGAAACGTGGCGCGACGCAAGCCCATTAGCTTGCGTCAGCGGCGCGCCGCGCGGCGGCCAGACGTCCGGAGAGGGTCGCCATCGGGATCCCCGGCCCGGGATGCGCCGATCCACCGGCCAGATAAAGCCCCGCGATCGAGGTCTGCGAGGCGGGTTTCTCGAAACTTGCGAACGCACCATGGTTGGCGCGGCCGTAGAGGGCGCCACCGGTGCAAGGAAACAAGCGCTCGAAGTCCTGCGGGCGGGTCACCACGCCATCTCCAGGCTGGTGTTCGATCTGCAGGCCGCAGCGATCGAGGAGCTCGAACACGCGGCGCTCGAGCGTCACGAGACTCGCATCATCGACTCCGCCACGGTCGCCATCGGCGGGCGCGTTGACGAGCAGCAGCATGCGTTCACGGCCTTGCGGATCAGCGCTGACTTCCGAGGAGTCGCTTCGATCCTGCGCGCACAGATACACCGTGGGCTCTGTTGTGATGCCACGGTCAGCAAAAATTGCCGAGAACTCCCGCGGATAATCGTCGGCGAAGTATATATTGTGGTGTTGTAAATCGAAGCCAGTGGTCCGCGCATGCAGGCACCATGTCACCGCGGAGAGCCCTCGCTGCGGTGCTTCGATGGCGGGCGTCGCCCGTCGAACGCTGTCACCGAGCGCGCCACTCGCCAGCGCATTGGCATCGCCGTTGAAGACCACGGCGTCGGCATCAAGTACTTCGCCGGATTGCAACTCAACCCCGTTCACGCGGCCGTTGCGCGTCAAGATGCGTTGCACCGGGGTTTCATAGCGATACTCGACTCCGTGTGCGCGCCCGAGCGATTCAAGCGCACGGGCCACCTCGCGCATGCCGCCGCGCACCAGCCACACGCCGTTTTGCTCGACGTGGGCGATCAGCATCAGCGTGGCCGGAGCCGCCAGCGGCGAGGAGCCGACGTAGGTGGCATAGCGACCAAACAGCTGCCGCAGCCGAGGATCACGAAAATGGCTGCCTAGCGCTTGCCACAACGACAGCCACGGCGGCGTGCGCCACATGGCGGCGAGTCCTTGGGCGCCGAGTCGGGCGATGAGTTGTGCGGGGGAGGGTCGCGCGACGGTCATGAAACTGTCGCGGAGCGTCGCGTAGATACGCGCGCTGCGTTGGCAGAGTTCGAGATAGCCTTGTGCCTCGCGCTCACCGGCGAACTCGCGAATGGCGGCGGCGGAGCGCTGCACGTCGGCGTGCAGATCCAGGACGCCGCCCGAGCGCCAGGCATGCCGTGCGAGGATGTCGGTTTGCGTCAGCGATAGATGATCCTCAATGCGTTCGCCGCAATCACGGAACAACTGCGCGAACACCTCGTGCATCGTGAACACAGTGGGGCCTGCGTCGATCTGTTGTCCGTTGACAGCGACGCTGCGCAGTTTGCCGCCTGCGACCGCGGCGCGCTCCAGTACGGTGACGCGACGGCCTTGTCGGGCCAGATCCGCGGCGGCTGCATGCCCGCCCATGCCAGCGCCAACGACGATGACGCGACGCACGGCCCGACTCAGCTGCGCGCCGGTGCTCGGCGACCGACGCTGGCCTGGTGATAAACAATGAGACCGAGGCCCACGACCAGAGGAATCGCCCACAGACCCGGGTGTAGCGCGAGCGCCGGCACGGTGCGCACGGCGCCGAAGGCGAAGAAGGCGGTGTATACCGAGATGCCCGCGCCGACCAAAGCCTTGATGTGCTCGCGCAACCAGTCGAGCGGCCGACGCTGCGATTTGTAGAGGAACCAAAGATTGGTCGCAACGGTGGCGAGACCAATCGCCGGCATGCCCAGCATCAGCGGCAAACCGGCACGCCATGACTGATACGCACAGTGGATCGAGGCGACGAACAACGCCGCTTGCAGCGCGAGATTGCGCCACTCGAGGTTCGCCTCGTGTCGCTCGCGGTTTTGCACGCAGAGCCAGCCATACCACGCGAGGTTGAGCGTGAGTATCGCAAGACCCTGCATCATCCAGCCGAAGATACCGCGGATCCACACGGGGTCGGTCAGATGCGGATGTGTGCCGAGTGGGTCGAGTAACGTGCAGGTGCTGATCCCGACCGCAGCCGTACCGGTCAGCAGCATGCAGACGCTGAATACACGGCCCCATTTGCGATGCTGCAAACCGCCTTTCAGGCCGAGTATCGGCACCCAGAAGGCAACGAGGCCGACGCTGCCGAACAGGATGTGCAGCACGACGAAGGTTGTGAATACAGTCGGGATCAACGAGTCCATGAGGTGGTGATGCTGCGCTGCAGGCGCGCGCGTGTCAAGTCTTCGGCCCTTCACGTCGGCCCCGCTGCACGTTAGGGTACAGACATGAGTGCGTTGTACGTTCCCCCGCGGCCGCAGCCTTTGGCTGCGCTGGTGTCATTGCTGCGGGTGATGGCCCAAGGGGATGGCGATCTGCTGAGTTTGCTGCCTGCGAAGGCGTATCGAGTGAAGACGGGCTGGCTCGGTTATTCGCGCCGCTCGATTCTCATCGTCAACGAGCCCGAATTGCTGCGGGACATACTCACCGACCCCACCGACATCTATCCAAAAAACGACTTGATGGTCGGGGCACTGGAGCCGCTCGTCGGTAATTCGATTTTCGTCTCAAGTGGGGCGGTGTGGCGCCGGCACCGGCAGATGATCGATCCGGCGTTTTCGCACATGCGACTCAACAAGGCGTTTGTGTCGATGACGGCGGCCGTCGATGATTACGAACGCAGGCTCGATGAGGCGGCTGAGCGCGGCGAGTCGTTTTCGCTCGATCTGGCGATGAGCCATCTGACGGCTGACATCATCTGTCGCACGGTGTTCTCGACTTCACTGAAGTCGCAGACGGCCGTCGATGTATTCGAGGCGTTCACGGTGTTTGAGCGCACCTGCGCGCAGGTCGAGTTGAAGCGCCTGATCTTCGATGCGCCTTTCGCGGCGATCCCGCAGCATCCCGAGGTGCTGGAAGCGTGCGAGCGGATTCGATGGCATCTGGGTGATCTCGTCGATACGCATCTGGGCGCCGGTGAGGCGCAGTACGACGACATCGCAGCCGAGGTCCTTGCTGCACGCGATGTGCAGAGTGGTGAGGGCTTTACCCGCAAGGAACTGCTTGATCAGCTCGGCGTGATGTTTCTGGCGGGGCACGAGACGACGGCGAGCGCGCTCATCTGGGCCTTCATGATTCTCGGTTTGCACCCGCCGGCGATGGCCCGCGTTCGCGCCGAAGTGGCCGAGATTGCAGGCGATGGGCCCATCAGTCTCGAGCAAGTACGGCGCATGAGTTACGTGCGCAACGTCTTTCGTGAGGCGCTGCGACTTTATCCGCCGATCACCTTCATTCCACGGGTGGCGGCGGAGGCCGCGACCATCGGACCGCATCGGGTCAAGCGCGGCGCCATGCTCATGATCGCGCCGTGGTGTATTCATCGGCACCGGGACTATTGGAAAAACCCGCATGCCTTCGACCCGGATCGCTTTTCGGCGGAACGCGAACACGAACTGGTGCCGGGTGCTTACCTGCCCTTCGGCCTCGGACCGCGAGTGTGCGTGGGTGCGGGGTTCGCGCAGCTGGAGGCCAGCCTGATCCTCGCTCGCCTGTGTCGTCGCTACGATTTCAGGGTTCTGGATGCGCATAAGGTGCGTCCGGTCGCGCGCCTGACCACACGTCCCGCGCAGCAGCTGATGTGTCGGGTGGCGCGCCGTTCAGGTGGCGACACTCGTGAATGAGCAGCCTTCTATGAGCCCGCTGCCATGAGCCTGCTGTCATGAGCGAGACCGTGCTGCTGACCTTGGGTCGCTTGCCCAAGGCGCTGGAAATTGCGCGCGCCTTGGCGTCTGCGGGTTGCCGCGTCATCGTCGCCGAGCCCTTCAAGCGCCATTTGACCGGCGCCTCGCGTGCGGTGGCGCGCAGCGTCGTGGTTCACTCACCCGTGGACAATCACGAGCGCTACCTCACCGACCTGCAGCGCGTGATCGAGGCAGAGGGCGTCGGACTCGTGGTGCCCGTTTCCGAGGAAATCCTGTTTGCGGCCGCGCTGCGCGAGCGATTGTCCGAGCGGGTGCGGGTGTTCTCCATGCCGTTCGCGGCGCTGCGCGCGTTGCATGACAAGCATTCATTCATCGGCGTGTGCGCCGCAGCGGGCGTGTCTGCGCCGCACACTCGCGCGCTCGATGCGCCCGATGCTCAGGCGTTGGCTGACGCGGGTCCAACCGTGGTCAAACCGGTAGCCTCCTGTTCGGGGCGCGGCGTGCAGTTCCTCGAGCGCGGGGCGCGCTTGCCGACGGTGACGGAGCCCGGCATCGTGCAGGAGTTCTGCGCAGGTCAGCTGCTCAGTACCTTTTCTGTGGCTCGGCGCGGGCAGGTGCTGCTGACGGTGACCTACCGTGGTGCCGTGATGCAGGGCACGGTGGCGGTGTGCTTCGAGCGCATCGACACGCCGCTGCCGGTGGCGCAGTGGGTTGATCGCTTCGTAGCCCACTGTGGTTTCGACGGCTTCATTTCCTTCGATCTGGTGCAGCAAGACGATGGGCAGGTGCGTGGCATTGAGTGCAATCCGCGGGCGACGAGTGGCATTCACTTTGTCGATCCTGCCGGGCTTGCGGCGGCCATCCTGCACCCTGAGCAGCCATCGACGCTGCGCTATCGCCAGGCGCGTTTGCTGCAGCAGTTCTATCCTTGTCTAACAGAGACGCAGCACTCGATGTTCACCGAGCGATTCGCGCAAAATTTTCGCTATCTCCGGCGCGCACGTGATGTGACCTGGTCGATGCGCGATCCTTGGCCCTGGCTCAGCATGCCGCTGAGTTCTTGGACGATCATCGAGCAGGCGTTACGTCGGGGCTGTACCTTCGGTGAAGTCGCTATGCTCGATATGGCGTGGACCGGTGCGCCGGCGAGCGCGGGCGACCCGCGAGAGTTGCCCCGGCGCAAACCGCTGACGTAAAGTGATTCGGGGGTCGAGGCGGGGACATCGACATGATGGGTGATGGTGGCATGGCATCGGGCCTTGCGACGCGGGCGGATCTCGAAGCCTGTCGTGAGGCTATTCGTGTCGGGTCGCGCACTTTCCATGCAGCCTCGTTTCTGTTGCCGATTCGCGTGCGCGAGCCGGCGTTGTCTCTGTATGCCTTTTGTCGCGAAGCGGACGACGCTATCGATACCGCCCGTGATCCCGCACCGGCGCTTGTTGCGCTGACGGATCGCCTGCAGCGGGCGTATCGCCGTGAGCCCATCGACAACGCGGCTGATCGTGCGCTCGCCGATGTCGTCGCCCGTTTTCACATTCCGATCGATATTCCGGCGGCTTTGCTGGAAGGCTTTGCCTGGGACGCCGAGGGGCGCCGCTACGAGGAGCTGTCCGATGTGCGCGCCTATGCCACACGCGTGGCAGGTACCGTGGGCGTGATGATGTCGCTGCTGATGGGCGTGCGTGCGCCGCATGCCCTGGCGCGCGCGGCGGATCTGGGCATTGGCATGCAACTGTCCAATATCGCCCGCGACGTCGGTGAGGATGCGCGCATGGGACGCATTTACTTGCCGTTACGTTGGCTGCGCGAGGCGGGCATCGATCCGCTGCTCTGGCTGCAGCGTCCCGACTTCGATCCGCAGCTCGGACGTCTTGTCGATCGGCTGGTCGCGGAGGCGGAGCAGTTGTATTCCCGCGCGGCGAGTGGCGTCGCGGAGTTACCGGTGGAGTGCCGACCAGCCATTCACGCGGCGCGGCTGATGTATGCGCAGATCGGTCGCGAGGTGCAGCGCCACGGCGGCGATTCGATCAGTTCGCGTGCGGTGGTCTCGGCGCGGCGCAAGCTGTTTTTGCTGCTGCAGGCGATCACGGTGTCGAGTCATGGCGGTCCACCGCTTGATGCGGGCCCAGCCTTGCCGGAGGCGGCTTTCTTGGTCGAAGCCGTGGTGCGCCATGATCGGCAACACGGTGTGGTGGCGGCGCATCTGGGCGAGAGTTTACTGACGCGCGAATTTTCTTTGGCCCTGCGAGCCTTCGAGCGGCTCGAACGTATGGATCAACGCAGCGGAACGATCTAGGCGCTACGCCGCAGGGGATGACGCGGCAGGCGCACGGGTAGCAGCGTCTGCACCCAGCGTGACGCAAAGCGATCAAGCGACACGCTTTCGTGAAACGCGCGCATCGGTTGTCCGTCCACCGTGGTATCGACGAGGGATCGGGCATAAAACGGCCAGCTCTCCAACGTCTTGTGGATCGAGGCCTGCGCTACCGAATCGCAGCGCGTGCTGCGCTCGATTCCCCACAGCGTGCTGGGCAGCGTCTGCTGTGGGGGGGGGTCGCAGGGGTGGGCGCCTTGCGCTTCGAAGCGGAACGCGAGTGCTTTGCCGCCGCCGCCGCGCCACTCGGTGTCGTAGTAGACGCGGGCGTGATCTTTGAGTGCGGCGCGCGACCAATTCCAGCTGCGGAAGTCGTCCTCCAGTGGGCGCACACCCTGATTGGCATCGAAGTACGCATGGCCTCGCCACTGCAGGCGAGGGCGGCTGAACTCGATCTCGATGCGCGCCTGCGGTGCGATTGGATACCAGCGATGTGCGCCGTCGCGGTCGATGTCGTGGCGGATACCGATCAACGCCTGAGGGGTCAACCGTAGCCGGCCTTGCAGGCGCGTTGGCCATGGCGAGGTGACTTCATTGATTTCTGCATGCAGCGTGGTGCCATCCCAGTGCAGGCTGCTGCGGCCGATGGTGAGTTGATCGGTACTGCGAGCGATATCCGCTGCGCCTCGTTCAGTCAGCGTCCAACGATGACCTGCTGCGCCGTAAAGGGCGAGATTGAGCGCCGAGTGCTCGAGCGGGTCGATCTGCCGCGCTCCGCCCGCCCGCGCCCAGGCGTACCACGGCGAGAACACGCAACCCAGCATGGCGATCATCGTCAGGCCGTGACGGCCGCAGTCGCTGAGCGCGTCCACATACCACCATGCATAGCCGTTGGTCGGCAGGCTTGTGGCGAAGTCCGGGCCGGTTTGACTCGCTACAGGGTGATGTCTATATTGCATTACACCCCAGTGTGACAATCTAACTTGACATATGCCAGTCTGAGGGCCTGATCATGGAAAGCACCTCTGCCATCGAGCAGGCTCTCGAGGTCGCTGTGGCCTCCTGCGATACGCTGGGCTGTCCGCCGCGCCTCGCGGCCGCAATCCGCTACGCCGTGTTCCCCGGCGGCGCTCGCATTCGACCACGCTTGTGCCTGGCCATAGCGGCCGGATGTGGCGAGCCTCATTCGCCGCTCGCAGAGGCGACCGCGGCCTCGATCGAGTTATTGCACTGCGCCTCGTTGGTGCACGACGACTTGCCCTGTTTCGACGATGCCGCGCTGCGGCGCAACCGGCCCTCAGTGCATCGGGCTTTCGACGAGCGGATCGCGCTGCTCGTGGGTGATGCGCTCATCGTGCTCGCGTTCCAGAACGTGGCCCGGGCATTTTCGACTGCCGCACCGCGGCTGCCCGGTATCGTATTGGCGCTCGGCCGTGCGGCCGGCGCACCGGGCGGCATCGTCGCCGGTCAGGCATGGGAGTGCGAGGCTACGACTCCGCTCGAGGAATATCGCCGCTTGAAAACGGGTGCGCTGTTCGTCGCGGCGACCGTGGGTGGAGCCTTGTCGGCGGGCGCGGACCCTGCGCCGTGGCGCGCACTCGGTGAGCGCTTGGGCGAGGCGTATCAATTGGCGGATGACGTGCGCGATGCACTCGGCACGGATGAGGAACTCGGCAAGCCTGCCCATCGCGATGCAGACCTCGGTCGGCCGACTGCAGTCGCTGAGCTCGGCCTGCAGGGCAGCGTGCAACGGTTCGATGGGTTGATGGCGGAAGCCGTCGAGTCGATTCCGCAGTGTCCGGGTGCTGAATTCCTGCGTGATCTCGTCGAACTCGAAGCGCAACGTCTTCTGCCCTCGAGCCTGTTGCTGCGCGCTGCCGGAGCGCCGCGCGCGGAACGCTGTCGTCGATGTTTGGCCAGCGCTCCTGGCGCGATTGGCGTAATCGA
>JBJTBK010000196.1:0-72723 GCA_046091245.1 Nevskiaceae bacterium | reverse complement strand
ATGCTCGATCTTGAAGCCACCGTAACTCACGCTCGCGAGCAACAGACCGCCCGCCCGCCGCTCGAGTCGCGTCTGCTTGTGGATGAGTTCGTGGGCCGGGTGAATTGCGACGACCCCGCCCACAAGGCCGATGGAGACGACCCAGCCCACGGCGCCGAGCGTGGAGAAGGGCGCGACGGCTAAGACCCAAGCACCAAAAACGAGTACCGACGTGTAAATCGGCAGGCAGAGCAAGGGCAGCCAGCGGTAGTAGCGATCCTCCGCAAGTTGCGCTTCCTCGCTCGCCGAGGGGTTCGACGTATCGCGACCAATGAGTGCATCAAGCAGTGGAATGAGCACAAAGTACCACAGCGGGACGATGAACGCTGCGGCATCCCAAGCGCCACTACGCAGCGCGAGCGCATAGCTGGCCCATGGCAGCATCGCAGGCAGTAAAAAAAGCAGGTGCCGGGCTTTGTTCACGGTGCGCGCTGCCAGCGCTGCGTTCGTCCGAGCAGCGCGATGCCAAGATAGCCGCGTACGTTCAGTGTGCGTCCGCCATCGGCGAGCTCGAGTTTGACGTCGTAGATCTTGCCGCTATCGGGATCCAGAATTTTACCGCCCGTCCAGATAGCCGATGCGCCTTGGCCTTGCTGCTTGAGCCCGGTGAGTATGACGAGGCCGAGCATCTTTTTGCCGCGCCGCTCGTCCGGGCAGCGCTCGCAGGTGGCTTGGCTCGGTTCGTTGGGTCGCAGCGTGCCGGCAATACGGCCCTCGAGCGTGCCGTTATGTTGTGTGATGTCGATGATGCCGCGCGGCTTGCCGTCTTTATCGTCGATGGTGTGCCAGCGCCCGACGGGCGAGTGTGAGGTGCCACTATCGCTAGCCACGCCGTGGACTGCGCCGACGGCAACGAGAGCAATGAGCGCGATGCGACGCATGTCCATGTCACACTGTAACGCAGCGATCGCCTGTTGTTGAGTGCGGGTTGATCCAGCGGCGATTGGTGCATGGCTCTGCTATGTTTTTGTGCAACCTCAAGACTCATTCGAGGCGCGGTCCAGCGCGATGACTTCACCCGATTTCCATCCGAAGAAATATCGGCTTAAGGCGATGTTGGCCGTGGCGCTGTGGTGTCTCGGTTCCATGGTCCAAGCGGCGCCCATCACGCTGGATGCGGCGTTCGCCAAGGTCATTGCCTCGCACCCGGAGCTGCGTGGCTTCGCCCTGCAGAGCGAAGTGCGTCAGGCTGAGCTTGCCGCCGCAGCCTTGCCGCCGCAGTTGTCGGTGGGCGTGTCGATCGAGAACGCGGTGGGCTCCGGGGACTACCGTAGCTTTGATGTCAGCGAAACCACCTTTACCCTCGCGGGCGTCATCGAGCGAGGCGGCAAGCGCGAGGCGCGCCGGGCCATGGCCGCGGCGCGATTCGATGCCGTGGGGATCGAGCGCTCGGCGATGCAGTTCGATGTCCTGGCAGAGACCGCGCGTCGCTACCTCGATCTGGCAGGGTGGCAGGCGCGGCAGCCCCTGCTGGAAGCGGAGCTCGCGCAGCGTGAGCGCATGGCTGACTCGGCGCGCCAGCGCTTCACCATCGGCGCGGCCCCGCAGACCATGGCGCTCAAGGCTGAAGCCGACGTCGCAGCGACCCGTGCCGCGCTGTCGGCGAGCCGCACGGGCGCAGCCGTGGCTGCGCGGCGCTTGGCTTTGATGTGGAGCGATCGCACTGGCGCAGCGCTCGAGGCGATGCCCCTGCCGGCGAGCGTGCCGGCGTTGCCTTCGTTCGAGGACTTCCGCAAGGCTTTGCCGGGTGCTCCGGAACTGACGCGGTTTGCGACCGCACGCCGGATTCGCGAGGCGCGCCAGCGGCTCGCGGTAGCCGGCGCTTCGGCGGACGTTGATTGGGAGTTGGGCGTTCGCCACCTTGCCGGTACAGGCGATGTTGCGCTCATCGCGGGGGCTCGACTCCCGCGCGGGGGGTCGCTCCGTCCCGCCGACGAGCAATCAATCGCGCGCGCCGAGCGCGCGGCGCTGGATTTCGAGCGCGAATCGATCGAAGCGCAGCTCGATGCCGCGCTGCTCGAGGCGTGGGCGCAGGCGAACGCCGCTGCCGAGCAGGTGCGGGCGCTCGAGTCCGACGTATTGCCAAAGCTGCGCGATGCGGCGGCGAGTGCCGAGCGCGCTTATACGGCCGGTGCCCTGAGCTACCTCGAATGGTCCGAGGTGCAAAGCTCAGTTCGCTCCGGCCTCGAGGCGGCGCTCGAGGCGAAGCTCGATTGGCGTCGGTCAATGATAGAGATCCAGCGTTTGACGGCCGAACCCGTCATCGCGGCGCCATAAGCAGGGGGGTGCGATGCGTCTGACGGTATCGGTAATGGTGTTGTGCAGCGTCCTGCTCGGCGGCTGCGGCGGGCCGCAAGGCGCGCAGCCAGGGCACGATGATCACGGCCATGGCGGAAGCGAGCATGCTGATGAGCCGGAAGGTCCAAACGGCGGTCGGCTGCTGACGGAGGGCGATCTGACCGTGGAGATTCGCCTCGTCGACCAACCCGGGAAACTACCGCGATACGTCGCGTGGGTGACCCGCGCCGGCAAGCCGCTCACCACGGGCGTCGAGCGCATGGAGGTGCGCACCGAGCGCCTGGGCGGTGAGTCGGAAATTTTTGATCTGGTGCCGAACGGTGGCGCTTTTGCAGGGACCTTGGGCGTCCGTGAGCCGCACAGCTTTGCCGTGAAGGTCACTGCGCGTGTGACAGGGCGGGACTACAGCTGGTCGTTCGAGTCGATCGAGGGCCGCGTCACCATCGACGCCTCGACCCCGGCTGAGGCGGGGATCACCACCACCCCACACGGCGGCGGCGTCATTCTGGAGACGGGTGAGGTGCCGGGTGTGGTGCGCGCACGCGAAGCGGCGAGCGCCAAAGTGATTGCGCGATTTCCGGGCATCGTCAAATCGGTGCGAGTGCGGCCCGGAGATCGCGTGGCGGCAGGTGCTGTACTCGCCACCATCGAGAGCAATGCGAGTTTGTCGACGTATTCGTTGACCGCTCCGATTTCGGGCACGGTGATCCGCCACGATGCCGTCGTTGGTGCTGCGGTAAGCGATATGCCGCTATTCGAGTTGGCCAATACCGACTCCCTGCAAGTCGATTTGCGCGTCTTCGGCAAAATGGCGCAGAGCGTTCGAGCCGGTTCGCGCGTGCGCGTGCAACGCCTGACCGACGACAACAGCGTCGAGGCGCAAATCAATCGCTTGTTGCCTGACATCGATGTCGCCACGCAGAGTTTCGTTGCCCAAGCGACGATCAAAAATAATGATGGCCTATGGCGTCCGGGCGCCGCGGTTCAGGCGGAAGTCGAGTTGTCGCGGGCCGCCGTCGAGCGTGCCGTGCCGATCGAGGCACTACAGAGCTGGCGAGAGATGGATGTGGTGTTCATCAAAGTGGGCGACGTCTACGAAGTGCGACCTGTGAAACTCGGGCGCCGCGATCGTCGCTCAGTCGAGATCTTGGATGGCGTCAACGTCGGTGACGTGGTGGTGGTTGGGCAGAGCTATCTGATCAAGGCCGACATCGAAAAGTCCGGCGCGACACACGACCACTAGGCCTGCGTGATGCTCGAGAAACTCGTTCGCTACTCCATTCGTCACCGCTGGGCCATGCTGGCGGTGACGCTGCTGCTGGCCGCGGTGGGCGTGGTGAGTTTGCTGCGCCTGCCGATCGATGCGGTACCAGACATCACCGATGTCCAGGTGCAGCTCAACACCGAGGCGCCGGGATATTCGCCCCTCGAGGTCGAGCAGCGCATCACCTACCCGATCGAAACGGCGCTCGCAGGGTTGACGGATGTCGCTTACACGCGATCGTTGTCGCGCTACGGCTTGTCGCAGTTGACCATCGGCTTCGAAGACGGCACCGACATTTACTGGGCGAGGCAACAGATCGCCGAGCGCCTGCAGGGCGTTTCTTCGCAATTGCCCGCAGGCGTCGAGCCTTCCATGGGGCCGATTGCCCCGGGCCTTGGCGAGATCTTCATGTACACCGTCGAGGCGGCGAAAGGATCGGGGGTCACGCCCACCGAGTTGCGCTCGGCCAACGACTGGATCATCAAACCACAACTGCGCACCGTCAAAGGTGTGGTCGAGGTCAACACGGTCGGTGGTTTCGTGCGCGAGGTGCAGGTGGCCCCGGATCTGCGTCGTCTCAGCGCGCTGCAGATCACGCTGGATGAGTTGATCAATGCAATTGAGCGCAACAACGCCAACGTCGGTGCGGGCTACATCGAGCGTAGCGGCGAAATTTATTTGGTGCGGGTGCCGGGGCAGATTCGCGATCTCGACGAAATCGCCGCGATCCCCGTCGTCAATCGCAACGGGGTGGTGATCCGCGTTCGTGACGTTGCCATCGTTCAGGAGGGGCGCGAGTTGCGCACCGGCGCGGGCACCGAAGACGGCGAGGAAGTGGTTCTCGGTACGGTGATCATGCTCACCGGCGAGAACAGTCGCGAGGTCGCCAATGCCGTGCGGGAGCGCATCGCCAGCATTCAGCCCTCGCTGCCCAAGGGTGTGGTGCTGACGGCCACGTACGATCGTACGAATCTTGTGAACCTGACCATACGCACTGTGGCCACCTCGCTTGCCGAGGGTGCGTTGCTCGTGATCGCCGTGCTGTTTGTGCTGCTCGGCAATATCCGCGCTGCGCTGATCACGGCCGCCGTGATTCCTTTGTCGATGCTGCTGACCGCCACGGGCATGTTGCGGGCGGGGATCCCGGGCAATCTGATGAGCCTTGGCGCGCTCGACTTTGGCCTGATCGTCGATGGCGCGGTGATCATCATCGAGAATTGCTTGCGACGGTTCGGGTTGGCGCAACACCAACTCGGTCGAGCGCTGAGCGCCGACGAACGGCTCGACACTGCGGCTTCCGCGACGGTCGAGGTCATCCGGCCCAGTATCTTCGGCATTGGCATCATCACTGCGGTCTATCTGCCAATCTTTGCCCTTGAGGGCGTAGAGGGGCGGATGTTCCACCCGATGGCCTTCACGGTCGTCTTTTCCTTGACCGCCGCGATGCTGCTGTCGCTGACTTTCGTGCCCGCCATGGTCGCGATCGGATTCTCCGGCAAGGTGGTGGAGAACGAGCGGGCGTTCATGCACACGCTCAGGTCGCGCTACGCTCTCGCGCTCGACTGGGCGGTGGCGCGTGGGCTCAATATCGTGGTGCTCGCCGTGGTGTTCGTGCTCGGTGCCGCAGCGCTGACGACTCGTATGGGAAGCGAGTTCATGCCGAGCCTCGATGAAGGCGATTACGCGCTGCACGCGCTGCGGATCCCGGGCACGTCGCTGACGCAATCCGTGGCCATGCAGCGGCAGCTCGAGCGCCGCATTGCAGCGATCCCCGAGGTCGATCATGTCTTCAGCAAGATCGGCACCGCCGATCTCGCCAACGACCAGATGCCTCCGTCGGTGGCCGACACGTTCATCATTTTCAAGCCGCGAGCCGAATGGGCGAACCCGCGCAAGACGCAGGCGGAGATCATTGCGGGTATCCAAGAGATCATCGGCAAGATCCCGGGCAACAACTACGAGCTGACGCAGCCGATCCAGATGCGCTTCAACGAGTTGATGACGGGCGTGCGCTCGGATGTGGCCATCAAAGTATTTGGGGATGATCTCGACGTCGGGCTTGATGTCGCCGAGCAGATCCGCGGTGTCGTGGCAGCCGTGCCCGGGGCGGAGGATCCGCAGGTCGAGCAGGTCACGGGGTTGCCGGTGCTCGTCATCGAGCCCGATCGTGAGCCGATAGCGCGCCTCGGGCTCTCGGTCAGTGATGTTCAGGATGTGGTGCGTGTCGCGATCGGTGGTGTCGTTGCGGGCACGCTCTACGAAGGCGATCGGCGGCCGCCGATCGTGGTGAGACTGCAGGATTCGATCCGCGGGGATATCGACGCGGTTCGCGGTCTGATGGTGCCGGTGGCGGGCAGTGCTGGCACGGCCCGCGCAGTGCCGCTGGGCGAGTTGGCGACCGTCGAAGTGCGCGTCGGCCCGAACCAGAGCCACCGTGACGACGGCAAACGTCGGGTCGTGGTCACCGCCAACGTCAATGATCGCGATCTGGGTTCGTTCATCGCAGAGGTGCGTCAGCGCATCGATGCGGAGGTGACCGTGCCCGCTGGATACTGGGTCGATTACGGCGGTACCTTCGAGCAACTGAGCTCGGCAGCGCAGCGGCTCGCCATCGTCGTGCCGGTGACCTTGCTGCTGATTTTGGGCTTGCTCTACATGGCGTTCGGCTCAGGTCAGGACACGCTGATCGTATTCTCCGGCGTGCCGCTCGCGCTCACGGGTGGCGTCATTGCCCTCTTCTTGCGCGATCTGCCGCTGTCGATCTCGGCCGGCGTAGGCTTCGTGGCGCTTTCGGGCATCGCTGTGCTGAATGGCATCGTCATGATCAGTTTCATTCGCCAATTGCGTGAGGCCGGCGAGCCGTTGCTCGCGGCCATTCGCGAGGGCGCGATCACCCGATTGCGGCCGGTGATGATGACGGCGCTCGTGGCGAGTCTTGGTTTTCTACCGATGGCGCTGTCGATCGGCGCCGGGGCCGAGGTACAGCGGCCCCTCGCCACCGTAGTCATCGGTGGCGTGATTTCCTCTACGGCGCTGACGCTGTTCGTACTGCCGGTGCTTTACGGGTTGTTGCATCGCTCGCGGTAGTCGAGATGGCTGAGCCCACTGCGCCGGTTGCGAACTGCCTGGCACAGCTACCGGGAGACCCTCGACGCCTCAAGTTGGCCCACTTTGGGCGCTGACCAGGGCTGACGGGGCGGCCTCCCCCCAGCCTGCGGTCATCCGAATCCCCCGATGGCGTAAACCGACCCGCCTTGGGTATGCTCAGGCGGTCGGGTCCATGCTTTGAACTCGGGAGATTGCCCATGATCGGACGTCGTCAATTGTTCGGAGTCGCCGCAGGGTCGCTGGCCTTGGTGCAGGGTATGAAGCCGGACGAGGCGCTCGCCGCAGCGTCCAAGGCCCCCGGTGCGACCGGCAAGGCTGCCGGCGCTCAGGCCGCCGGAGCCAAAGCTGCGGGCGCGCAGGCTCGGGGCTACCACGGCCGGCTGGCGCGACTCGCCACGCTCGATCTCGAGAGTCAACAAGATTTCACCCGCGGCTTCCGCCGCCTGCAGGGCAAGTCGCTGCGCGCGGCCTCGTTCGTCGCTTTCGAGCGCGCGCTCGAACGTGAGGTCATCGACCAGAGCACGCCGATCACCGTCGAGCAGTTGCGCAAACTCGTCGATTCGGAGCCAGGCATCAACATCGCCTCGAAGAGCTGGCTCGACAACCAGTACTACATGTGGAAAACGCTGCAGCTGCATCTGCACGAGAACGCGGACGCGTACCTCTCCGAGATGGAAGCGACGGACAAGTCGGGGCCCGGCATGCTCGAGTTTGCGCCGAAGCTCGATATTCCCGTGTACGCCCGTCACGAGATTCACATCCAGCCGGGCGGCTATGTGGGCGATCCGTTCGCCGGGCACATGTACCACTACGGCACCAACAGTTTTTACACTGGTACCTCGCACGGCACGAACGATCAAGACGAGGCACACCTCGGCGCTGCGGAGCGTCTGCCGCTGCCCAAGGACGGTAAGGTGCGTCGCATCCTCGACATGGGCTGCGGCATCGGTCAGTTGACGGTTGCGCTCAAGGAGCGATTCCCGGATGCCGAAGTGTGGGGCATCGACTGTGGCGCGCCGATGCTGCGCTACGGACACATGCGTGCGGTGCGTCTTGGCGTCGGCGTCAATTTCTCGCAGCGCATGGCCGAGGACACGCAGTTCCCGGACAACCACTTCGATCTTGTGACGAGCTACCTGCTGCATCACGAAGTGCCCGCTGACGTCACGCTGAAAATCATCGCCGAGGTGCAGCGCGTTACTCGTCCAGGTGGCGTGTACTACCCGCTCGATTTCATCTCAGGGGGTACGGCGATGCCGCCGCGGCAGATGTACGGCCGCTGGTGGGATCACCGCTGGAACAACGAGCCGTGGTCGCTCGAGTACCACTCGGTGCCGTTCACGCAGGAAATCAGTCGTCGCGGCTTCACGATGGTCGACAACGCGCAGGCGGTGATCCGCGGTTACGGCATCCGGCACGCCATCAAAGCCTGATCGACCCGTAATGCGAGCGGCGCCAGACGCCGCGCGCTAGACCGAAAGGATGTTCGGCGGCACCGAGTGGATCGGTGTCGCCCCGTCCTCCCCAATCAGCACCAAATCCTCGAGGTGGCAGGTGCCACCCATTCCGGTGTCCATGATCGGGCAGTCGACACTCAGCACCATGTTTTTCTCGAGTATCAGGGCCTCGACACTGCGGCCCTCGGCCACGCTCGGCTGCGGATGATCGCTGTGCCAGAGGCCGACGCTGTGCGGCGTGAAGTTGACGCTGAAGTCTGCACCTTGCTTTTTCATTGATTCGCGCCCGATGCGCTGTACGTCAACGAAGCGCATGCCGGGGCGCAGTTGGCTGCGCACTTCCTGCCAAGCGGTGAAGATCGCCGATGTGCCACGTCGCATCAAGGGGTGCGGTTCGCCGACGAAAATGGTGCGCGCGAAGTCCCCATGGTAGTGCAGGAAACTGCTCACACAGTCGATGCTGAAGGCCATCCCATCGCGAATCGGTGCGTCGGCGATTTCGGATGACGAGCCGTCGATGACGATGAACACCGGCTGATTGCCGCGTGCGGCGGCCTCGGCAAAGAATCGGTTTCGAAGCACCCCGGTCGAGCCTGCGGTACGGACGGTTGCGACCATCGCCATGGCGGCATCGACGTTGTGCTGCGCCGCGATGCGCATGAGACGAATCTCGGTGGGTGTTTTGGCGAAGCGGATTCGCCGCAGGTGGTCCTCGGCCGCCGTTGTGGTGCCTGCGAAATCCTGCTTTTGCAGCAAGCGCTCGATAACGGGGTCATCGATCGCGATCCGCGCACGCATCAGACCGAGGTGTTGCAAGGCGCGTTGCAGGGCGAGGTCTGCCGAGGCTGAGGGCGGCTCAGCACTCGCGGCGGTGTTGCGCCGATGCGTCTCCCGTGCACTGACCAACGACTCATCGAGAACGCGATGTAGTCGGGTTGGCGCGGCACTGCCATCGGCCTCGGGCGCCGTGTACGGGAATACCACGCGATTGGGCAGTTCGACATCGTCGGCGTAGCGGTAGTAATGCAAAAAGCCACTCATGACGAGGGCGACAGGGCGCTTCGGGTCGCGCGGGTACACGATGAATACCGAGTGTCGAAACCCCATGCGATCGAGATTCGGCCAATGATTGCCGAGGTAGAATACGTTGGTCGGCTGGGTGACCCCGAAGGCATCAATACTCTCGCGCGCCATGACCGCTTGCGCGCGCTCGACATTGACCAGTGCCTCGGTACGCAGGAACGACACGTCGGGGCGGGTGGGTATGGATGCGGCAGCTGCGCTGGGCGTTGCCGCAACGGCGGCGCCGAGACCAGCAAGCAGAGAACGGCGATCGATCATGGCGAACCTCCCGAGGCACTCTGCCTCATTATGCCCACCTTCGGCGTGATGTCCCCGTCCGCGTGATAACGACCTTCAGCGTGCGAGCAGGAACTGCAGCGGTTCGGCCACCCGCTCACGCCAGGTCTTCTCGTCGTGGCCTGCACCGGGATACGTTCGCGATTGAAATCGCGGCGGGGTGAACCCTTCGCGCTGCATCAATAAGTCCACCTCGCGCTGCGCATCGTCGTACAGCGCATCAAGCTCTTCGGTGCCGCGATCCAGGTAGATGCGGACGGTATCTGGGGGCGGGAGTTTTCGTTCGAGGTATTCGCGCAGGCTGCGGGGAATGGCCTCGTTTCGCTCGAAGCTGCCGATCCAGTGCGTGCTCAGCGCGGCTGCACCGCCAAAGATCTGCGGGTACTCGCAGAGGGCATACAGGCTGATCAGACCGCCCATGCTCGAACCCATGATGAACGTCGCCTCGCGTGAGGGATCGGTAGGGTAGCGCGCGTCCACCGCGGGTTTGACGACGTTGACGATGAACTCGAGGTAGGCGTTGGCAGCAGGGCGCTGACCGAGCGCCTGCGTGACGAAGGCCTCGCGCAGGGCGGGCGGGTTCAGCAGCTCAAGCGCTGCTTCCGGGAAGAACTCGGCATGGCGACGGTTGGGATCGTTGGCGATGGCGACAACGATGACGTTGCGGATGAGGTGCTTCTGAATCAACGAGGCGAGCGTTCGATCGATGTCCCAAGACTGGCCGTTCCAGGTTCGCTCGTTGCCGAACAGCATTTGGCCATCGTGCATGTAGAGCACCGCATAACGCGTTCGACGATCGAAGTGTGGTGGCAGCCATACCTGCACCGCTCTTGGTGCAAGGCCGTTGCCTCCTGCGACGGTCAAGGATTCCAGGGTGCCGGGCCGCGTGGGGCTCGGTGCAGCCTCGGCGAGCGCGCTGGCCCAAATCAGCGTCAGTACGGCGCAGGTTGAGCCGATGATGTGTAAATAAAATCTGACGCTCATCAGCTTCACTCCCGGTTTCCGTTCGCGAGGTCACGCGCTAACATCGGGTGTGCTCGAGATTTCCTCCCGAGGGGGTGCGCCTTTCGATGTCGACCAAACAGATCAAGGCAACGTCGATCGACATTGCCCATCGGGCGAATGTGTCGCAAGCGACGGTATCGCGTGCGCTGCGCAATAGTCCGCTCGTGCGTCCCGAGACGCGACAGCGCATCCAACAAATCGCCACCGAGATGCACTATCGCGTCGATCGCAGTGCCGCGGGATTGCGCACGCGGCGCAGTCGCACGCTCGCACTGCTGCTGTTCGAGGAGTACTCGAACGATGCGCAGATCAACCCGTTCTTCCTCAACATGTTGGGGCATATCACTCACACGGCCGCACGGCGAGGTTTTGATTTGTTGGTGTCGTTTCAGCAGCAAAGCGAGGATTGGCATAGCGACTATGAATTGAGTAACCGCGCTGATGGGCTGATCCTGCTCGGCTACGGTGACTACACCACCTATGCCGATCGCTTGCGTCGACTGACCGACTCCGGGGCGAATTTCGTCATCTGGGGACCGGTCATCGAGGATCTGCACGGGCATTACTTGGGTTGCGACAATGAATTCGGGACCCGGCGAGCCACCGAGCATCTGCTTAATCTCGGTCGGCGCCAGATTGCCTTCGCGGGTGGGGCCTCGGAGCAGTGCCCCGAATTCTTGCAACGACATCGGGGCTACGAGACAACACTGCGTGCGGCGGGCCTCGAACCCAACGCGGCATTGCGAGTGGATGCGCAGAGCACGCCGGCGTCCGGTTATCAGGCGGGCTTGCAGCTCGTGCACTCCGGACACCACTTCGATGCCGTGATCGCGGCCAGCGATTTGATTGCCATCGGCGTGATCCGCGCCCTCATGGATCATGGCTTGCGCGTGCCGGAGGTTGTCTCGGTGGTGGGGTTCGACGCCATCGTCACCGCCAGTTACTACAACCCACCGCTGTCGACGGTGCGGCAGGACACGCGGCGGGCGGGCGAGCGGCTGGTCGATAATCTGATCGAGCTCATTCAAGGCGGATCCGTGCAATCGACGCTCATCGAGCCGGAACTCGTGATCCGCGGATCGTGCGGCGGTCAGCCATCGGGGTCGACATCCTCGACGCGCAAGCTGGCGAGACCCGCCAAAAGAAGCAGCACGCCGCCGGTGAAGACGGCATAGATCGCTGCACCGTCGAACAGGTGACGGACCAGTAGGCTGAGCGCGCCCGCGGCGAGAATCTGCGGAATGACGATGAAGGCGTTGAAGATCCCCATGTAGACGCCCATCTTGCTCGAGGGCAGCGCGCCCGCGAGCATCGCGTAGGGCAGCGCGAGGATCGAGGCCCAAGCGAAGCCCACGCCCACCATCGGCGCGACGAGCCAGCGCGGGTCGTCGATCAACACGAATGACGCGAGGCCGAGGCCGCCGAGACTGAGACAGAATGCATGCGCGCCGCGTCGACCGAAGGTGGCGACGAGAGGTGCGAGCAGCAGCGCCGCCAGAGCTGCGACCCCGTTGTACACCGCGAACAGCACGCCGACCCAATCGGCGCCGTCGGCGTACGCGGCGGTGGTGGTATCGGTGGCTCCGTAATGGAATGCGGTGACACCGGGCGTGGTGTAAATCCACATCGAAAACAGCGCGAACCAGGTCAGAAACTGCACGAGGGCCAGCTGCCGCATCACCTTCGGCATCGCGAGCAGGTCAGCCACGAGCGTGCGCAGCATGCCGCGGTCGGACTCGGCTTCGGGGGCAGGCTGACTGTCCTCGAATGAGTTCAATACCTCGGGCGGGTATTCGCGGGTGCGCAGGATCGTCCAGCACACCGCGGCGATGAATACGAAACCACCGATGTAAAAACTCCAGCGCACGCTATCGGGTACGCCCCCATCGGGATCTACGTTCGCAACATCGAACCAGTTGGTGAGGACCCACGGCAGTGCCGAGGCGACGATGGCGCCGACACCGATGAACCAACTCTGCATCGAGTAGCCGAGCGCGCGCTGCTTCGAGTTGAGCATGTCGCCGACGAGTGCGCGAAAGGGCTCCATCGACACGTTGATCGAGGCGTCGAGGATCCACAGCAGACCTGCCGCGATCCACAACGTCGGGCTATCCGGCATCACCACGAGCGCGGCGGTGGCGAGCAGCGCGCCGTAGAGAAAATACGGTTTACGGCGACCGAGCCGGTTCCAGGTTCGATCACTCCAGTAGCCGATGATCGGTTGTACCAGCAGCCCGGTGACGGGCGCGGCGAGCCACAAGATCGGCAGTTCGTCGACCGAGGCTCCGAGCGACTGGAAGATGCGACTGACGTTGGCGTTTTGCAGCGCGAAGCCGAACTGGATCCCCATGAATCCGAAACACATGTTCCAGATCTGCCAGAAACTCAGCGCAGGCTTTTTCATCGTCGTCCCCCCGGGCTCGCAGTGTCCGCAGCGTAAGCCAACGAGACAACGAAATGTAATCGTATTCAGTCGTCACGCCGCGCGGGGATAGAAAACAATCCGCACAAAGAGCGGTGGCGATGTGTCCCTGCACGGGAGTCGCCCCAACGGGGGGTTGATAATGCTCGACGAGAAGCCGTTGTCGAAAACGGTTCAGGAGCCTGCGTCTCAAGCGATCGAGGCGCAGTGGTGGCGCGCTGCCGTGATCTACCAGGTGTATCCGCGCAGCTTCGCCGACTCGGATGGCGATGGCACCGGTGATCTGCAAGGGCTCATCAGTCGGCTCGATTACATCGCGAGCCTCGGCGTCGATGCCATTTGGGTGTCACCGTTCTATCGCTCGCCGATGGCTGATTTCGGTTACGACATCAGCGACTACCGTGATGTCGATCCCGTGTTTGGCACGCTCGCCGATTTCGATCGGCTGCTGGCCGAGAGTCATCGTCGCGGGCTACGCGTCATCGTCGATCAAGTGCTGAGTCACAGTTCGGAGCAGCATCCGTGGTTCGAGGAGAGCCGACGCAGTCGCGATAATCCGAAAGCGGATTGGTACGTCTGGGCGGACCCTGCGCCGGATGGCACGCCACCCAACAATTGGCTGTCGATTTTCGGTGGGCCCGCATGGCAGTGGGAACCGCGGCGAGGTCAGTATTACCTGCACAACTTCCTCGTCAGTCAGCCGGATCTGAACTTCCACAACCCGCAAGTGGCGGCGCAAATGTTGGCGGAAGCCGAGTTCTGGTTGCGGCGTGGGGTCGACGGCTTTCGCCTCGATGCGATCAACTTTTGTTTTCACGACGGCCAGCTGCGTTCCAACCCGGCGAAGCCGCCGGCCGAGCGCAAAGGGCGCGGTTACACCATCGATAACCCCTACGCGGCGCAGTACCACGTGTACGACAACACGCGACCCGAGACGCTCGTGTTCGTGGAGCAATTGCGGCGACTTGTCGATCGTTACCCCGACGCCATGACGCTGGGGGAGATTTCCTGCGAGGACCCCTTCGCCGCAGTGCGCGACTATACGCAGGGCGATCGACGCTTACATTCGGCGTACTGCTTCGAGTTCCTGATCGATCGATTTTCGACCGGGCATGTGCGCGAGGTCCTCGAGACGCTCAGCCAACGCGCTCCGGATTACTGGCCTTGCTGGGCCGTGGGTAATCACGATGTCGCGCGAGTCGTCTCGCGCTGGGCCGAGTCTGGGGTAGACGAGACCCGACGCGCCAAGCTGCTGAATGCCTTCCTGCTCTCGTTGCGAGGTACGGCCTGCAGCTATCAAGGCGAAGAGCTCGGGCTGACCGAGGTTGAGGTGCCGCGTGATGCCCTGAAAGATCCGTATGGCATCGCGTTCTGGCCCACCTTCAAGGGGCGAGACGGCTGTCGTACGCCGATGCCCTGGGACGACCGATCGCCCCAAGCCGGATTCACGAGCGGTGAGCCGTGGTTGCCCTTGCCTGAGGCGCATCGGCAGCGCGCCGTATCGGTGCAGCAGACCGATGCCGCATCGGTGCTCAACGCCTATCGGGCCATGGTGCGGTTCCGGCGCACGCAGCCCGCGCTGCGTTGGGGTTCGATGCGTCTGCTGCCATCGCCGGATGGGGTCGTGGCTTTCGTTCGCGAGTATCGCGGCCAAAGTTTGCTGGCGGCGTTCAACTTCAGCGCCGGGCGCGTACCGCTCGTACTGCCGAGCGAGACGCGTGCCGAAGTCCTTGTCGTGCCAGGTCATGAGAGTGGCAAGGCGGGCCCCGGCGTGGTGGAACTGCCGCCTGCCGATGTTTTCTTTGCCGTGTTGCGATCCACTTGAAGGAGAATTCCATGCTGTCACTCGTCGACTGGCTGGTGGTACTGGCCTATTTCGTCGTGGTGTTCCTGGTGGCCTTCGGTGTCTCGCGCCGCCGCGAGACCCGCGAGTCCGCCGCCGGGTACTTTCTTGGCAACCGCAACGCCGGTTGGTTCATCGTCGGTGCCTCGTTGTTCGCCTCGAACATCGGCTCCGAGCACTTGGTGGGTTTGGCGGGCACGGGCGCGGCGAGTGGTGTGGCGGTCGCGCAGTTCGAGATCCTTGCCGCCCTGATCCTGTTGCTGCTTGGCTGGTTCTTCGTGCCGTTTTATCTGCGTAGCGGCGTGTACACCATGCCCGAGTTTCTCGAGCGCCGTTACTCGCCCGCGGCGCGCTGGTACCTTGCGGTCATCTCCATCGTCGGCTACGTGCTCACCAAGATCTCGGTGACGATCTTCGCCGGGGGCATCGTCTTCGAAGCGCTGATGGGCATCGACTTTTGGACGGGCGCCGTCATCGTGGTCGTTGCCACGGGCGTGTACACGGTATTCGGTGGCATGCGTGCGGTGCTCTACACCGACATGATGCAGATGTTCGTGATGCTGGCTGGCGCTGGTCTGGTCACCTGGTTTGGTCTGCAAGCCGTCGGTGGCTGGGACGTGATGACCCAGGAGGCCGGCGCCGATTTCCTTGACCTGTGGAAGCCGGCGACCGATCCGAACTTCCCATGGACAGGAATTCTGCTGGGCGCCCCCATTTTGGGTGTGTGGTACTGGTGTACCGATCAGTTCATCGTGCAGCGCGTGCTGTCGGCACAGAATATTCAGGAGGCTCGTCGCGGGGCTATTTTTGCTGGCTTTTTGAAGCTATTGCCGCTGTTCATCTTCGTCGTGCCCGGCATCATCGCCCACGTGCTCGCCTCGCGCGGGGAGCTGGTGTTGAGCTCGCCCGATGCGGCGTTGCCGACGCTCGTCAGCACGCTGTTGCCCGAGGGTGTGCGCGGGCTCGTCGTGGCGGGGCTGCTGGCGGCGTTGATGAGTTCCTTGTCCTCGGTATTCAACTCCTGTTCGACCCTCGTCACCTGGGACGTCTACCGCAAGCTCAAACCGCAGGCCCCCGAGCGTGAGCTCGTGGTGGTCGGACAGGTGGCGACGCTGGTCATGGTCGGCTTCGGCCTCGCCTGGATCCCGATGATGAAGTTGATCTCTGGCCAGTTGTATCAATACCTGCAGAGCGTGCAGGCCTATATCTCGCCACCCATCGCTGCGGTGTTCCTGATCGGTATCTTTTGGCGGCGCGTCAACTCGCAAGGCGCGCTGGCAGCCCTTGGTACAGGGTTCGTACTCGGCGTGTCGCGGTTGGCGCTTGAGTTGAACCGTGAGCTCGTCGGGTCTGGCTGGCGCGGCTGGTTCACCCATATGAATTTTTTGCACTTCGACATTTTCCTGTTGGTGGTGTGCGCTGCGGTGCTCGTTCTGGTGAGTCTCGCGACGCCGGCGCCCGATCCGGCACAGGTCGAGAGCTTGACCGTGGGCGCTCGCGCCGAGCAGGCGGAGCCCGGCAAGACGCAGCCCGGGTATCGCACCGACGTGCTGGCTAGCGTTGGGCTGATTGCTGTCGTGCTCATGATTTGGTGGTTGTTCTGAAATCGTATTCATCTGGGGCGTAACACGGGCGTCATGCAACCATTCGGTCAGGGCACCGTATTTCGTCGATTTGAATAATTCATTTAGGGGGAGCGATCAACGTATGTCCAAGCCAATTCCACGTCATCCGCGTAGTGCGCTGTCGTTGGCCGTCGCCGCGGCCATCGCCATGTCCAACAACGCGGTAGCGCAGCAAACCTCACCCGATGACGGACTCGTCGAGATCACCGTCACCGGTATCCGTGCGGCCATCGAAACGGCCATCGCGGCAAAGAAAAAATCCGAATCGATCGTCGAGGTGGTCTCGGCTGAAGACATCGGCAAGCTGCCGGATACCAGCATCGCTGAATCCATCGCGCGCCTGCCGGGCGTCGCGGCGCAGCGTACCGGTGGTCGCGCTTCGCAAATTTCGATCCGCGGTTTTGGCCCGGATTTCACCACGGGTCTTTTGAACGGGCGTCAGCAGGTGTCGGTCGGTGACAGCCGCGCCGTCGAGTACGACCAGTACCCCTCCGAACTAGTCAGCCAGGTCGATGTCATCAAGTCGACCGATGCGTCGCTCGTCGGTCAGGGTTTGGCGGGCACCGTCAACATTCAGACCGTCCGTCCGCTGAGCCGCGACAAGATGACGATCGCGGCCAATTACCGTCGCCAGAAGATCGGTGTCGGCACGGTCGCCGAGGGTGAGGGTGATCGCTACAACCTCGCGTACATCGACCAGTTTGCCGAGGGTAAGGTCGGTCTCGCAGTGGGCATTGCCCGCCTCGATGAAACCGGTGCGACAACCTCGCGTTTCGAGTCCTGGGGCGGCGGCGAGGCGACCTTTGGCGGCGCCACGGTCAAGGTGCCCTACAACGGCTTCAACGCTTGGGCTGATCAGACCACGCAGCGTCGCGATGGCGCCATGGCGGTGCTTGAGTTTGCCCCGTCAGACAGCTTCAAGAGCACGGTCGATCTGTTCTATGCAAAGTTCACGAGCCTCACGGCCACCAAGGGCTTCCAGGCACCGCTGAATGATTCCTGGAACGGCAACCCGGGCAACTACGATTCGGGTGGCCAGCTCACTGCGGCGACGGTCAGCGGTGGCAACGCCACGGCGGGCACTTTCAACCGCGTGCGTGCGGTGGTGCGTAACGACTCGAGCAACAACATCGATGAGCTCAACTCCATCGGTTGGGGCACGGAGTGGAAGGCCGGCGAGTTCACGGTGACCACCGATCTGTCCTACTCGAAGGCCGAGAAGAACGGCGGCATTCTCGAGACGACAGCGGGCACGGCGCAGTCGACGCTCGGTACGGCGCAGTTGGACTCGATCCAGTTTACGAGCGCGGGTGTCTTCACGCCGGGGCTCGACTACTCGAATCGCTCGACGATCAAGTTGACTGACGTGCAGGGTTGGGGTGGCGGACCGGCGATTGCGCAGGCCGGCTACTCCAAGTTGCCGTTCGTGTCGGACGAAGTGATCTCGGCACGCTTCGATATCTCGAAGGATGTCGACGGTGGGTTTTTCTCGAGCGTCGAAGCAGGCGTCGATTACACGACGCGCGAGAAGCTGCGTTCCTACACTGAAGGGCGGCTCGTCATTGCTTCAGGTGGCGCGCTGGCCTCGGCGGAAATCCCGGGAACGGGCAGCGCCACGGTCAATGGCATCAAGATCGCGACCTTCAACCCGGTGGGTACGATTGGTTCGATCTATCGGATCGAAGCCAAGCGCGTGCCAGACATCTACAACAAGGACTGGCGCGTCGAGGAAAAGCTCATCACGGCTCACCTCAAGGGCAACATCGAAACCACGCTGTTCGATAACCCGGTACGCGGCAACCTCGGCGTGCAGGTGATCAGCACCGATCAGAGTTCGACGGCCTTCAACGTCAGCCGCTCGGCGACCTGTGTCAACGATGTCTGCCCGGCCAAGGAAAACACCGCCGGAGACAAGTTCGTCGACATTCTGCCCAGCCTGAATCTCATCATGGATCTGGGTAGTGACCAGCAGCTGCGCTTCAGCCTGTCGCGGCAGATGGCTCGGCCGACGATGAACGACATGCGTGCGAGCTTCGACTTCGGGTATGACGCCGGCCAGAACCGTCTCAGCGGTGGCGGCGGCAATCCGTCGCTGAAGCCCTTCCGGGCGACGGCGCTCGATCTGCGCTACGAGAAGTACTTCGACACCAAGGCCTATGTGGGCGCTGCAGCCTTCTACAAGGACCTCAGCACCTACATCGTTCGCATCCCGAGCACCGGCTTCAACTTCACGCCGTACATCACCGCCTCGTCGGGCATCCCGGCCACGGCGCCGCGGGTCGGTACGTTCACGCAGCCGGTCAATGGTTCGGGTGGTTCGATCCAGGGTCTCGAGTTGTCGGGTTCGTTCCCGCTCAACATGGTGGCCGACTTCCTCGACGGCTTCGGCATCGAGGCGAGCTACGCGTACACCGACAGTCAGATCACGCTGCCCACCGGCGGTGTGACGGTCGATAGCATCCTCACCAACACGATCCCGCTGCCGGGTCTGTCGGAGAACGTGGCGGATCTGACGCTGTACTTTGCGAAGGCCGGTTTCGAAGCGCGTTTGGCGCAGCGCTACCGCTCGAGCTTCGTCGGTGAGGTGTCGAGCTTCACCGGTGATCGTCAGCTGACCTACATCAAGAGCGAGAAGATCCTTGATGGTCAGATCAGCTACGAGGTCCAGTCGGGTATCGCCAAGGGTTTGCAACTGCAGTTCCAAGCGCAGAACCTGACCAACGAGCCGTTCGTCCGCTATCGCGACGTTGAGACCAACGTCATCGAGCGCGTGAAGTACGGCAAGACCTATCTGTTCGGCATCAACTATCGGTACTGATATTCGGGGCTGACGTCGTCCGCCGGGATCGACAAGATCTCGGCGGACGCGTTATCTTGGGCGGGGTTGGAACGTCGCCAGGACGCGGGTAACTCCCTCATGGATTCGAGACTGCTGCGTACGATCGTGATCGTCGGTGGTGGTACAGCCGGGTGGATGGCTGCCGCCGCATTCGCGAAGCTGTTGCAAGGTCGCTATCGGATTCGCCTCGTCGAGTCCGAAGAAATCGGCACCGTCGGGGTGGGAGAAGCCACCATCCCGATGATCCGCCTGTACAACCAGGTGGTCGGTATCGACGAAAACGAAATGCTGCGTGCTACCCAAGGCACGTTCAAGATGGGCATCGAATTCGTCGACTGGTGGCGGCGCGGCGAGCGCTACATACATGCCTTCGGGCGCGTCGGCCAAGAACTCTCCACCGTCAATTTCGAGCACTACTGGCGCCGCATGCGGCATCTCGGGCGTGCCGCCGATCTCGAGGAATACTCGATCGACAGCATGGCGTCGCGGGAAAACCGTTTCCTGCGACCTCAGCCCGACATGGCCGGCTCACCGCTGGCCGATATCAACTACGCGTTTCATTTCGATGCGAGTCTCTACGCCCGATATCTGCGCACTCGGAGTGAGGCGGCCGGTGTCGAGCGTGTCGAAGGCAAGATCTCCGGAGTCGAACTGCGACCGGACAACGGCTTCATTGCGGCCGTTCATCTGGCCGATGGCCGCCGCATCGAGGGTGAACTATTCCTTGACTGCTCAGGCTTCCGCGGTCTGCTGATTGAGCAGACGCTGCGCACGGGATACGAGGACTGGAGCGAGTGGTTACCCAATGATCGGGCCGTCGCGGTGCCGTGCACCTCGGCCAAGGTGTTGTTGCCGTACACCCGATCGATCGCCCACAGTGCAGGTTGGCAGTGGCGCATCCCGTTGCAGCATCGCATCGGCAACGGTCATGTGTTCTCCAGTTGGCACATGAGCGAGGACGAGGCGACGTCCATCTTGCTCAACAATCTCGACGGGGAGCCGCTGGCCGAGCCGCGTGCGCTGCGTTTCACCGCCGGCATGCGCAAGCTGGCCTGGAATCGCAATGTGATTGCGGTGGGCTTGGCGAGCGGATTTCTGGAACCGCTCGAGTCGACCAGCATCCATCTGGTGCAGACCATGATCGCGCGCACTATCGCGTGGTTCCCTGACAAGGGGTTCAACCAAGCCGATATCGACGAGTTCAATCGTCAGTCGCGATTCGAGTACGAAAAAATCCGTGACTTCATCATCCTGCATTACCACGCCACGGAGCGAAACGATTCACCGTATTGGGACTACTGCCGAACCATGCAGATCCCGGAGTCGCTGCGACACAAGATGGAGATCTACTTGAACCACGGTCGCACCGTGCGCGAAGGCAACGAGTTGTTTGCCGAGGTGTCGTGGTTGCAGGTCATGCACGGTCAAGGCATGCGGCCGCAGGCCTGGCATCCGCTGGCCGATGTGCTGCCGGAGGACGAGGTTGCCGATTACCTCGAGAACATCCGGCAGACCATTCGCAAGTGCGTTGCCGTGATGCCCGACCATGCGGAGTTCATTCGACAGCATTGCGCAGCGTCCAGCTGATCCGCGGGACGTCTTTGCAGGGGGCTCTTGGAGGGCGTATGACGAACACGGTAGCCAAGGCACTGTGGCCGACGGTGTGGGCGCTGCTCAGCAGCGCGGCGGCGCTGGCCGCTGGCAGCAGCACGACGGAGAGCATTCGCGCGCGCGCCCCGGAGCAGGAAGTGATTTATTTCATGCTGCCGGATCGCTTCGAGAATGGTGATCCGAGCAACGATCGCGGCGGCCTTGTCGGTGATCGCCTGCGCACGGGTTTTGATCCGACCTCTAAGGGGTTTTACAACGGCGGCGATCTCAAGGGGCTGACTTCCCGTCTCGATTACATCCAGGGCCTTGGGGCCACGGCGATATGGCTCGGACCGATCTACAAGAACAAACCCGTGCAAGGTGGTCCGGGAGAGGAGTCGGCCGGTTACCACGGCTACTGGATCACCGACTTTACGACCGTTGATCCGCACTTTGGTACTGAAGCGGATATGCAGCGACTGATCGACGCCCTGCGTGCGCGGGGCATGAAGATCTACCTCGACATCATCACCAACCACACCGCCGATGTGATCGCTTACCGAGAGTGTCCGACGAGCGAGTGTCCGTATCGACCGCGCGCGGACTACCCGTACTCGCGCCGCGGCGGGCTTGATGGCGCGCCGATCAACGAAGGGTTCGCAGGCGATGGACCACGGCATCAAACCGCGGAGAATTTCGCAAAGCTGACTCGACCGGACTTTGCCTATACCCCGTTCGTGCGGCGCGGTGAGGAAACCGTCAAGGTACCCTCTTGGCTCAACGACCCGATCTGGTATCACAACCGCGGCAACACCACGTTCTCGGGTGAGAGCAATGACATGGGCGATTTCGTCGGGCTCGATGATCTGATGACGGAGAACCCGCGCGTCGTTCAGGGCTTCATCGATATCTTCGGCAATTGGATCGATCGCTTTGGCGTCGACGGTTTTCGCATCGATACCGCAAAGCATGTGAACGAGGAGTTCTGGCGAGCGTTCACGCCGGCGATGCTCGAGCGGGTCAAGCGACGCGGTATTCCGAATTTCCACATCTTCGGCGAGGTATACACGGATTCGCCGGCTGACGTGTCGCTGCTTGCCCGCTACACGCGCTCCGCCGGGTTGCCGACGGTGCTCGACTTCGCGTTCGCCGCCGCCGTGCGCGAGACGGTAGCGGGCAGTGCAGGCACCGAGGTGCTCGCCCGATTGTTTGCGGATGACGTGCTTTACGAGGGCGGGGCGGCGACCGCATTGCGCTCGCCGACCTTTATCAGCAATCACGACTTCGGTCGTTTTGCGCACCTGATCTTCAAGCGCCGTCCCGACGTGACGCGCGATGAGGCCCGGGAGCGGGTCAAGCTCGCACACGCAATGCTGCTGACCTTGCGCGGCGTGCCGACCTTGTACTCCGGCGATGAGCAGGGGTTCGTCGGGCAGGGTGGCGACCAGTCCTCCCGCCAACCGCTGTTTGCCAGTCAGGTGGCCGAATACCAGGCGCAGCCGATTCTCGGCACGAGTGCCACGCATGCGGCATCACACTTCAATCTGCAGCACCCGCTCTATACGTTGATCGCGCGGTTGTCGAAGTTGCGCGCGGCTCATCCGGCGTTGCAGTCCGGACGCCAAGAGACGCGGCGCTACACCGAAGGAAAGCCCGGAATCTTTGCCGTATCACGCTTCGATCCACTCGATGCGCGCGAATACCTCATCGCCTTCAACACCTCGGCAGCACCGATTGAGGTGGCCGTGCAAGTCGAGACCGGTTCAATGGATTTCACGGCCCTGGAGGGTCGCTGCGAGGCGCGCGCCCGCGCGCCGGGTAGTCTCAAGATGTCGTTGCCGCCCTTTGGCTTTGCCGTATGCGCCGCGCGCAGTGCCCCCCGGAGCATCCAATGAAATCCATCGCCGCACTGCTCGCGGGCATATGGCTGTTAGCCGCGCCGAGCTGGGCCAGCGACGTGGCGGTGGTCGAGTCACCGGGCAAGGTGCTGCGTGTCACGTTATCTATCAACGGTGAGGGTCGGGTCGGTTATCGCGTCGATCGGCTGGGCAAGCCCGTGGTCGGCGAATCGCGTCTCGGCTTCATCTTTGCCGATGCGCCGAAGTTCGAGCGAAATTTTGCGGTGGTAGAGAGCGGCACCCGTTCCGTTGACTCCACTTGGGAGCAGCCGTGGGGCGAGCGGCGGTTCGTACGCGACCATCACAATGAGTTGCGAGTGAGACTGCGCGAAACTAAGGCGCCGTTTCCGGCGGCGGCGCCGCGTGAATTCACGGTCGTATTCCGGGTATTCGATGAGGGCCTTGGTTTTCGGTATGAGTTTCCGGATCAAGCTGCGCTCAAGCAGGTGAATATCACCGACGAGTTGACGGAGTTCGATCTGCTCGAGGCCGAGACGGCCTGGTGGATCCCGGCCGGTGAGTGGAACCGCTACGAGTATCTTTACAACCGCACGCGCGCCGCCGAGGTGGGACAGGCGCACACGCCGGTGACCTTCCGCCTCTCGAGCGGTGTGCACGTGGCCCTGCACGAAGCTGCGCTCGTCGATTACTCGGCGATGTGGCTGCGCCGCGTGGAAGGCACGCGATTCAAGGCAACGCTGTCGCCTTCGGCGACGGGGCCGCGGGTGCGCCGCACGGCGCCGTTCACCACGCCGTGGCGAACCTTGCAGATCGCTGAGCGGGCGGCGGGTCTGTACATGTCGGATCTCATCCTCAATCTCAACGAGCCCAATGTGCTCGGTGATATGTCCTGGGTGAAGCCACACAAGTACGTCGGCATCTGGTGGAGCCTGCACCTTGATACCGAAAGCTGGTCATCGGGTCCGAAGCACGGGGCCACCACGGCTAATGCCCGCCGCTACATCGATTTTGCTGCAGCCAACGGCTTTCGCAGCGTGCTCATCGAAGGCTGGAATCTCGGTTGGGAGGCGGATTGGTTTGCGAACGGCGAGTCGTTCGATTTCACCAAAGCCTATCCTGACTTTGATCTCGAGGCGGTGGCGGCCTATGGGCGTAGCAAAGGCGTGCGCCTGATGGGTCACCACGAAACCTCCGGATTTGCCTCGCACTACGAGGCGCAGCTCGGCGCTGCACTCGACTTGAGTGCCAGGCTCGGCATCGAAGCGATCAAGACGGGTTACGTTGCCGACGCCGGTGGCGCAAAGTTTCTCGACCCCGACGGCACGATGCGTTTCGAGTGGCATGACGGTCAAGCGATGTCGCGCCACCACCTCAAGGTCGTGACGGAGGCGGCGCAACGTCGGATCGCCATCAATCCGCACGAGCCGATCAAGGACACTGGTTTGCGACGAACTTATCCGAACTGGGTGTCGCGCGAGGGTGCGCGCGGTATGGAGTACAACGCCTGGGGCGCTCCGCCGAACCCGCCCGAGCACGAGGCGAACTTGTTCTTCACGCGCATGCTCGCTGGGCCGATGGATTTCACGCCAGGCGTATTGAGTCTCGTCGGTCGCAACGGTCAGAAGTTCCAGTCCACCATTGCCAAGCAGTTAGCGCAGTACGTCGTGCTCTACAGTCCGATTCAGATGGTGGCGGATCTACCCGAGAACTACGCTCGCTATCCGGGTCCGTTCCAGTTCATCAAAGACGTGCCCGTCGATTGGCAGGATACGCGGGTGTTGGATGGCGAGATCGGCGATTTCGTCACGGTGGCTCGCAAAGATCGTGCGAGCGAGGACTGGTACCTCGGCGGTGTGACGGACGAGACGGCGAGATCTTTGGACATCGCTCTCGACTTTCTCTCGCCGGGCAAGCGGTATCGCGCACGCGTCTATCGTGACGGTGAGGGTGCCGATTGGCGGACGAACCCGCACGCCATCCTCATCGAAACGAAGATGGCGAAGCAGGGTGATCGCTGGCGCATTCCCGTGGCGGCAGGCGGTGGCTTCGCGATCCGGTTCGAGGCGCTGCGATGATTCTGCGCCGGGTGGCGTTGTTACTGCTGACCGCGGCGACATGGGCGCTCGCCGCCTGCGGTTCGCGCCACGAGCCGCAACCCCTTGTGAAGGTGCAGCCGCCCGAGTGGACGCGCGATGCCGTCATCTATCAGGTCAACCTGCGCCAGTTCACGGCCGAGGGCACTTTGGCGGCGGCTGAGCGGCAATTGCCGCGTCTCAAGGAGCTTGGGGTCGACATCTTGTGGTTGATGCCGATCCATCCGATCGGCGAGAAAAATCGTAAAGGCTCACTCGGCAGTCCGTATGCGGTGCGAGATTATCGGGCGGTCAATCCGGAGTTCGGCACGTTCGATGATCTGAAGCGCTTCGTCGAGCAAGCCCATTCGCTCGGCATGCATGTGATTCTCGATTGGGTTGCCAATCACAGCGCCTGGGATAACCCGCTCGTCACTCAGCATCCCGATTGGTACGAACGGGATTGGAAGGGTGATTTCCATCCGACGTCCTGGTGGGACTGGTCCGACATCATCGAATTCGATTACTCGAAACCCGAGTTACGTCGCTACATGGCCGATGCGATGGCGTTTTGGGTGCGAGAGGCGGGCATTGATGGCTTTCGCTGCGACGTCGCGGCGTATGTACCGCTCGATTTCTGGAACGAGGTTCTTCGCGAACTCGATGCCATCAAACCGGTGTTCATGTTGGCCGAGGCGGCTTCGCGCGACATGCACTACGAGGCGTTCGATGCGACCTATGCCTGGGGTCTGCATTCGGCGTTGCACGATGTCGCTCGCAAGGGAGCGAGTGTCGATGCGCTCGCCGGACACTACTCCGAGCAGGACAATCTCTTCCCGCGCGGCAGCATGCGCATGGTGTTCACCAGCAACCACGACAAGAATTCGTGGGAAGGCACGGAGTTCGAGATGTTCGGCGATGCGGTGCAGGCCGCCATCGTGCTCACTTTCGTCGGTGATGGCATTCCGCTCATCTATAACGGACAAGAGGCGGGTAACAGCAAGCGGCTCGAATTCTTCGAGCGTGACCCCATCCAATGGCAGGAACACCTGCATGCCGCGCTCTTCAAGCGACTCATCGAAATCAAGAGCGCACACCCCGCACTGCACAACGGATCGTGGGGGGCGCGCATGATCCGCATCACCCAAGATTCACCGCAACGGGTGCTGTCGTTCGTGCGCGCCCACGAATCCGACAAGGTGCTTGCGGTGTTCAATTTCTCAGCCGAGCCTCGCGGCGTCCGTTTGCGCGAGTCGTTGGCTCACGGCCAATACCGCGATGTTTTTACGGCAACCTCGGTGACGGTCGCGGCGGAGACGACGATCGAGTTGCCGCCGTGGGGATATGCGGTGCTCACCGCTGAACCGAATTCGCAGCGCACGCGGGGTCAACTGCTCGCGCCCAGCCCGGAGGCGACGCGATGACCGTCAGCGAGCTGTATTTGCTCGCGATGTTGATCATTTTTACGGTGCCTTTTCTCGTCTGGCGATTCGGTCGTACCGATCATTTCGCGCCGCTCGTTGTGGTGCAGATCGTCACCGGCATTCTGCTGGGGCCCGGGGTGCTCGGCGCCTGGCTTCCAGAGTACTACGCCTTCATCTTCACTCAGCCGGTCGTGCAGTCGCTCAACGCGGTCGCACTCTGGGCGGTGATGCTGTTTGTGTTTCTCGCAGGGCTTGAGCTCGATCTACGCAGTGCATGGCGAGAGCGGCGCGACAGCGCCATCGCCGCCGGATTCGCACTCGTGACGCCTCTGTGCGCCGGGGCACTCGTGGCCGTATGGTTGATCGCCGATGAGGGATGGATGGGTCCCGCCGCTGATTCCTGGCAATTCGTGCTCGGCATCGGCATGGCCTCCGCGGTCACCGCGTTGCCGATTCTCGCGTTGTTCCTCGAGCGCTTGCAGTTGCTGAAGCAGCCTCTTGGCCAACGGATCCTCAGGTACGCGAGCCTCGATGACATCCTGATTTGGGGTGTGCTGGCGTTCATCCTCATGGACTGGCAACGACTCGGTCGCCAGGCGATGTTTCTCGCGGCCTTCGTGGTCGTGGCTTATGCCGTGCGCCGCCTGATGCCACGTATCACTCGCACGGATCGTTGGTACGTCGCTCTGGTATGGCTAGCGGCCTGTGGTCTCGGTGCTGATTGGTGCGGGCTGCATGTCATGGTGGGTGCGTTTCTGGCGGGCGCCGTGCTCAATCACGAATGGTTCGGTGACGAAGAATTGGCGATGACGCGGCGGCTCGTGCTGCTGTTGCTCATGCCGGTGTTTTTTCTCAGCACTGGCTTGCGTACCAACTGGGAGATGGGCGGATTCGCGGTGATCGCCACGGCCGGTCTGCTGTTGTTGGCGTCGGTGGGTGGCAAGTTGCTCGGCGTTCGTCTCGCGGGGCGTGTGCTCGGCTGGACGACCCTAGATGCAAAGATCATCGGCTGGTTGCTGCAGACCAAAGCGCTCATCGAGATCATCTTCGCGAGTGTGCTGCTCGATCGACAGGTGATCAGCGCCGCAACGTTCACAGCCTTGTTGCTCATGGCCGTGGCGAGCACCATGTTGACGATACCGCGCGTTACGCCTTTGCTGGCGCGAGCACAGCGCTGATTTCTTCGATGACTGCGGGGTCTTCGATCGTGGCGGGGATCTCAAACGCGCGACCGTCGGCGATGGCGCGCATCGTGGCGCGCAGCACCTTGCCGCTACGGGTCTTGGGCAGTCGCGCCACGATGTGGCAGCGCTGAAAGCTCGCGACCGGCCCCACCTCGTCGCGTATCCGTTGCACAAGTTCGGCTACGAGGGCGGTGCTGGCGGCGCTGCCTGCGCTGACACCCACTCCTGCCTTGAGGACGACGAGTCCGACGGGTGCCGGACCCTTCAGCGCATCGGCGACGCCAATCACGGCACATTCAGCCACGGCTGCATGACCCGCGAGCGCCTGTTCGAGCTCGCCGGTGGAGAGCCGATGGCCCGCGACGTTGATGACATCGTCGATGCGACCCATGACGTGGACATAGCCGTCTGCATCGATGTGGCCGCCGTCACCCGTGGTGTAGTAACCGGGATGGGCGCGCAGGTAGGCCGCATGAAACCCGTCGGCATCGTTCCATAAAGTGGGCAGGCAACCGGGTGGCAGCGGCAGCTTGATCGCCAACTCGCCCTGCGTGTTGGGTGGCAGCACGCGCCCTTCGGCGTCGAGCACTTCGATCTGATAACCCGGCAAGGGTCGCGTCGGACTGCCCGGTTTGATGGGTAGAAGACCAAGACCCAGCGCGTTGGCCACCATCGGCCAGCCTGTTTCGGTTTGCCACCAATGGTCGATCACCGGGCGATCGAGCTTGTCACCAGCCCACCGCACCGTGTCAGGGTCAGCGCGTTCGCCCGCGAGAAACAAGGCTCGCAGGCTATCGAGCTTCGCTGCGCGCATGAAGGCGCCGTCGGGATCTTCGCGCTTGATGGCGCGCATCGCCGTCGGTGCGGTGAAGAGCGCCGTGACGCCGTAGCGCTCGACGATGCGCCAGTACGCTCCCGCATCCGGCGTACCGACCGGCTTGCCCTCGTAAAGAATGCTCGCGCAGCCGTGCAACAACGGACCGTAGACAATGTACGAGTGCCCCACGACCCAGCCGATATCGGACGCTGCCCAAAACGTCTCGCCGGGGTTAGCCCCGTACACGTTGTGCATCGACCAGGCGAGCGCAACAAGATAGCCGCCGGTGTCTCGCACGACACCCTTCGGTTTGCCTGTGGTCCCTGAGGTATAGAGCACATAGAGCGGCGCATGCGAGGGCATTGGTACGGGGTCGACCCACGGCGCATCGCGCAGCGCCTGCTGCCATTCGAGGTCGACCTCGGCGCGCAAAACCGCAGGGCCTTGCGGACGCTGCAGTATCACGCAGTACGAGGGCTCATGCTCAGCGAGCGCCATCGCCTTGCAGAGCAGGCCGTGATAGTCGACGACGCGACCGGGCTCGAGTCCGCAGGATGCTGACAAGATCACCTTCGGACGTGCATCGTCGATGCGCACGGCCAACTCGCGCGGCGCAAAGCCACCGAACACCACCGAGTGAATCGCGCCGAGTCTCGCGCAGGCCAGCACCGCGAACACCGCCTCGGGTACCATCGGCATGTAAATGATGACTCGATCGCCGGCAGCGACACCGAGGCGGCGCAGCGCACCAGCGAGTCGTGCGACTTCATCTTGCAGTTCGGCGTAGCTGATACGGCGTTCGCTCTGCGTCATCGCGCTGACATGAATCAGTGCCGTCTGCGCACCACGACCCGCGGCAACATGGCGGTCCACGGCGTTGTCGCAGGCATTGAGCTCGCCATCGCCGAACCAGCGACCATTCGGTGTGTCACGCAGGTCGCAGCCGATGGTGGGAGGACGACTCCAGCGGATCGCGTGTGTCGCTTCCAGCCAAAAACCCTGCGGATCGGCGCGCCAGCGATCGTATTGCTGAAGTTGTTGACTCATGCTGCGGACAATTGGCGCAGGCCTCGAAAGCCGCAGCGCACGAGCAGTGCACCGCCGAGCAGCAATAGCGCCGGTGCCACCATCAACGAGCGACTGACGAGTTCGGGCGAACCAAACACGAGATCGGTGAACAGGGCGACCACGAGCGGTCCGCCGGCTTGACCGACGATGTTGGCGATCAGCAGATACATCGCCACCAGCAGACCCCGCATCCGCGAGGGGCAGATCACCGGAATCAGCGCAGGGCCTGCGCCGAAGGGCATGGTGCCAAAGAAAACCGCTGGCGCGAGTAGCGCGACGGCCCACTCGGCGCTCGGCATCATCGGAAAGGCGATGACGAAAGGCACCGTGACGAGCGCAGCGTAGAAGGCAGTGCGTAGATGTCCGTCGCGAACGCCGCGGGCTTGCAGTCGATCGGCAATCCAGCCGCCGGTGATCACACCGCCCGTGCCACAGAAAAGGAAAATGAGTCCGTAGGCATAGCCGACTTGCGAGGCGTTCCAACCGAGATTGCGTATGAAGTGAGCAGGCACCCAGGCACCGAGGCAGAACTGCACGGCTGCCAGCACTGAGATTCCAAAGAATACGGCCACGAACACGCCGACGTTGCTGCGTACGAACTGCAACACTTCGGCCAGCGAAGGTTTGTCCTCGGCGCCGGCGTGGCTCATGGAGCGTCGCTCGGGTTCGCGTACCGTCAGCAGGAACCAGATCACCACGACAAACCCCGGTAGGGCGCCGAGCACGAAGGCCGCTTCCCAGGGGCGCATTTCGCCAAACAGCGGTAAGACCACCTGATCGAGGGCCGAGAGTTGTGCGATCAACCAGCCGCCCACGAGCAAGGCGACGCCAGAGCCGACGAAGCTCGCGCCTGTGAAAACGCTGACAGGCTAGGACACGCGATGCGAGCGGAACAGGTCGCCGAGCATCGAGAACCCCGAGGGCGTGAGCGTGGCTTCACCCACACCGACCACGGTACGTGCAAGAAACAACTGCAGGAAATTTTTGGCGAGACCACAGGCTACCGCAGCCATCGTCCAGATGACGATACCGACCGCAATGATGCGTCGACGATTGCCCGTGTCGGCGAGTCGGCCAAGCGGCACCGCCGCAATGGCATAGAACAAGGCAAACGCGAGCCCTTGCAGCAGGCTGATCTGCGTGTCGGAGATGGCGAGATCCGCTTTGATGTCTTCGACCAGCAGGTTGATGATCTGCCGATCGATAAAGGCCACCATCGCGCAGACGCAGAGCACGAACACCACGTACCACCCATAAGCCTCGCTCGGCCAAGGGCGGTCATTCGCGGTGGGGGCTGTTTGACTCATCGGTGCGTGTCCGAAGTCGCGCGGTCGTCCGCAGTGTCGCGAGGGGCTGCAGTGGCGCGACGGTCTGCGAGTATGAAATCCGCGGCGCGCTCGCCGATCACCATTGCTGCGGCGTTGGTATTGGCCGAGACAAGGTTCGGCATGATGGACGCATCGACCACTCGGACCCCCTCTACACCCCGTACGCTGAGCCGCGGGGTGACCACGGCCTCCGCGTCGGAACCCATGCGACAGGTGCCGACAGGATGGTAGCCGAGAAAGCTCGTCTTACGAATGTGCTCGATCCACGCGGCGTCGTCTTGCACCGCAGGACCGGGCAGGAACTCACCGCGCATGTACGGGGCGAAGGCTGATGCCTCGAGCAGCCGACGTGCGAGTTTGCAGCCGGCGAGTTGGCGGCGTAGATCGTCCGGGTGTTCGAGCAAGCGATGCTCAATGCGGATGGGGTCGGCTGCATTGGCCGAGCGCAAGCTCAGCCGACCGCGTGTCGCAGGGCGGCAGGTGTTGAAGACGATGGACACGGCCGGGCCGAGATACGGAATCACCCCGCGCTCATCGAACGAAAAGGCAAAGGGACCGAACAGAAACTGCAAGTCAGGTTCAGGTTCTGACGGATCGGAGCGCAGGAAGGCGACCGCGTGCGGATAGGGGCTCGAAGCCGGGCCGCGCCCGGTAAAGAGCCAGTACGCGGCGTTGCGCATCATGCGCCATGGCGTGGCATCCATGTTGTAGGTGTGTTGGTTCACCTGGGCGCACACCACCGAGTTGGGATGCTCTTGGAGATTGCCGCCCACGGCGCCTCGATCGACGCGTGTCGAGATGCCATGGCTTTGCAGTGCGGCGCCGGGGCCGATGCCCGAGAGCATCAGCAACTTGGGTGAACCCAAGGACCCCGAGCTTAGGACGACTTCGCCGCCCGAGGTGAGTTCGAAGCGGTGGATCGAACCGTCCTCAGCGCGGGCCACAACACCACTGCAGCGCGAGCCATCGAACGTCAGGTGCTGCGCGGCAAGTCCGGTGCGGATCTCGAGGTTGCGGCGCTGTTTTGCGGCACTGAGATACGCGCGGGCTGCACTCCAGCGCCAGCCGCGATGCTGCGTGACTTGCGGTTCGGCGGCGCCCTCTTGGCGTTCGCCGTTGTAGTCGGCATTGGCGGCGAAGCCGAGCTCCTCGGCCGCCTCGACGAAAATCGAACCTAGCGGATGACGCGTACGCAGGCGTGAGACGTGCATCGGCCCTTCACGGCCGCGCCAGCGGTCCTCGCCGAGTACGGAGTTCTCAAGTCGCTTGAAATAGGGCAGCAGTTCATCGAACGACCAGCCCGGGTTGCCGGCTGCAGCCCAGGCGTCATAGTCGCTGCGCGCGCCGCGGACGAACAACATGCCATTGATCGAGCTCGAGCCACCAAGGGTACGGCCAGCGGGCCATAGGTCGATCTTGCCGTGGCGTGAGTCGTCGGGTTCGGCGAGCAGACACCAGTCGTAACGCGGATTGCCGATGGCCTTGATGAGCGCCGCGGGCACGTGGATGTAGGGCGAGCGATCACTCGGCCCCGCCTCGAGCAGCAGCACCCGAATAGCGGGAATCGCCGAGAGCCGATGCGCCAGAGCGCAGCCCGCAGAGCCCGCGCCGACGATGATGTAGTCCCAGTTCATGAGCCGAGTCTGGTCATCCCTGCCATAGCCAAACCAATTGATTCCGTTGCACAATCCATGCGTTCGCTGCATCGCGGACGTTTTCAGCCAGCGATCATTCCATGGAACTGCGTCAGTTGCGTCATTTCGTTGCCGTCGTCGACAGCGCCAATCTGTCGCGCGCGGCGGAACGTGTGGCGATCAGTCAACCGGCACTGACCCGCAGCATCAAGAACTTGGAAGACCTGCTCGGCGTCGAGCTGCTAGAGCGCCAGCCGCGTGGGGTGGTGCCGACTGAAGCGGGACTCGCGCTCTATCACCACGCGCAGATCGTGCTGAACGCCTGCCAGCGCTTGACCCGCGAGGTGCGCGAGCTCGAGCGAGGCACCTCGGGCACGGTGTATGTCGGCGTCGGCTCTTTGTACGCCACGCACATCACGAGCCGGGTCGCGGAGAATCTCTCCCAGTCGCAGCCGCGCTTGGCGCTCGTGATCAACGAGGCCTTCTTCGAGGAATTACTGCGTCGGTTGATCGATATGCGTCTCGATCTGATTTTCTGCAACTTCCCGCTGGTCGCGGGCTCGCCTGATCTGGTGCAGGAGGCGCTGCTGACGGTGCGCTCGTGCATCGTCACCGGTAAGGGTCATCCACTGGCCGCTCGGCGTGAGGTGACGCGAGCGGATCTCGCCGCCTGTCGCTGGGTGATTGCGGATCAGCCGCACGCACAGGACAGCTTTGAGAAGTTCTTTTCGGTGGAAGGGCTGCCGGTGCCACGAGATATCTTTCGCACCACTTCGCTCAATCTGATGCTGTCACTGGCGGCAAGTGGGCGATTTCTCAGCCCCTTGCCGGAGCATCTCGTTGCCGAATCGGCCGTGGTGGATGAGCTGCGAGTGTTACCGGTGGAGGGGGGGTACATCGAGCGGCAGGCGGGGCTCATCTACCGCAAGGCGGATGCCTCGCGTCCGGCCGTGGAGCACGTGCTCAAGGAATTTCGCCGCGTGGCACGCAGCATGTCGAGTGATCAGGCGAGCGCTTCGCTCACCGGGTCGTAGGAAAACAAGCCGAGCGAGTCTTCATTGCGCACCGGCTGATCCCTTAGGCGTTCCGGCTGCATGCCGGCGAGTCGTTCGCCGCCTGCGGCCGATTCGTGATGGATCAGCGTCACGCGGGCATGCCGTGTGCGCTCATAGCGGCGAAACGCTGTAACGAGCTGGGTGGGGAGTGACTGCGACGGTGTATCGGCGGTGCTCGCGGCGACGCAGCGGCCGAGCACGACCGCATCCTCGAGCGCCGAGGCCGCTCCTTGCCCGAACCACGGCATCATCGGATGGGCCGCATCGCCGAGCAGCGCGACGCGGCCGCGCGTCCAGTCGGTCAGTGGCTCTCGTGCAAATAGCCCCCACTTGTGGCACCGACCTCCCGGCGTTGCGGCTAGGATCGCGTGAACCTCAGGATGAAACCCCTGGAGCAGCGCGGCAGCCTCGGCGACGGTGCCGGTTTGTGACCAGCCCTCCCGCTGCCACTCATCGACGCGTGCGAAAGCCACGTAGTTCATCAGGGCGCCGCGGCGAACGGGATAGCGGACGAAAAGCCGTCCGGGCCCAGCGAATACTTTGGAGCCTGCGCTCAGGGGTACATCGGCGAGTGCGGCGAGCGGCACGAGTCCGCGCCACGCGACGAAGCCGCCGAATCGGGGCGCCGTGGCGCCGAACACCTGATTGCGTACCAGGGACTTCAAGCCATCGGCCGCGATCACGGCCGTGGCGTCCACCGCATGGCGATGTGCTGCGCCGTCCTCGAAGACGAGGTGCGGCGTAGCGTCGGGTGAATCATTGCCTTCGAGCGCGACCAGGCGACGATCGGTGCGCAAGCCATCCGGTGATCGCGTGAGCCATTCCTCGAGCAGTACTCGGTGCAGGTCGGCGCGATGCATCTGCAGGTAGGGCGCGCCATAACGCTGCACGGTGTCACTGCGATCGAAGGCGACCAGAATTTCGCCGCTCGCGTAGTGACAGGTCAGCATCTGCGGTGGCTCATCGGCCAGAGCACGAATGCGCTCGCCGACTCCCAACCAATCGAGCGCTTTGACGGCATTCGGCGTGAGCGAAAGACCCGCGCCGACCTCGCCGACTGTACTGGCTTGCTCGTAGACCACGGCGGTTACACCCGCCTTGCGCAGCGCCAGCGCCGTGGCGAGACCACCGATCCCCGCGCCGATGATGGCTGCGGTCATGGCGGCAGACCGAGCGCGGCGGGGTTGATGAGGTTCAGCGGATCCACTTCGTTCTTGAGTTGGCGCAGCAACGATTGGAACGCCGGTGAGCGATCCTGCAGATAGGGGTAGGCGCGGCCAATCTGCAGGTGCGCGCCCGCATGCTGGCGCATCAACTCGACGATCGTGAGTCGCAAGCGCTCAACGTATTCACGACCTTCGAGGTTGGCGGCGCCCGGTTTGAGCACGCGCTGCAATTCGGCAGGCAGCGTGGCGGCCTGCAGCGGCAGCCACTCGTCTACCCAGGAGATCACCGGTTCGTACAACAGAGCCGACGGGCCGACCGCCGCGAACACGACGAAGACGCATACACGGTGCGCGGCGCACCGCTCGGCTTCGCGATCCCGCAGGGCGATGAACTCAGCATGAAAGGTCGCAGCAGCCGAGTGCGGCAGGATCACATGCAGCGGCAGCAACCGACGACCTGCGGGACCGACGACCATCGGAGCGGGGAAGGGCTGCGCCTGGACGACGGCCGCCATGCTATTGGCGACTTCGCGCCCATGCTCGGCGGCCATCGTTCGCAGCTCCTGCAGATCGAGCGCTAAACGGCGCGAGTCGTTCGCCTCGCAGAGAAAATGGCCGATGTAGGTCGACCCTGCCAAAAATCGTCGTCCGCCGCGTGCCATGCGCAGCAGTTGCTTCAGCGCGGCGCCCACGCCGTGCTGCGCCCGAACCACTTGCCACAGCATGCCAAGATCCTGTGTGAGCGCGGCCTCTCCTGCCGCCAAGCGCGCGAGCGAGGTCTCAAGGCCAAACATTTCGGTGGCGAGACCGCGCCGTCCTACCGCTGCTACCGTTGTGGCGAGCGCCTCAAAGCTGTCGAAGGCGAACGACACGCTGTCGCGCACAGCCGGTCGCGGTTCAAGCTGCAGGGTTACCGCTGTTTTGATGCCGAGAGCCCCCGCGTCACCGGTGAACAACCCTGTGAGGTCCGGGCCATACGGACGGAAAAACGCTTCGCGCTCGCTGTGGCCGAGCCGCGCGGTGTCGAGCGTTTCGCCCGTACCGAGCACGACTTCAAAGCCGAGCGCAGCGGAGGCCGAGGTGCCGTATCGCGCGGAACCGAAGGTGGCGGCCCCCTGCGACATGCCACCACCGAGCGTTGCTCGGGCGCCCGACATCGGCCCCCAGAACTTCGCCCGCAAACCATGCGGCGCGAGCGCCGCATCGAGTTCGGCCCAGGTGCAGCCGCTCTCCGCCGTGACGGTCAGATCCAGCGTGGAGAGTGCACGGATACGTTTGAGGGCCGTCAGATCAACGATGGCCGAGTGCCCGTGGCTCGGCAGGTAGGCATCGGTATAGGACATGCCACCGCCCCGTACGTGCAGGGCGGTGCGCGACACACGTGCGGCACGCACGATGGCGATCACGTCGGACCGGTCCTGAGGCTGCAGCACGGCGAGGGCGGGCGTGCCGCTGCGATAGACATCCTGCGAGTAGAGCGCGCAGCTTGCTGTATCGGTGATGACGCGGTCCGCGCCGATCGCTGCGCGAAAGCCCGCCAGGGCTTCGGTCGCCGCTGTCATGCGAGGCGTCAGTCCTTGACTGCAGTGGTGCAGTGCAGAAAGGTCGGCGTGGGTCCGCTGTGCGTGACGCGCAAGCCTGCGTCCGTCATCAACTGAGCAAAATCACTCGCCACGAAGGCGGGTGAATACGGCTCGCAGTTGTACAACGCATCAAACTTCAACCAAAGTTTGTTCGCCGCGGGCAGATAACGGTTGTTCGGCGCATCGATTACCGTGAAACGACCGCCCAGGCGCAGCAGGCGGTGGACTTCGCCGAGGATCTGCGTAAACAGCCGCTCGGGAACCTCGTGGAACAGAATGTAGGCGAGGATCACGTCGTACTGGCCGGAGGGCAATCGAGTGTCCTCGGCGAGACCTTGCTGAAAATGCACATCGATGCCGAGGTCCGTGGCGCGCTTGTGGGCGTAGCGCAGCAGCGGCAAGCCGACATCGAGCCCGCAGACTTCCGCCTGCGTAAATCTTTGCTTGAGAGCGGTGGTGCACTGTCCGATCGAGCAGCCGAGATCCAGCACTCGGTGGACCGTGCCGTCTTCGGGTGCCGCGACCATCTCGACCACTTGTTGATGCAGTTCGTCCTGGTCGTTATCGCCTTGATAAAAGACTTTGGTGCCGTGGTGAAACACATACCCGGCGAGTGAGTCGCCGCAGTAGCCTCCCGGCTGCAGGTGGATGTCGAGCGTCGCGTATTTCGGCACCTCAAAGTTCGGATCGTAGTGCAGGCGATCGGGGCAGCGACGTTCGGCCGCATCGAGTTCGGCTTCGTAATGAGCCCGTCGTTGCGCAAAGCTGTCTTGGATCTTCTGCCAGGTTTGCTGCTGTTGGCTGCGCATCAGCCGCTTCCACAGTCTCGTGTAAGGCCGATGCTCTGCATCGGGCGCCTCCGCAAAGCCCATGATGCGTGGAAACATGGCGCGGATGTTGTGGTTACGCAGGCTTTCCATGAACGCGAGATAACTCTCGTCTTCGAGCGTGGGCGTGCGGGGCAGCAGCCCGATCGTTCCGCGGTTCATGCCTGTTTCGCTTCCTGTCTGGCAGCCTCGAGGCTCTTGGCGAAGACATCATACTCATTGATGTCGCTCTTGCGCTCGCGGGCCCAGCGGGTCGCAAAACCACGCGGGTACTCGGCATCCCCGTCGCGTCGCCCGTCCTCAGACCAGACCAGCGGGCAAAGCGGACCCATCGGCCGTTCGCCGGCGACCATCTCGTCGAAGCTGATGCCGGCCAAGTTGACGCAGTCCGGCCGCGGATCCCAGCGGATGTCATCGCCGAAGACGCGCACCGAGACGGCGATACGCCAGATGTCCTCCGGGTTGCCGCCGGAATAGTGCAGCGTCCAGGGGTGCACGACCAGCAGAACGCCCGGCTGCATGTCCCAGGTGAGGAAACGCGCCGAGGGATCGTCGCGTAGCGGCTCGGGGTTTGGATGCGGCACGCGGTCGGGCGGTTTGATCATCTTGCGGGCGTTCGGTGAGAACAGCCAATAGCGCACATCCTGCACGTGCGAACCCGCCAGACATTCGAGCGAGTTGGCTTTGGTGATCGGCGTGAGCGGCATCCACAGCGATGGCACCATCTTGCCGCTGACTGGCCAGCCCATACGGTCGGTGTGCCAGATGGTCTTTTCGGCCGAGCGCGGTGCCTTGGCGAACATTTCATCGAAGAAAAAGTGCGCTTCTTTGGACTTCATGACCCGGCAGGCGGCTTCGGCCATCGGTCCGTTGAAAGCGAGTTCGCGAAACTCCGGAATCGTCCGGGCCATGTATCGCCCGGGATAGGTCGGCAGCAGGCCGAAGTCTTCCTTGTTGGCGGCGATGCGCGTGGCGATCGGCAGTAGCGTATCGATCCAGTCCTGATTGCACACGCCGCGCAGCAGCACGCACCCGTCGCGTTCATAGGTGTCGATGTCTTCCTGAGTGATCGGATTTTGCGGGCTACGATTGAGTGCCATGACAGAACCTGTGGAGTGAATCTCAGGTGCCATTCAACAACCGCTGGCCCGGGCACGACAATCGAATCGGCGTGAGGTGCCATAAGGCAGGTGCATGGCTGCGGGGCCATAAAGCATTGGCCGGTGCGCCGGCGGAGTCGCGACAATCGCTCAGGTGAACGCACAGCCTCTCAATCCGCTAGTCAGCAGCGAGCCCGTGGGGCGGCGCGTGTCCGTGGGCCATGCCGAGTTGTACGTCGAGGAATACGGTGAGGGCGAGCCCTTGCTGCTGGTGGCGGGCCTTGGCGGCAGTGGTCGGTTCTGGATGCAGCAGGTACCGGAGTTCGCAAAGTATTTCCGCGTAATCCTGCACGATCATCGGGGAGTCGGTCGCTCGGGTCCGGGGCCGATCATCTCCAATGTGGGCGATATGGCGGGCGATCTGCTGCAGCTCATGGATGCGCTCGGCATCGATCGCGCCCACCTCGTCGGGCACTCCACGGGCGGCGCCATCGGTCAACATATTGCCCTGCATGCGCCGCAGCGCATTCGCTCGCTCGTGCTGAGTGCAACCTGGGGTGGTCCGACGCCGCTGTTCGTGCAGACCTTCCACACCCGACGCGACATCCTCATCAACTCGGGGCCGCTCAACTACCTGATGGTGGGTACGCTGCTGGCCACCCCGGCGTGGTACCTGCAGCAGCGCTTCGGCAGTACGCAAGAGTATTTCCGCACCCGGCTCGCTGAATTCCCGGGGCTCGAAATCGAACTCGGTCGACTCAACGCCGTGATGCGACACGATTTGCGGCACCGTTTGCAGGAGATTGACACACCGACGTTCGTCATCGGCGCCAAGGACGATCAGCTCACTCCGCCGGGGCTGTCCGAGGAACTTGCGCAGCGTATCCCCGGTGCGCGACTCTCCCTGCTCAATGAAGGCGGACATTTCTGTCCGCACACGGTGACCGCGGCCTACAACGCGGCAGTACTCGAGTTTTTGCTCGAGCAACAGAGTCGGGAGGGGCAGGCATGTCAGCCGAGGATTTCCGTCAACCGAGCGCAGTGATCAGCGGGCCCGAAGACGGGCAGTCGCTCTGGCAGCCGTTGCCTTCGCGCGGTTATGTGACGGTGAAGTTCTCACCGCATAACACGCCCTACGATACGTTCTCCTCGGGGATCCAGCTGCTTCCGCCCGGCTGCCACATCCGCGAGCATGGACACCAACAAAATCATGAATTGGTCTTCGTGTACGAGGGTACGGGTACCGTCACCATCGAAGGCGAGACCACGCCGCTCGAGCCCGGTTCTGCCGTGCTGTTCGGTCGTTACGCGCGCCACCGCATCGACAACACGGGCGAAGTGGACATGAAGCTTTTTTGGGTGTTCATGCCACCGGGCCTCGAGGACTGGTTCAACGCGATAGGTCGAGCTCGCCAGCCCGGCGAGGCGATGCCTGAGCCGTTCCCGCGTCCCGATAACGTGGCCGAAGTGCAGCAGCGTATGCGGTTCGTGCCGCCGCGTGGTTGAAGCCATGCGCGTGCTCACCCGCAACGATCTCGAGCAGGTATTGGGTTTCGAGGTCTGCATCGCCGAGATGCGTCGCGCCATGATGGCGACCTCTGCACGGCGTTGCAGCCTGCCGTTGCGACAGTTCATGCCTGTGCCCGGCCGTGCCGGAAAACTCGGACTGATGCCCGGGTACATTGGCGCGGCCGACAGCGGCGAAGGCGAGTGTTTCGGCGTCAAGATTGTCTCGAAGTTCGAGCGGCCGGCGGGCGATCCGCATGGCTCGCATGTCGGGGCAGTGATGTTGTTTGATGCGGATACCGGTTTGCCGTTGGCACTGCTCGAGGGCGGGACGCTGACGGCGATCCGCACGGCATCGATGACGGCACTCGCCACTGATGTGCTGGCGCGAGCGGATGCGAAACGTCTGCTGATCATCGGTACAGGCGAGGAGGCGTGGTATCACGCCCGAGCGCTGCTGCACGTGCGCCCCTTCGAGGAGCTGGTCGTATGGGGTCGAACCGCGTCTCGGGCCGAGCAGTTGATCGAGCGCCTTGCTGCGCAGCTGCCGCGCGAGCGTGCGGGCGCCGTGCCGCAATTGCAGGTGGCTGCGGAGTTGCCGCAGGCACTCGCACGAGCCGATGTGGCCTGCACCGTGACTTCCGCCAAGGCGCCGTTCGTCCGGGGCGAGTGGTTACCGGCTGGGCTGCATTTGAATCTCGTCGGCTCAGCGATCGCGAGCACGGCTGAGGTGGATGACGAGACCGTGCGCCTTGGGCGGTTTTTCGTTGATTACCGCGATGCAGCGCTGGCGGCTGCCGGGGAGTTGCTTGGAGCCATGCAACGCGGCGTCATTGATGCGACGCATATCCGCGGTGAGATCGGCGAAGTGCTGGGCGGAACGGTAGCGGGTCGCCAAACCGTCGATGAGCTGACGATCTACAAGTCGCTCGGCGTGACCACCCAGGATCTCGCGGCAGGCTGGCGCGCGCTCAAGCAAGCCGAGTTACGCGGCATCGGCGGCTCGATCCAGTTATCCTGAGCTCGCGCGCCCGTGAGCGCTTTCGATATCGAGGAGTTTCGACATGCAACCTGCCCCCGAGCCCGCGTTCTTCGACAACCCGGCCATCGATAATCTCATCGCCGTCACGATGGAGCTCGGCGCGGAGTTGTGGGTGCAGCGCGAGCGTATGCGCATCATCGAGAAGATCCTCGCAGAGAAGGGCGTGGTGACCGCGGAACTCATCGAGCAGTACACCCCGAGCGCCGAGGAGGCCGCCACCGTGCACGCCGAACGCGACGCCTTTGTGCAGCGACTGTTCGGGGCGTTCGCTCGCGAGACCGTCAAGGCGACGCCGGAGGCCTGAGCGGCGCAGGCGAGACGGTGGGCGCTACGGCGCCGGTTGCGGCACGGGGCGTTCTTCGCCCGCCCGATACGTGATGCCGCGCAGCAGCGTGTTCGGCAACCCGGCGTTGTCCCATTCCGCGTTTGGCGAGCGTGGCGGTTGCGCCCCGAGCCGCAGTACCACGAGGCGTGCTGAGGGCACAATGTAGAGCACCTGGTTCGAGTTGCCATCGAACAGGTAAAGGTCACGAGCGAGATACGGCTCGCCATGCAGGACGCGTCGTGCGTCGGGTTCGCGCGCTGGATTGAGGAAACCGCGGCGTCGGGTGTACTCCCCGGCCACGTAGACGCCGAGTCCGTAGTACGGGTTCTCGGCAGTACCACGCGTCATTTCGCGTACGTAACCCCGCGGCAGCAGCCGTCGACCTTGCCAGTGGCCGTCATTCATCAGCAGCACGCCGAGCCTGATCCAACTCTCTGCGGTGAGCATCAAACAGCAACCCGAATGCGCGAGACCGCCGGGGCGGTTCACCCAGATCGTGCCGCCGCTCGCGCCGATGGGCTGCAGCACCTGCTGCGAGAGAAACTGCGCATACCGCATCCCCGTCGCGCGTTCTATCAGCAGCGCCACGAGTTCCGAGGTGGCATTGCTGTACTCGTAGCGGCTGCCGGGTTCATCGACGAAGGGATATTCTTTGAGCAGGATGTCGTCATGGCGCGGGTGCAGATACGCGCGATTAAGAATGTGCTCGATGTTGGTCTCCGGCGACTGCGGCAGCATCCCCGAGCGCATGTCGAGCAAATGGCGCACCCGTAGCGTGGATTTGCGCGGCAGACCTCGCCACTCAGTGATGAAGTCGGCTACGGGCTGATCGAGCGAGCGGATCTTGCCGAGCGCGATGACCCGGCCGACAGCAATGGCGGTCATTGGTTTGGCCAGTGAGCGGGAGGCCTGCAGTTGTTCGGCGGTGGTGCTGCCAAAGTGGCTCTCGTGCTCGAGCCCCTCGCCGCGCCAGATCAGCAGGCTCGTTGAGCGGTTACGCGCGGCGTAATCGTGAGCCTGATTCAGGGCGGTGTCGTCGATGCTGCGTGACTGCGCCGGTTTGATGGGCAGGGGTCGATACCCGGCATCGCCCGGCACGGGTTCGAGCGGGTCATACTCCTCGAGACCCAAGCCCGTGACGAATGAGTCCTGCAACTTTTGGAAGCGCTCCCGATACAGCGCTTCGTCCTCTGCGGAGTAGGGCGCCGCAGCTGCGGTCAGCGCGCCCATTGTCAGGGCCGCACAAACCATGCGGGTCACTGGTGTCAGCAGTCGTTGCATCAGCGTATCTCCGGCGAGGCAAAGAAATCGACGAGACGCTGTGCTTTGGCGCCCGCACCCTCGGGCGACCAGCCTTCACCCCCTACGTGCAGCGTGCTGCGGGGCACGAGAGCAGCCGCGCGTTGTACGGTGGTTCGAGTGGGGTCTCCCTCATCGGCCATCAGCAGCGTTGGGTGAGGCAGCTCAGGCAAGCGCTCCTCAAGACGATGACGAAACACCGCTCGATACGCGAGGTGATAGGTCGGTGCCGCTTTCAGCAGATCGACGGTGAGGCCGTGCAGCAACTCGGGCGGCATGGCGCCACTGCCGAGATTGTGTGCGGGATCGCGTTTGAAGTGCGGAAAGAACCAGGCTTGGTCGCGGATGAACTGTAGGGCCTGAAACACCTGCGTCCCCCAGGCGTCGGCGATCAGCGGTGGCGCGTAGTGCGCCAGAAACTCTTCCCGTTCTTGCTCCTCGAGCCACAGCAGGCCATCGAGAGCGACGCGCCGGATGCGTGTCGGGTGACGAATCGCCATTTCAATGGCGATGTGGGCCCCGGTGTGAAACCCGTAAAGATTGACCCGATCGAGGTGCAGCGCATCGAGCATGCGTACGAAGGCATCGGCATAGTCGGCGAGTTCCGGCTGTGGGAGGCGCAGCGCCGCGGAATCACCATTGCCTGGCGTATCAGGCGCGATCACCCGGCCGCCGCCGAGCTGCGCAATCCGACAGGCGAGTGGCTCGACGCTGCGCGAGGAGGCGGGCGAGGCGTGCATCATCCACACGGGCTCGGTCATGCCTCGATCGCCCGCGGCGTGACGGTAATGCATCAGACCTTCATCGAGGCGGACGAAGGCTCGCTCGCAGTCGTGGATCGGGTTCATGGAATTCTCTCCTTCAGGCCGCGCATTCACCGCCATCGAGGGGAATGACGGCGCCCGTTAAAAATCCGCAGTTAGTCCCCAGTAACCAGGCAACTGTCTCGGCCACTTCCTGCATGTGCGCGGGCCGCGCCATGGGAATTTCTTTGATACGTGACTCGAGCAGTGCGCTCTGTTGTGAGCGGATGAGTTCGAAGCGTTCGGTGGCCACAAGACCCGGCGCGATGACGTTGACGCGGATGCCCTGTGCAGCGACCTCGAGGGCGGCGGCCTTGGTGAGTCCGATGACACCCCACTTCGCCGCGCAGTAGTCCTGCAGGCCCGCAAAACCCCGCGTGCCACCGATGGAGCTGTTGTTGACGATGCTGCCGCGACCGGCCGCGCTCATCAGGCGCAATTCCTGCTGCATGCAGAGGAAGGTGGATCGCAGATTGAAGGCCATGGTCTGCTCAAATCGTTCTAGCGGCGTGTCGATCGTCGGCGAATGGCCCAGCGTCCGCCCGACGTTGTTGAACGCCGCATCGAGGCGGCCGTGGCGCGAATGCAACAGCCCGAAAAACTGCTCGACGCTGTCGGGCTGCGTTGCATCGAGGCTGATGGCCGATGCCTGCCCCCCCTCACTGCGGATCGTCTCCACGAGTTCCTCGCAGAGCTCGATGCGACGCGCACCGATGACGACCGTTGCGCCCAAAGCCGCGAGATGTCGCGCGCTCTGTCGACCCATGCCGCTCGAGCCGCCCAGTACGGCGACGATCTGGCCTTCCATCGTTCGCATCAACGTTGCCTCCAGCGAGGTGTGGCAACCGATTCTAACGCCGTGTCGGCGACGCACCTGACAAAGACTGTTGCGGATATGTCGCTATGCGTCGCTTGTATGCCTCGCTGCGCTTAACGCATGAGTGACCCGTCAACGGTCGCGATAATCGGCAGCGCACGGGGACATCAGTGTCCTTGAAGTCAGTTTCGAAGTTCGTTTTATCCGGAGGGGTGTCAATGGAAAACGGAAGTTCATCAGGCAAGTCGTTGCGGCTGGCATTGTTGTCGGCGGCTGCAGTCGGCACGGCCATCGGTGGCGCGCAGCCGGTGTTTGCGCAGGCCTCAGCGGCAGAGCTGGCTGAGATCGTGGTCACGGCACGTAAGCGCGAAGAGTCTTTGCAGGATGTACCGGTGGCGATCACCGCGTTCTCGTCCGAGCAGCTCACCAAGCGCGGTATCGTCGAGCTCGAAGATCTCGCGCTCAGCACCCCGGGTCTCGCCTTCGAAGACTACTCGTCGAGCTTCTCGGCAGCGCCCGTCATGCGCGGTCTGACCCAGATCAACGTTTCCTCCGAAGTGCAGAACGTCGCGACGTTCGTCGATGGTGTGTACATCCAGCGTAACTACGCGGTGGACATCAGCCTCGCTGACGTATCGCGAGTCGAAGTCGTCAAAGGTCCGCAGAGCGCACTCTACGGTCAGAACGCTTTCGCGGGTGCCATCAACTACGTTCTCAATCGTCCGGGCGAGGAATTCGCGGGCGATGCCGAAGTCACCGCTGGCTCCGACGGTCGCCTCGATTACAAGCTGGCCGTGGGTGGCCCGCTGATCGAGGGCAAGCTCGGTGTGCGCGCGTTCTATGGTCACAGCGAGTTCGATGGCACCTGGCGCAACCAGCTGCCTGGCTTGAGCGGTGATCAGGCGCTCACGGGTAATCGCGATGGCGACACCTACAGCTTGCTGGCGGTGATCACCCCGACCGATGCGGTCAAGGTTGAGCTGTCGTACATGAACGTCCAGCGCGAGATCGGCAACCGCGCGGGCTGGGCCATCAACACGGGTGATGTGCAGAACACGGGTAACTGCGGCTCCAACGTCGGCACCTCGACGCGTCCGAGGCTCATCTGCGGTGAGTTGACGTTCTCGCCCCAGACCTACCAGACGGCGGCCTCGACCCGTCCGAAGGGTCTCAACGTTCTCGCCATCCCGACGCCGGGCTTCGTCAACGAGACGGATTTCTACCGCGGCGACATCACCGTAGACATCAACGACGCCATGTCGGTGGTCTACCAGTACGGCAAGGTGAAGTCGGCGGGTCAGGAAATCAGTTCGCCTTCCAACAACCCGGTCTCGCCGACCATTGGTCCGGATTTGGGTGCGCTCGCCACGGGCGCCTTCCGTCCGGGTCCGTACAACTCGCTGCAGAAAGAAGGTAGCACCAACGACTTCGAGAGCCATGAACTGCGCCTCGACTACGCTCCGGAAGGCGGCGCCCTCAAGGCCACCCTCGGCGCGTACCGCTCGGAGTTCGACGACGTCTACCGCTTCTACCTTACCTCGATCCTCGTCGGGAATTTCCTGCCGAACGATCCGACCTCGGGCTTCCTCGACATGACAGGCTTCCCGTTTGGTCTGACCGACAAGCAGAACCTCGGCAAGACTTCGGCGGTGTTCGGCGCGATCTCCTACGCCGTGACCGATCAGCTGACGCTCGGCGCTGAGCTGCGCTACAGCAAGGAAGAGAAGTCAGTGGTCGACATTCGCGCCAAGGTTACCTTGAGCGACGAGTTCACCGACACCATTCCGCGCTTCACGGCCGACTACAAGCTCTCGGATAACAGCATGCTTTACGCCTCCGCGGGCAAGGGCGTGAAGACCGGTGGCTTCAACGGCGTGACCGCAGGTACGGTGACGATCCCGGTGCCGGAGCAGGCCTTCGGTCCGGAGAGCAACTGGACCTACGAGATCGGTTCGAAGAACACGTTGCTCGATGGCCGCATGCTGCTGAACGTGGCGTTGTACAACGTCGAGTGGAGCGACATGCAGATCCAGGCGTTGCCCTCGAATGCGCCGGTGAACATTACCAACGTGCCGGTGATCTACCGCAACCTGGGCAATGCGCGCTCGCGCGGTCTCGAGCTCGAGACGCTGTTCGCAGTCACCGAGAACTGCTCGGTCAACTTCGGCGCCTCGTTCGCGGATCCGACCTACCAGGACGGCACCACTTCGTTCCGCTTCCGCAACCCCGTCAATCGTTGCAACGGCACGACCTGCCCGATCGCCGCTGCGATCGGTGGCAAGACGCTGCCGCGTACGCCGAAGACGCAGCTGATCGCCGGTGCCGCGTGGGCTTCCACGTTCGGCAACGGCAGGGCGTTCTACGCTCGTGGCGATGTGACCTACCAGTCCGAACTGCAGGCCGAGGAGATGAACCTCGCGCAGATTCCGCCGCGTACGCTGGTCAACGCCCGCGTCGGCTTGTCGAAGGACAAGTGGTCGGCGGATTTGTGGGGCAAGAACATCTTCAACGAAGAGTACGTGGCCAACTCGTTCTTCATCGTCTCGGGTGTCGGTTACACCGCCTCCTACGGCGAGAAGGCCACCTACGGTCTGACGGTTCGCTATCAGTTCTGATCGCGATCTGATCGCTTGAGATCAAAGGGGCGGAGCACTCGGTGCTCCGCCCTTTTTCTTTGGGGACGACGTCAAGCCGTTTCGGCGCTGACCCACACATCTACGCCGTTCAATGCGGCATTGCCACTGAGCTCGTCGATATAGCGCTCGTCGGTCAGATCGTTGGCGCTTACGCCTGCGTGCGCGCGGGCGATGTGCAGTTGCACGCCCGGTAGCCCATGCCCCCAGCCATGCGGCAGGCTGACGACGCCGGGCATCAAGGCGTCGGTCACTTCGACAGGCACCCGCACGCTGCCCGTACGCGAGCGCACGAGCGCGATGTCACCATCCGGTAAGGCACGAGTTGCAGCATCGTCGGGATGCATTTGCAGCGTACAGCGCTGCGGACCTTTGACCATGCGCTGGCTGTTGTGCAGCCAGGAGTTATTGGTACGCAGATCGCGCCGACCGATGAGGCGCATGCGATCGGCCGCCTGCTCCGCCTCAGCGGGTACGGGCGTGAACGTCGCGACGAGTCGGTGTAGATCTTCGCGCAGCAGAGTGGGGACGAGATGGACGCGCTTGTCTTGGGTCCAGAGTCGCTGCGGCAATGATGGCTGCAGCGGCCCCAGATCGATGCCGTGCGGTTCGCGGGCGATGCGGCTGAGCGTGAGCCCACCAGAGAGCGGGTTCCAGCCTGCGCCGCGCTCGCCGCTACGTATGCCGAGGGCGATGGTACGTTTCGGTGTGAGCCATCGCGTCGCCAGACGCGTGAGTGCGGGAGGCCGGCGCGCCGGATCGAGGGATTCGAGTCGGGAGGCGAGTGCCTCGCAGATCTCCCAGTCGTGGCGTTGGTCTGCTTGCCGTGGAAACAACGGCTCGCAGTATTTGACCGTGTTGCGGATCGCGAGCAGGTGGAACACGAGATCGAAATGGTCCCGCTCGAGCGCAAAAGTGGGCGGCAGAATCAGATGCGCATGGCGCGTGGTTTCATTGATGTAGAGGTCGATCGACAGCATGAAATCGAGTTGCGGCAACGCTGTGTCTAACTGCTTGCCGTTCGGCGTCGAGAGCACGGGATTACCCGCTGCGGTCACGAGGCCACGGATTTGACCTGGGCCTGCGGTGAGGATTTCTTCGGCCAGCGCGGCCACCGGGTACTCGCCGCTGAATTCCGGAAGGCCGCGAACGCGGGTGCGGCGTTTACCGAAGGATCCCGCTGTGCCAAAACCTACGCCGCTGCGCCGCGTATCGAGCGCCGGGGAGGTGAACAGGGCTCCGCCTTCGCGATCAAGATTGCCCGTGACGATGTTGAGCGCTTGGATCAGCCACTGCGCCAGCGCCCCGAACGCTTGCGTCGACACGCCCATCCGACCGTAGCAAACGGCCGCCGGCGAGGCTGCGAAGTCGCGCGCGAGCTGACGGATGATCGCGGCATCGATACCCGTGGGCTCTGCCACGCGCTCGGGCGGCCATTCCGCGCAGAGGCTACGCAGCTCGTCGAGACCCTCGAGTGAGTCGGCAAGCCGACCCGGGGCCGCGAGACCTTCAGCAAAGATCACCTGCAGCAAGGCGAGCAGTAGCAGCGCGTCGGTACCCGGCGTGACGAATACGTGGGTGTCAGCCAGATCTGCCGTTTCCGAGCGCCGCGGATCGACGACCACCAGTCTGCCGCCCCGTGCGCGCAACGCCTTCAGTCGTCGCGCAACGTCCGGTGCCGTCATCAAACTGCCATTCGAGACCACGGGAGTGGCGCCGAGCACCAGCAAGAATTGTGTGCGATCGAGATCGGGGATCGGAATCATCAGCTGGTGGCCGTACATCAACCAGGACACCAGGTGATGCGGCAACTGATCGACCGACGTGGCCGAGTAGCGATTGCGACTGCGCAAGGCCCGCAGCAGTCGCGCGCCACCCATCAAGCCGCCGTAGCTGTGCACCTGCGGGTTACCGAAGTAACTGGCCACGGCTTCGGAGCCGTGCTCGCGCTGGATGGCGAGCAGCCGCTTCGCGGCTTCGTCAATGGCTTCGTCCCACGATATCTCACGCCAGGTGTCGCCCTCACGACGCACGGGTCGTCGCAGTCGGTCGGGATCCTCGTGTACGTCCTTCAGCGCCAACGCTTTCGGGCAGATGTGACCGCGGCTGAATGGGTCCGCTTCATCGCCGCGGATCGATACGATCTCGCGACCGCGATGGCGGATTTCCACCCCGCACATCGCTTCGCACAGATGACAGGTCCGATGATGGATCGCGAGGGTGTCTGACATCGGCCGATTATTGACCATTTGCTTGGTAACATCATCTATCGCGCTGACGGAGATCTTGAGCCCATGAGTACCGACTACACGCCACCCAAAGTTTGGGTATGGAATCGCAGCAACGGCGGCAAGTTCGCCAATATCAACCGGCCGACCGCTGGCGCCACCCACGACAAGGAACTGCCGCGCGGTCGCCATCCGCTGCAGCTGTATTCGCTGGGGACGCCCAACGGAGTCAAAGTGACGGTGATGCTCGAGGAGCTCCTCGAGGCAGGGCACGCAGGCGCCGAGTACGACGCCTGGCTCATCAATATCGGCGAGGGTGATCAATTCGGTAGCGAGTTCGTCGCGATCAACCCGAACTCCAAGATCCCGGCGCTACTCGATGTGAGCACCTCCCCCGCCACGCGAGTGTTCGAGTCCGGTTCGATCCTCGTCTATCTCGCCGAAAAGTTTTCCGCTTTTCTCCCAAAAGACACTGCGGCGCGTGCCGAGTGTCTCTCGTGGCTGTTTTGGCAGATGGGCAGCACGCCGTATCTGGGCGGCGGTTTCGGACATTTCTACGCCTACGCGCCGCAGAAGTGGGAGTACCCGATTGATCGGTTCGCGCTCGAGGTCAAGCGCCAACTCGATGTGCACGATCGCAATCTGGCGAATCGTCGCTACGTGGCGGGCGCGGCGTACAGCATCGCCGATATGGCCATTTTCCCGTGGCACGGCGGGCTCGTGCTCAACAACCTCTACAGCGCGGCCGAGTTTCTCGAAGTAGCGAGCTATCGCCACGTCGTGCGCTGGGCGAACGAGTTGCGCGAGCGCCCGGCGGTGCAGCGCGGGCAGCGGGTCAATCGGAGTTGGGGGCCTGAGGAGTTGCAGGTGCGCGAACGCCACTCGGCGACGGATTTTCGTTGAGCGCAAAGACACTCCGCGTATCGGCGGGGACCGCGCCGTAGCGCAGGAAAATCGCGATGCCCTCGATAAAGCCGAGCGTATAGAGCAGGGCGGTAGCGCGCAGCAGCCACTGAGTGTCGATCACCAATGAGGCGAACACCACGACCACCACGCCGACGGCAGCGGTGCGGTTGAGATGGGTGTGCAGCAAGATGAGTCGACCGCATTTGAACCACGACACCGCGAGCATCACGCCAAGCAGGCTGAGCGCCAGCGCGATGAAGGCCAGATTGCCGAGCACCACCGCGGGAAACCACTGATACAACAGCAACGCCGCGCAGGGATAGAACACGAGATCGGCGATGCCATCGAGCATGGCGCCGCGCTCGCTGGTCTGTTGCCAGCGACGCGCCAACCAGCCATCGAGAAAGTCGCTGAGACCGAGCAGCGCAAACCATCCCAGCACCGCCGTTTGGTGCGTCTGCGTGTCGAAGACGAGCAATAGCGGCGAGCCGAAGAAGCGAAATACCGACAGGGCATTGGGCAGGTTCACGCGCGGCATGATGCCCGGAAGACGCGGTGCTCGGCAAAGGTCGTACACTTTGCAATCTATGACGTATCGCATCTTCAACCTGGCGCTGCTGCTCGCCACTTACGGGACCACCCTGATCGTGGCGGCGGAGCCGTCGTCTTCGGCGCCGCGGGCCACGGTCGCTGCCGGTTATGCGGAGGCGCTCGATCGGGGGTGGCTCGAGGCAGTTTTCACGGTGCGGCAGCCTGGCGCTGTGCTGCAGCTGGCGGAGCAGGTCGCCGGTTGGCACATCGAAGCCTTGCCAAGGACGACCTCCGGCGAGCCGCGCGAATGGCGAGTGGGTGATGCCTCGGGGCAGCCCGGTGTGCTGCGAGTGATCGAGGCCGGCGTGTCGACTGCGGGTTCTCCAGTCACAGCGCCGCGCGCTTCCGCCCAGCCCTGGGACACGGGCGGGCATTTCAGTGTGATGACGCGCTCCAATGATGCCGAGGGTCGCTGGCGCGCGGCCGAAGCGCTCGGCTGGGGCGCGTGGAATGCCCCGGTAGAGTTGGATTTCGGCGGCGTGCGGCTCGCGAATGTGATCTTGCGCGGCCCCGAGGGCGTCAACGTGTCGATCTATGAGCGACGCGCCCCGCGTTTGCCGGATGCCGCTGATTTGCGCGGGCTACGCCGCCCGTTCAACGCCATGCAGATCGTGCGCGATCCGATTGCGGCGCGACGCTTCTATGTCGATGTGTTGAAATTCGAAGTGCTGTCTGAAGGGCGTTATCGGGGCGCGCCCGGCGTCGTCAATAATTTCGGTATGCCGGCCAATCTCGCAGGCGAGGTCTCACTCGACTACATGATCCTGGCCCCAGTCAAGAGCGGCCCTACGCAGATCGAAGTGGTGCGCTTCAATGGCATTGAGGGTCGCGCGTTGCCAACCGATTCGGCACCGACGCTGGGCCTCACGGCGCTGCGCTTTCCCGTGAGCCGACTCGCGGCCATCGAGGAGCGTTTGCGTGCCGCACAATGGCCGCTGCTACGGGAGCCAACCGAGCGGCAATTGCCGCCGTATGGCCGCGTCCGATGGCTGGCGGTGAGCTCGCCCGAGGGCGCTGTGCTCGAATTCTTCGAACTCAGCGACCCATGATGGGCTGGCCCGGCCCGTATTTGCTCATGTATTCGGCGAAGTCGATGCGCGGCTTGGTCCAGGACTTCAAGTCAAAGATTTCTGGTGTCTTCTTCTCGAGGGCAAGGCGCGCGCCGCGCGGCAGATCATCGAGGCTGCGCAGCTTCGTGCCGAGACCTTTGCCCCAGGTGCGCCCGGGTGTCTTACCCATGCCTAGCCACGGGTGACAGCTGACCAGGTTCTGGAACTGTACTGTCGATAGGGCGCTCGATTTGCTCGAGTCCTGGATGTCGCGCACGTCGGCAGCAAAAAAGTAGTGCGAGTCCCAGTAGAACGTCGGACCGCCCGCTTCCTTCGGCCATTTGTCTTCCCTGAAGGGATTGGGAAAGGAAAACGACGACTGGTTGGGCACGAGCACTTTGCCGGCGATCACGTCGATGCGCATTTCTTTGGGTTTGAGAGTCGCCTCGGGGCCGGTGACGATGCCCTCAGGCCCGATCTCCACCGACAGCGGACCGCCGACGAATTGCCAGATCTCACGCTTTTCGCCGGTCACCGGATTGACCCAGTGATCGACGAGCTCGTCGGTGTCGAAGGCGGTGTAGGCACCCACCTCGCGTACAAGGCACTTGTAGTTGCCGTTAGGCAGCGGTGACCAGGAACCTGCAGCCAAGTTCTGCATGGTTAGCATGGGCTTCAGGTTGCCGTCGTTGAGCCAGAGATACAGGTGCAGGCGGGTGAAGGTGTAGACCGTTTCCTCGGCAATCGAGCCCTTCAACTTGGCGAGCAGGCGCGCGCGTGCTTTGGGGTCTTCGAGTTGCAGGGCCGACACGCCACCGGGTGTGGCGCCCACGGCCGGTGAGAGCATCGAGGCGGCCATTGATCCGCCGATGGCCACTGAAGCGCCGAGCATCGAGCGACGCGAAATACCCATGTCCGACATGTGAACCCCCTCGAAAAATGAGCGCTGAACATAACGCAAGCCGATGCGTGTTGTCCCTTGCGACGTTACCCTGTCCTCCTGTTGCTCAAGGGGGTCGGATGAGCGAAGCCAATGCATGGTCCAGACGTGAGGCCTTGACGGGCTTTGGGGTGCTTGCGATCGCGGGGGGTAGGGTTCAGGCCGGCGAGCCGAGTACCGCCAAAGCTGGGGCGTCCAAAACGCCCCGTTCGTCTGCGCAAGCGGCGCTATCGGCTGAGGCTTTTGCCGATTTCATTCGCCTGCGGACGTCCCCGGACGGTCGGCCTGTGCTCTGGGTGTATTCCGGCGTGCTGGTAGTCAAGCCCGAGGGCGAAGTGGCGCAGCCGCTCGCGCGCATCGAGGGTTTGAGTCGCTCGTTTGCGGTGGCGCAGCCCGATGGCAGTTATCTCTGGACGCTCGATGAAGCGGGTTATTACTGCGATCCACTGACCGGCGAGGTCGCTTCGTCACTGTTCAATCCCTTCATCGGGCAGACCGTGGTCCCGAAACACTATCGCTCACCACAGACGCTGCGCTTCAGTCGCAACGGAGTTTTGCCAGGCCGCGAGCTGCCCCCGGGCATCGACTTTCATGGCGAGATCACGCGCCTTGGCGAGCTCGCCGGAACCGCGGCGATGACCGAAGACTTGTATGTGCGTATGGGCGTTACGGCCGGAACGGCGGATCGCCCCGCGCGTCCGGTGCGCTTCGCCAATTCGTTGGCGACCTTCACGACCCTGCGACGCAACCTGCAGCGTCCGGCGAACGAATGGGTCGACTGCCAGTTCAACTACACCACGCTCAATACCTTCGTCGACTGGCTGCAGCTCGGCGGTCGGGCGGGCGTGCAGGACATGCGGCTCGTCGGCATCAAATGTCGCATTGAAGACCGCGACGCCGTACCGAGTGCCTTGCGTGCGCGCATCGAGCGCGAGCACCCGGATTTGCTCAAGGCCGATGGTGGCAAAGGGAGTGAGGGCGCATGATCGATCGACGAAGTCTCTTGCAAGGCGTGGGCTTCGCGGCGGTGCTGCAAGCCCCGGTGCTGGCTGAAGCTGCCGCCACGGCTGTCACTGCGTCCACGGCGGCTGGGAGCAGCGTACCGGGTGCGCTCGATCTGCGTACTGCGGAGGGCAATGTCAAGGCGATGGCGAAGATGTCGGCCACGCTCGCGCCCGATGGTTACAAACACGGTTGGTACAGCGGTGTCTTGATGGGCGTGGTGCCCGGGCAAGCGGTGCGCGAACTCGTCGGCATCATCGGCATGAGCACGCAGCGGCTGCGCGCGGTACCGGAACAGGGCGGCTATCAACTGTTGCAGAAAGAGTGCGGCTTTTTTACCGATCTTGCGACCGGCGCCGTGCTCGATCGCTGGGTCAATCCTTACCTCAACGAGCGCGTTGAGCCGTTCCACATCGCCAATCCTGCCGTGAATCGATGGATCCTTCCTGTGGTGAAAGAAGAGCGCTTCTATGATCGAGTGCAGAACGAGGCGCCGGTGGAGCGACCCTTCGTGTTGCCCTGGCAGCGTGCCGGCGATCGCGTGATGCTCGAACAGCGCACCCACTTTTGGGCGAATAATCCACTCGATCCTGCGATCTGGAAGCGCGAAAGCGGCGGACCACGCATCCAGGTCTCCGATTGCATGAGTTACAACGCGCGCTACGACGAGCTCGTCGATCCGCGACGCGACAGCGTCGAGTATGCGGGTCATTGGGTGCACGTGCGCCCGTGGCAGCCGTGGATGCTGATGGGCACGCACCCCGGGCATTGCCTCTACAGCGCGATGACCGGCAGTGCGCTGCGTGCCGAGAACGTGCCCGCGCACATTCTCGGTATCGTGCGCGAGCGTCTGCCGGAGTTCTTGCAGCCGCCCACCGAAGTGCGCAAGAGCGAGCCCAGCATGATTCGCTTCATGCGCGAGCGTAAACCGTCGTGAGTGGTCCGTTGCATCGAAACTACCGCGGCAAGATGCTGTATCTCACCGACGGCATCGGTGAGATGGGCCGCGAGTTCTTCAGCGTCACCGTACAGCCGAACGGCGAGCGCACGCTGCGTGCCCAATGCGAGATGGACGATGATCGGCTACTGCGCGATGTGGTGCTGACCGTCGATGCCGAATGGCGCCCGAAGGACGCTTTCATGCGCTTGACGGTCGACGGCGAGCTGCTCGGTACCTCGTGGTTCAACTTCACCACGCGTACCGCGCACTGCGAGGGGCTCACCTCGCGCGACGGGCGGGTGTCGCAGCGCTTCGAACTCGATGAGGATATCGAGTCTTTCGGGACCCATGCCTTGCACGGGGATGCCTGGGTCGTGGCCCGTTTGCGCCGGCACACGGGGCCGATGGAGCGCTTTGCACTCGCGACCTTCACCAACTCGACACAGGCTAACGGCGCCTCGGGACCAACGCTGATTCGTCTCGGCGAAGGTTATTCGCGGATCCACGATCTCGGCGACAAGACGCTCGCGGTGCCGGCCGGCGAGTTCGCCACCCGACATATCCGTATCGATGTGCCCGGCGTGGATGATTTCGAGGTCTGGGCGGGCGGCGAGGACTGCTTGCCGGTTCAGCTACGATCAAAGAATTTACGCCAGACGTACGTGCTGGTGGATGTGCAGGGGGAGTGGCGATGACGATGCGTATCAATCGACGCGAGGTGGTGGGCGGGGCGCTCAGCGCGGTGGCCACGAGTGCGGTGGCCACGAGCGCGGTGGCCACGGCGCCGTCGGCCAGGGCGGCGGGCGCCGCGCGCGCGGCGATACCGTCGCCGGCGACGCCCGATCCGCTCACGCTCTATCGCAAACTGCATCTTCGAACGGACGATGGCCTGCTGTTCTGGTGGCTACAGGGGCCAAAGATCGGGCAGGTCGGGACCACCTTAACGCCGCTCTACACAAGCAGTATTGGCACCTTGCAGCGTGTGCGTCACCGGGAGGACGGCGGGTTCGACGTCACGCAGTTGGAGCTGATCATCCTCTGCGACTTGACCACCGGCGAGCCGCTCAGTCAGTGGCGAAACCCCTACACCAACGAGACGATCCCCATTCGTTTCTCGCCGGTCGGGCCGACCGTGGTGCGCTATCGAGCCGACAACTCGCGCGTGCTGCCGACCGAGATCGGGGGGACGCCGCTGCAGGCGACTGCCATCATGCATGCACCGCTGATCGTCGGTGACGATGTATTCCAGCGCGACGAGTCGGTGGCCCGCGTGTTTACGCCCGGCCGCACTACGCCCTTCGAGGTCAATGACATCGCGGTCTATCACGGCAGTCTTGCCAATCTTGCCGACCCCGCGGTGGCCGTGGGCGAGGCGACCGTGTTCTTCGCCGAGGTCACAGGCTGGCAACGGTGGATGAACATGGGCGAGCGCGCGGGTAATCTGACCTCGCGACTGACGGGTCGTAAAGTCAGGCGTTACGAGGATTTGCCGCAGCGGTGGCGCGATCAGCTAATGACCGTGGCACCGAAGATTGCTGCCGACCCCATTGCTGCGCTCGAGGGTGCTGCAGCGCGTTTTGATCGATGAGGTGACCATGTTGCGTGCCGTATTCTTTTCTTTGTTGCTATGGGGCTTATCCCCGCTCACGTCGGTGGCCGCGGAGCCTGCCGCCCCCGGGGTGCCCGCAAGGTTTATCTTCCGGTACGTGACGGCGAGCGATGGTGTGCCGCTCAACGTGGTCGAGACCGGTAACCCGCACGGGCCCGCGATCGTTTTTTTGCATGGGTATACGCAGAGCTATCTCAGTTGGCACCCGCAACTCGACGATGCGGCGTTGCGTGCCACGTACCGCTTGATCGCCGTCGATCTGCGCGGGCATGGCGCGTCGGGCAAGCCTTGGGACAAGGCGGCCTACGCGGGTCATTTGCCCTGGGCACGCGACGTGCGCAGTGTCGTCGAGCAACTCGGCGTGAGTCGGCCATGGCTCGTCGGCTGGTCGTTCGGCGGGTTCGTCGCCATGGATTACGTGCGCGAATACGGTGAGGCCGCGGTGGCCGGCGTGATGATGACGGGCAGCCATGGCGGACTGCTGTCGCGTCCCATGGGGCCACCGCCGGCATTCACCGGCGATCTTGATCTCGCTATCGAGGGCGCGCGGACATTCATGAAAATGATGTCGGTGGAGCCGCCCGCACCGGCCACCATTGATCGTGGTACCTATGCCAATGTGATGATGCCGCCTTACGTGCGTAATGCCATGTGGGGTAAGCGTCTCGACAATACCGATCTCACGCCGCGCTTGCAGTTGCCGGTACTGATGATCCTCGGTCGGCAGGATCTGAGCCTGCCCGCCGATACAATCGCGGCGGCGCTCGCATCACGAGCCAACATCACGGTGCGAGTATTCGAGCAGACGGGGCACTCGGCCTTCATTGAGCACCCCGCACGATTCAATCAAGAGCTCGCGGCTTTCGTAGGGAAAGCAGGCGTGGCCAAAGGGAGTGCGCAATGATGACGTTTCGGTGGAATCAACTCGCGTGGATGGCGGCGTGGGCGTTGCTGCTCGGTACCCCTGCCGGGACGGCGTGGGCGCTCGGGACGCCATCGGTGCCGCTCGCCACGCTTGAATCCCGATACGTCACACCCACTTCGCGGTTCGTCGATATCGACGGCGTGCGCATGCACTACAAGGACGAGGGCACGGGGCCTGCGGTGGTGATGCTGCACGCCTCCTTCATGAGCCTGCACAGCTGGGATGGTCTTGCGGCAGATCTGGCGCGGGATCACCGGGTCATCCGTTTCGATTTTCCGCTCGCGGGGCTGACGGGTCCGGATCCGCAGAGTCGATACTCGATGGAACGCAGCACCGAATTGATGAACGGTCTGCTCGCCAAACTCGGCGTGAGTACCTATTCGATCATGTCGACTTCCTCGGGCGCCATCGTCGGCTTTCGCCAAGCGGCGGCCAAGCCCGAAGCGGTGACCCGGCTCATCCTGATCAATGCGGCGGGCATGCCGCGCACGGCCGTGACGGATCCGAACCGGGAGCGGGGTTCAGCGTTCAGTCGCTGGCTGCAAGGCAAGTACAAGTCGCGAAGTTATTGGCAGCAGTCGCTGACCGCGCAGTTCACCGGCGGCCAGCCCCCGCCTGCCGACATCGTCGAGCGCGTGTTTGATCTCAATCGGCGATCGGGGCTCGTCGAGGAGTCGGCGATCTACATGCGCAATTTCCGCACCGGCGATCCCGAGACCGTGCTCGGGCAAGTGCGCGCGCCCACGCTGATCCTGTGGGGTATGGGTAACATCACCGTGGCACACCTTGAGGCCGACGTCTTCCAACTGTGGTTGACCCAAGCGCCTTCGATCAAAAAAAAGTATCCTCGCTTTGGCCACTACGTCTACATGGAGAACCCCGGCATCGTGATCCCTGACGTGCGTAACTTCCTTGAGGGTCGTATGGACGCCGAGTTGCGCGTGACGCGGCGGATGCCGCCCGGTCCATGACATGACGCCGCTACAGTTCCAAAGCCTGGTGGTCGTCGGCATCCTGCTGTTTTACGCGTTGCTGGAACTCGTGCGTGGGCGGTTCTTCACCGCAGCGGCCGATCGGGAAGACAATCGGCTCGATGTAGCGGTGATGATGATGTTCCCGCTGGTATCAGGCGGCGTATCGATTGCGGCGGTGGCGCTGTGTCAGACCTTCATGCCGGAGCAGGCTGGCGCGCTCGCGCACTGGCCGTGGTGGGCGATGGTGCTTACGTTGCTCGTCGTCGACGATCTGACGCAGTACTTCTGGCATCGCCTGTCGCACACGAGCGTGCTGTGGCCGCTGCATCGGGCGCATCACAGCGCCTCGTACATGAGCGTGCGTGTGGTGTATCGCAACAACGCGCTGTACTACGCCATGATGCCCGGGCTGTGGTTGAGCGCCATGTTCAGTTTTCTCGGCTTCAGTTGGGTCTACGTCGGCTATGTGATGGTGAAGCTCACCGTTATCGCCGGTGCGCACTGCAGCCTGCCTTGGGATGCGCCTCTTTATCGCATCCCGGCACTGCGACCCGTGATGTGGATTCTCGAGCGCACCATCTCCACGCCAGCGACGCACTGGGCGCATCACGCGTTGTCGCAGGACGACGGCGTTGGGCACTACTCCGGCAACTTCGGCAACCTGCTGTTTCTCTGGGACGTGATTTTCGGCACGGCACGCATCACGCGGCGCTATCCGCCCGCCTTCGGACTGGCGGATGACCGCGCGCATGGTCACGAGAAGTGGTACACGCAGATGCTGTTCCCCTTCCTGCGTTCGCGGCGTGTCGAGTCGGCCCTAGTCTGGCCACCTGGGCGACCGCCGGCGTGAGTGTGCCGCCCGCGACGGACCGACGGGGCCTGTTGCAGGGCCTGCTCGCCGGTTCGTTGTTGGGCGCTTCTGCTCCGACGCACAGCGAATCACCAGCCACCCCGCCGAGTGCCTTGCCTGATCGGCGCTGCATCATCGATGCCGGCTGGGCGCTGCTGCATGATGGTCAGGGCTTTGCGCTGCAGCGCGATGTGTCGATCGTCATCGACGGTGATCGGATCGCCGCCGTGCACGCCGGCGCGCTGCGCTCGATGTTGCCGCGGGTGGATGCACGCCGTCATCTGGTACTGCCTGGATTCATTTCGGGGCACACCCACGTCGCAGGCGGTACCGTCACGCGCGGCATCTTCGAAGGTCGTCGTTCCTATGCGCGCGCGTTGGAGCTTGCCGAGACGCTGGACGATGAGGCCCTGGATGCGCTGACCGCACTGAATTTGGCGGAGTTGCTGCGCTCCGGGTGCACCACGCAACTCGATATGGCGCTCTCTTTGCGACAGATGCAAAGCTACGTGCGCGTAGCGCGGCGTTGGGGGGTACGGGCTTATCCCTCGGCGATGGTGCCGGGCGTTGGACGACTCTTTCCGATTTGGCAACGCGACAACGATGCGGTGTTGCGCGAGTCGGTGCCGGGCACCTTGGCGGAGATCGAAGCCGCGATCACTTACGCGCGGCAAATCAACGGTGTCGATGAAGGTTTGATCCGGCCGCAAATGGCGATGCATGCGAGCGATACGCACACGCCCGAAACGATTGCTGCTACCCTCGCTGCAGCGACCGAACTCGGTAACGGCTTGCATCTGCACCTCTGTCAGGGCGCTCGCGAGGTGGAAGCCGTGCAGCGCTTGTGGCAACAGCGACCGGTGCAATGGTTGGAGTCCCTCGGGGTATTCGGGCAGCGCGTGTTTGCCGCGCACATGTCGAGTGCCGATCCGGCTGTGGATGCGCCGCTGCTGCGGCGTAGCACGTTTACCTATTGCACCTGCCCCTCAGCGGGGGGTGCCAGCGGTTTCACCCAACCCTGGCCGGAAATGCTTGCGGCGGGTGTGAATACGAATATCGGTATCGACACCCACTCCAACGATTACGTCGAGAATCTCAAGCTCGCGGTGCTCAAGGGTGAGGCGCGCTGGTCTTTGTTGCGTCGCAGTTCGCCGGTGCCGCTGCAACGGCCGAGTATCCAGCGTGCCGTGGAGGCGGCGACGGTCGATGCAGCGCGTGGTCTTGGCCGCGAGGACATCGGACGCATTGCGGTCGGTGCGAAAGCGGACCTCGTCTCGATCGACGTGTCGGGGCTGCTGGTGGGAACCGGCGCGTTGCCACCCGAGCCGCTCTATCATCTGCTCTATGCCAACGGGCTGATGGTGCGACACGTGTTGATTGGCGGCGCATTCAAAGTATTCGACGGCGTACTGCGAGTCGATGACGAGGTCGCATTGCTGGCGCGCGGCGGCGAGGTGGTTCGGAAAATTTGGGCACAACTCGAAGATGAGGGTTTCTTCAAATGACTTTGTTCAAGCTGAGCGTGTCGGCCGTAATCGGTGTGATGCTCGGTGCCTTGTCGCCGCAGGCGCAGGCGATCGAGTGGCAGACGTTTGATCCATCGCCCTATTCGCAAACTGTGACCGACTGTGATCGCGAGGCGGCACACCCTGACGATCCGAATAAAGTGCTGCCCGGCCGCACCTCACGCGAGATGAATCTCGATACCGCCATCCGCGTTTGCCGGACTGATCTCGCCAAGGATCCGAACAACCCGCGCATCGGTTATCAGCTCGCGCGCTCGCTGACCTACGCGGGCAAGGTGACCGAAGCACTGCCTTTCATCGAGCGGGCGGCAGCACAGAAGTATCCGCAGGCCATGTTCGTGGTGGGGTACCTTTATCTCGAAGGCTCTTACGCCTCACCCAAGAATCCCTGCCGCGCTGCGCAACTGATCCGCGAATCGGCCATCTACGGGCGACTGGCCGGGCTGCTGGGCTACCCCTCGTACGTGTTGAACGGGCGCTTGGCGGGTTGCGGGTTACAGATCGATGCGCAGGAGTTGCGTGAGTTCGTGAGCAAGGCCAAGAAGTCGAAACTCGAGTACTACCCGTCGGTGCTGGCCGAGTCGCTCGATGTACGGTTGCTGCAGTGGGAGAATCAAAAATGAACGACAAGCGTGTGTCACGGCGTGATGTGCTGCAGACCGCCGCCGTTGCCGGGCTTGCGCCGCTGATCGCGGCCGCGCCCACCGAGGCCAACGTGCCGCGCCCGGGTGGAGAGCGAGGGTATGCCCGCGGTCCGCACGGTCAAGTGCACTACCACGACAACCAGGGCGCGAGTGCGATGCCGTTGCTGTTGCTGCATCAAGCACCGATGTCACATCGACAATTCGATGCGGTGTACGGTCCTCTGAAACAGCGCGGGGTTCGCGCGATCGGTATCGACATGCCGGGCTTTGGCATGTCGGATCCGACGCCGTTCGTGCCTAAGGTAGCTGACTGGGCGAGCTCGATCGCTGCGGTGCTCGATCATTTGCGCATCCGCCAGGCCGATGTGCTGGGCCATCACACCGGTGCCCTGCTCGCCACCGAGGTGGCACTGCAGTATCCGAAGCGCGTGCGACGGGTGATTTTGAACGGGCCGTTCCCGATCAACGAATCAGAGCGGGCCTTGTTTCTCGCCGATTTGCAAAAGACGGAAATCGATTTCGAATATCGCGCCGATGGCACTCACCTGTCGGAGAGTTTCCTCAAGCGCTCGAAGTTCTACGGACCGGACGCCGACCCACGGCACATCACGCGCATCCAGGTTGAGAAATTCATGGGCTACGGGCCGTTTTGGTACGGCCACAACGCCGCCTACCGCTACGATCACGCCAGCACGCTGCCCTTGCTGAAGCACCCGACGCTGATACTCACCAACACCGGCGACATGGCGTACCCGATGGCGCAGCGGGCGCGGCAGATGCGACCGGATATGGCCTACGTCGAACTGCAGGGCGGCAACGTGGACATCGTCGATCAGGCGACCGAGGCCTGGAGCGACGCCGTGAAGGCTTTCGTGGCGTAACGCTCAGGCTGCGAGCGAGACCGTCACCTTGTTGTCGGCGCCGATGTCGGACACGCTGATGGGTACTCCCATGGCCGCGGCGTAGCCGAGCAGTCGTGGCTTCAGCCAGCTCTCGTGCATTTCGGCGTCGCTGAGGTCGAACTGACCCGAGTGCCGCGCTTCGGCGAGCACATAGGAATAGGGGAAGGTGAAGGTGCGCTTGCCGGGCTCCACCTTCAGATCGAGGCAGAGTTGGTAGAGGCACGCGGTGCGATCGAAGATACCGGCCAGTGCGATTTCTTTTTCGCCGGTTTTTTCGATCATGCCTTTCAAGCGTTCGAGCATCGGCTGCATCGTGCGGATGTCGTGCTCGACGTAATCCTGCAGCACGCCATTATTCTTGGCGAACTGCACGGACGTCAGATGCATGTTGACCAATGCATCGTTCATTTCGTGTGGATAGGCCGCGGTGTCCTTGAGGGTGCGAATGGCCATGGCCACCGCTTCACCCAGCACTTTTTCGCGCCCTTCGAAGCCGCTTGAGGTGGCAAGCATTGCGGCCATGCTTTGCGGAGCGCCGCCGCCCGCCATCATGGCCTTGACCCAGGGCGGCGGACCGCCGCCAGAGCCGGGTGCGCCGCCGCCGGCGCTCGCCATCATTTTTTTCATGGCCCAGGAAATCAGCTTTGCCTTGAGGCCCTTCTTGGCCGGGGCAGGCGGTGTGGTTGTGCGTTCCGCAGTGACAGACATGGTGAACCCTCCTCCGAACGCTGGTTATACCTCTAGTTGCCGCCGTCGTACACGAGTTCGAACTCTTCGATCCAGAACGGCATATCGGGCGACACCGTAAGCCCGAAGGGCTGCAGGTGAGTGTTCCAGTAAAACGTGTGCAAGGGGACCCAGGTCTCTGGATCCCGCACCGGCGAGCCGTCGATCGCGGTGTGTTCGGCGCGGACGGCACCAAAGATCGCACTGTCGAGGCGAACCACTCGCGTGAGCAGTACCGGCTTGCCGCCCATGTCGATGAGGACCAGCAAGCGGCCGACGGCTGGCAAGGGTGAGCCGGTGCGTTCGACGATCCAGGGGAGGGTGAAGGTGCCGCGTTTGTCGCCGGAGCGAATCAACTCGAAGATCTGCAAGGTGCTGTCGGCATCGAGCCCGATCCAGCGAACCTCGACGTTGTCCGCAGTCAGTTCGAGTGACGGGACGGCCTGCTGCGCACGGGCGCAGAAGGCGTGGATGCTCTCGGCAGAGGGCGCGATGGCGGGCGCTGGCAAATACACAGACCAACCTCCAAAGGGTGAACGACGCGTGGTGAAGCCTGCTGAATGTAGCAAGTCCGGCTGGTATCCCGCAGCCATCGTCAGCAGAATTCATCGTCGAAGCGAGGAGCACGTCAATGAAACGATGGCAACGGGCGGTTACCGCCGCCGTGGTGGGAGCGGTGATCAGCGGGTTTGGATTGCCGGCTTCAGCTGGGCCCGCCCACGATCCATCGCGGCAGGAGCTCGAGTCGGTTCTCGCCGATCTCATTGCCTGGTTGCCGGGCGGCTGGGATTCCTACCCCCAAGTGCATTTCGAGCGCCGCTATCGCATGCCTGCCGAGGGTGAGCATGAGCACTGGCACCATATCTTCGAACGGATCGATGCGCCCCAGATCGGCGAGGTCGTGTTCTACGGTCAAATCAATCCGGGCGGGCGCGATGCGCCGATGATGCATCGCTCGCAAATTCTCTACAAAGTCTGGATCGACGAGCAGCGCGGCGTGGTGGTCGTCAATGGTCAGGGCCCCGCTGATCCGGACAAGTACGTCGATCTGCACGAGCGTCCGGAGATGTGGAACGAGGTTCGCATGCGTGATCCGGCGAAGATCAACTGCGATTTCATCTGGCGTCGTGATGGCGACCAGATTGTCGGCGTGCTTGACGGAAAGACGGCAGCCGGTCGCACCCAGGGGCCCGGCACGTGCACCTACATGGTCAACAACACCGACGTGCGGTTCATTGCGGATGCCGAGTGGGTGCTCTCGCCCGAGGTGTTCTGGGACTACGACATCAACGAAATGGCGGGGCATCAATTCATTGGCCGAAAGGATAAAACCCACATCAAGATGTATCGGGCGCGCGGCTATGACTGTCGTGTGCGCGATGCCGGAGGCGAGCGTCGCTGGCAGGCTTACGACCGGGGCGCGAAACTGGCCGTGCAAACCGCTGCGGGTGAGCGCCAGCTGATGCTGTTGTGCGCGCCGATGCCGGATACAGCCGGGCGCGGCATGCACGATAAGTTGCGTCTGTTGCTGCAGAAACCTGGTGAAGACGCGCCGCTGTACCAAACCGAGTCCGAGCCGCGAGCGGCGTCAATCGCCCTCGAGCACGAGGGCGTGAGCGTGCAATGTTCGCTGGCGCCCGCGCTGCCGCGCATGCACAAGGCCGCTGCCTCAGCCGCGCGGTGAATCGGCCTGCGGGGAATCGGCCTGCGGCGAATCGGCAGTGGTGTGGCGCAGTCGTCGTTGCAGGTAGGGCTGCGCGAACACCACCGCGAGAATCAAGGCCACGCCGAGATAAAACCGCGGCGTGAGTTCCGCGTACTCGCGAAAGAGCAAAGCTGCGATCACGATCGCGTAGACCGGCTCGAGATTCAGCGCCAGTTGCGTCGTGAACGCCGTGATATGCCGTAGCGAACGCAAAAAGAGCAGAAACGGTAGCAGCGTGCACAGCAGCGAGAGCAGCAGCAGCCAGCCGAAATCACTCAGGCTCGGCGGCTGTAACGTAGCCTCGACCCCGAGTGTCAACGAACCCACGAGTGCAAGAAACAACCCGCTGCTCGTCATCTGCACGAAGGTGATGGCTGCAGGGTCACCGCGGGTCACGTAGCGTTTATTGAGCGTGGCGAAGAGCGCTGTCAGAAAGGCGGCTGCCGTGCCGATCATCACCCCGGTCTGCATGGCGAGGGGTACGCCGCCGACGAGCAGCCAAACGCCGGGCAGGGCGAGCACACCCAGCACCAGCTCGTCGGCTTGGTGACGGCGGCCTGTCAACGTGGGCTCGATGATGGCGGCGAAGATCGTACTGAGCGCCAGGCAGGCCACGGCCACCGACGCGTTGGCGATCTTGATGGCGGCAAAGAACGCGAGCCAGTGGAGGGCGATGACGCAGCTGATGGCCGCAAACAGGGCGATGTTGCGCGCCCCGAGCGAGCGCAGATCACGCCAAACACGGGGGACGATCGCGAGCGCTGCGGCCACGAGACTGACGCGCCAGATGACCAGTGCCATCGCCGGCAGCGCAATCAGCTTGCCGAGAATCGCCGTGAAACCCCACAAGAGCACACAGGCGTGGATTTGCCACAGCGCTTTACGCTCGGCTGCGCCGCTCGTGAGCATCGACACGCGAGAGGCTGTGCGTGGGTCTATGGGTCAGGGCGTGCTGGGCTGCTGCAAGCGTCGGATTTCAGCCATGTCACGCGGCGGTTCGCGCCATAGAGCCGCCTCACTTTGCACGTACTCGCGGATACTTTGCGGCAAGTCCTCGAAGCGATCGACCCGCCACGACACCATGTGCATCACGCCCTTGCCGAGCCCAGCCGGCAAATCGCCGAAGCGCAACCAGCTGATCTGATACGGATGCTTGAGTCCCTTTGCGGCGGACTGGTCGAAGAAATCGTAATGCTCGAATGACTGACTGCGGGTGCCATCGCGCAGCGGAAAGTCGAGGAACAGCGGCGCGGAGAAGGCGAGCGTCCCGCCGATACGGCGCGCCATGATGTCTGTACCGGGGCCGATGCGTTGTACGCGCGCACCGGCGCCTTGCTCGACCCAAGTCTCTACGCCGCTGCCGCGCAACTCGTAGGTGATGTACTGATACGGGTAGCTGATCGGCGGGAGCGGCTTGCCCTGCCACTCGCGAAGGATCGCGTTGCTTTGCAAGTCACGGTACACAAAGGTCTTGCGCGAGAGTTGATGCGCCTTGCTTGCCGTGGACTGGGTGGTGTCGAGGCGGCCCGCATCGATGCCTTCCATGCGCATCAACGGCTGCCCGCCCGGCGAACTGTAGACCGTGCCGACCGCATACCAATACACCGGCTTACCCGAGCCGACGCGCATTTGCACCCACTGGCGAAATACCTCGGGGTCGAAGCCGCGATCGGGACCGGCCGACTGCGCGGCGCCGATGCCGCTGAGGCTCAGGCCAAGCCAGAGAGCGACGACATGAAACAGGGCTGCAGGACGGGGGTATCGGCGCATGCGAATCTCCTACTCGGGGAGGGTGTACGAATCGGCAAGGGCGAGGCTACACTGCGCGCCCCGGAACGTCCTCGAGTGTAGTCGACCCGAGCCATGCGACCCGTATTCCTGCAACGTCCTGCCCGAGCCTTGGTGGTCGGTCTCATTGCCCTTGTGGGCATCGGGGCCGCTCGACCCGTGGCCGCCGAGACGCAGGAAGAGCAGGGCGTGGTTCAGGGGCTGCAGATTGCGTTGTCGGCGCAGGCGGTCGTCATGCAAGGCGTCGTCGATCGTGCCCTCGGTTACATCGGCATCCCCTATCGCTTTGGGGGCAGTCACCCCGACAAGGGGTTCGATTGCAGCGGGCTCGTCAATCACGTGTTCCGCGAAACGCTCGGTGTCAGTTTGCCCCGTACGTCTCGGCAGTTGGCAACGGTGGGTATCGAAGTCGCGCGAGAGGACCTGCGCGCGGGAGATCTCGTGTTCTTCAACACGCGTGGCGCGCCGAACTCGCACGTGGGCATTTACCTGGGGGACGGGCGTTTCGTACACGCTCCCCGAGCCCGCACCTTGGTGCGCATCGATCAGCTCGATGATGTCGGCTATCGCGGCCGCTTCACGGGGGCGCGGCGAATCGACCCCCTGACCTTCGTGGTCGCAACCGTCGACCCGGCAAGCTGACCGCACGACTCGCCCGACGCAGCGGCTCGCTCGAGGAGGCCCTAGGCCGACGCAGCGCTTAGCCCGTCAGCGACAAATACCGTGATGGGTGCGAGTGGCCCGGGTGGTCCATCCAGCCGCGCACGCGGCGGGATATCAGCCGATGCGAGTTGCCCGCCCACAGCGGAATTAGCGGCACATCGAGTAACAACACGCTCTCGGCTTCCCCATATCCCGCATGACGGGCCGCCAAGCTGAGCTGGCGCTCTGCAGCCGTGACCACGCGGTCAAAGGCCGGGTTGCGATAGCGGGTCACGTTTTCGGCTGAGTCGGAGGCAAAGCGCAGCAGGAAGTTGGATGCCGAGGGGACGACGGCGAAGGCGGCATAGCTGAAAAGGTCATAGTCCCCGCGCTGCAGCGCAGCGCTGTAGGCGCGGCCATCGAGGGGCAGCAGCTCCAGATCCACGCCGATGGGTTTCCACATCGCGGCTACGGCCAAGTACATCTTGCGGCCCGTTGGACTCGTGGGAAAACCGATGCCGAGGCGCAACCGCCCGGAGCCGATACTTTGACGCACGAGGGTACGCGCCGTGTCGAGGCGCTGCGCCATGGCCGCGCCGCTGTCGGCGGGTTTGCGCAAGGCGGGATAGCCCGGTATCCCGGGAGGCAGCACGCTGTGCCACGGCTGCTCGCCAAGACCGCGCACCTTGCCGACGAGCACATCGCGGTCGACCGCGAGGGAGAGCGCGCGGCGCAGATCTGGCTTGTCGCGAGGCTTGCGCGTGTTGTTGAGGCCGATGGCGCCGAGCGCGCACTCTGGCGAGCTGCGCAGCGCGCTGCCGAGTTCGCGGCGTGCCGCGGCGTAGTTGCCCATGTCCTCTATCGAGGCGATATCCGCTTGTCCGAGTCTAAAGAGCCGTAGCCGAGTGCTGTCGTCGTAGCCGGTGAGCCATTCGATGTTCTCGATGGCGACTTCCGCCGCAGCATAGAACCGCGGATTACGCCGCAGTTTCAAATCTTTGGCACCCGCCGCCCAGGACTCGAGCCGATACGGTCCGTTGCTGACGATCAGCGTCGGCTTCGCCCACTCGCGCCCGTGAACCGAGATCACGTGCTCGGGCACGCAGTAGGCGGTGACGAGATTGACGGGTAATTCCACATCCGGGTGCTGCAGGCGAATGACGAGCGTCGCGGGATCCGGCGCACTGACGCCGAGGGTCGAGGGTGGCTTGCGGCCAAAGCGCACATCCACCGCGCCGACGATGGAGTCGAGGCGCGCGGCTTGCGCGGCGCCCGTCTCCGGTTGCAGGTAACGCCGCAGCGTGTAGACGAAATCACGGGCGGCGAGCGGCTTGCCATCGGACCAGCTGAGATTGCGCCGCAGGCGAAAGGTCCAGGTGAGTCCATCGGCGCTCGTCGACCACGACTCCGCACACCCGGGCACCACACGGCCCGAGGCATCGGTGACGGCCAGCCCTGCGAAAAGCTCGGCCGCCATCTCTGCCGTGACCTGGCCGGTCGGGCGCTGTGGGTCGAGCGAGGTCAGCTCGCTCGAGACCACGCGGCGCAGCACGGTAGGAGACTGTGCGTGAAGCGAAGTGGCCGCGCACAGCGAAGCCGCCGAACCGGCGATGAGAAAGTCTCTGCGTTGCATGGGCCTCAGTGCTCGATGAGCCAGTGGAAAACGCCGTGGGGTGCACGGATGATCGCTGTGCGACACGCGCGATCCCCGATGGACAGGGATTGCGGCTCACTCGCGATCTCGATGCCGGCGCTGCGGCAGCGCGCCACGAGTGACTCGAGGCCGCTCACCCGCAGGCGGACGCCGATGATACCGCGATTGGGCGCTCGAGCGCGGTCGCGCAAATCGGCGTAGCTGCCTTCCGGCAGCCCGTAATGAATGATGCCGAGCATCACATCCTCGACAACGCGCCCGTAATTGTTGGCGCGGATATGCAGCGTCTGGCTGACGCCAACCATGCGCGAGAACGACTCGCTCGCGAACTCGTAGCGAAACCCGAGCGGTACGCCGAGCACCTCTTCATAAAAACGGCGTACCGGTTCGAAATCGCTCACGGGCCCCGAGCTGCTCTGCACTTCGCTGAATACTTGATGGGTCAGGGTGACGAACTGCGCGGCATCGACGTTCTGCGGCTCGATGGCCGCGATCATCACGCCATCGGGACCCTTGGCATGGGCTTCGAGAAAGCGCGACCCGTCCGGCAGATCAACGTGGGCCCCTTCGGAGACCAACTCAAAGCCGTGCGCTCGCAGTCGTGCCACGGCCGCGGGGCGATCGGCAGTAAAGAAGTCGATCATCTTCAGGGCATTGCAGGCGACCCCGACTCCACCCTCGCGGATGATCACGGGCGAGCCCGGCGAGAACTGCACGAGCCACACGCCGAGTTCTGAACCTGGCGTGACGAGCCGCATCAGCCGTGCGGTCTGCCCTGAAACGCCAAACAGTGCGTGAGTCGCGCTGGCATCCAGCGCTGTGTCATCCACGACCTGCATGCCGATGACATCGACGAACAGTTCACGCTGGCGGGGCAGGTCCGCCGTGCTGATGATGGGACCGTCGATCGACTCGACGCGGCCGTTCACGCGAGCGGGGCTCGGGCGAGCCGCTTGCCTGCGATGTAGCTCATCAGCACGGTCAGCACCACGGCGGCGCCAAAGTAGAGCTCCTTGCCCTCCGACCAGGCATCGATATCGGGCAGCGTGAGTTTGGCGAACGCAAACGCAGCGATCAGCAAGCTCACGCCGCCGACGGCGAGGCTCATGACTCGCGAGGCGATGCGGGCCAACTCATCGGCGCGAGCGATCAGGCGCGAAATCCAAATACCGTTGATGCCGTCGGTGACCAGCATGCCCGCGGTGAACAAGGCGCCGAGCATTACGGCGTGACCCAGGCCGCCGAATTGCTGGGCAGTCAGCGAGAACAGGGCGGCTTGGCTGATGGTGTCGAACGAGAGCGCAAACAGGGCACCGACGAAGGCGATCAAGCCCGGGGAGCCTGCGCGCCCCAATCGCCCGAGCAGTCGAGCCTTCAGACCCACCGGCGCCACGATTTCATCGGCGGGCGCGGTGACGGCGGCATGAACATTGGCGATGCCGAGCGCGGCGAGGAACGTGATCGAGATCCACACCCCACTCGTCTGCAGCCAATCAGGCGTTTGCCACTGGCCAGCCAGCAGACTGACGAACACCGCGATGGCCATGACCACCACGCCGTGACCCAAGGAAAACAGGGCTCCGCAATACGGGGCGAAGGCCTTGCGACTACGGGCGTTGACTCGCGTCAGACCGTCGATGGTGGCGAGGTGATCGGCGTCGAACCCGTGCTTCACGCCGAGCAGAAAAACAACCGCGGCCAGAGCCGTCCAACTCGTAGGTAGTGCGTCCATGGGTCCGAAGGGTAGGCAGCCGACCCGGCCGCCGACAAGGGGCAGGTGAGGGAGGTGCAACCGATGCCCGTACCGCGGTAGGCTGTGGTGCATGGGGGCTAGGGGCATGCAGCAAGCGCACATCGGCGAGGCGTGGCGAACGTGGGTCGCAGGCATCGCAGCCGCGTTACTCGTCGTGTCCTGCGGTGGGGGCGGGGGTGGCGGTTCATCACGTGGGTCGAGCGCGCCACCGACCTCGGGCGGCGCAATCACGCCGGTGACCGCATCGCCCATTGAACAATCGCTGGGAACGTTGCTGCAGCGGCCGGTGTTCCAGTGCGGCACCTCCGCCGACAACGTTACCGCCGACACGGCGGCCAATAGCGTGACCCTGTTCGAGAGCGGTCCGGTTCGTCCGCTCGCGCTCTCCGCCGATGGTCAGCGCCTGTATGTCGCCAACGCGCCCGCGCATTGTCTGGAGATCTTTGCCGTCGAGGGCGACACGCTGCGTCTCGTGAGCACCGTGGCGGTCGGACTCGAGCCGGTGGCCGTGGCGGAGCGCAATAGCAACGAGGTGTGGGTCGTCAATCACCTCTCCGATTCGGTGAGCGTGGTGCGCCTCGATGGCACGCCGCGGGTGCTGCGCACGCTGCAGATCGGCGATGAACCGCGAGATGTGGTGTTCGCCGGGACCAACCGCGATCGCGCGTTCATCACCGCGGCGTTTCGCGGTCAGAACCGCCCGGGTTTCACCTCCTCGTCGCTGACGACGCCCGGCACCGGGCGGGCTGATGTGTGGGTGTTCGAGGCTTCGCAACTCGATGAATCTTTGAACGGCAAGCCGGTGACCACGCTCACGCTACCCGCTGATGTACCGCGCGCTCTGGCCGTCAGCAACGACGGACGCAGTGTGTACGCGGCGGTATTCATGTCGGGCAATCGCAGCACGGTGCTGCACCGCGATGCCTTGAATAAGCCGAAGCCCGGAATTTCCACGAGCACAGACGGCGTGCAGTCGCCGGGCACGGGCTTGATCGTTCGCTACGACGGCACGGCTTGGCGCGATGAGGCGCGCAACGACTGGTCTTCGCGGGTCAAGTTCACGCTGCCCGATGAGGATCTGTTCGTCATCGATGCCGCCGCTGCGACGCCCACCGTCACGCAGCGCATCAGCGGTGTTGGCACGGTGCTATTCAACATGGCGGTCGCGCCGGACGGACGGTTGGTCGTGAGCAATACCGAATCGTTCAACGAAGTGCGCTTCGAGGGTTCAGGTCGGCGTGGCAACAGCACCGTGCGCGGGCGTATCGCGGAGAGTCGCCTGTCGCTGGTGACGCCGGGCTCGAGCACGGTGTCCGCCGTGCACCTCAATAAGCACGTGAACTTCGCTTTGCCGCAGGGCCAGAGCCTGCCCGCGGCCGACAAGGCGCGCAGCCTGTCGCAACCGACCGCACTCATGTTCAGTCCCAATGGCGACACGCTCTATGTCGCGGCGTTTGGCTCGGCGAAAGTGGCGGCGCTGCCGACGGCAAGCCTCACGACGAGCGGCTTCGAACCCGATGCGAGTCGTCATATCGCCGTGCCGGCAGGCCCCTCGGGTCTTGCGCTCAATGCCTCGGGCTCGCGGCTCTATGTGTACTCGCGGATCGCGCACAGCGTCAGCATCGTCGACACCGCCCAGCGCAGTGTGCTCACGACGCGCAGCCTCTTCTCGCCCGAGAGCACGGCGGTCAAAACCGGCCGGCAGTTCCTGTACGACGCGACCTTGAGCTCGGCCAACGGCTCGGCGTCCTGCGCGAGTTGCCACGTGTTCGCGGATCTCGATCATCTGTCTTGGGACCTCGGCAATCCGGATGATGCGACGGAGCTCAACCCGAACGCGTACGTCTCGAATAGCCCGCGTACGACGCCGCGCTTCCATCCATTGAAGGGGCCCATGACCACGCAAACCTTGCGTGGTATGCGTGGACACGGCCCGTTGCACTGGCGCGGTGATCGCACGGGCACTAACCGGCAGGTCGTGCGCGGCGCCGTGGAGACACTCGAAGAGGCCGCATTCAAAGAATTCAACGGCGCCTTCATCGGCTTGCTCGGGCGCGAGACGGTGTTGACGCCTGCGCAGATGCAGGCATTCACGGATTTCGCCCTGCGCCTGGCGATGCCACCCAATCCCGTTCGCGCACTCGATGGGTCGCTGACCGCGGATGAGGCCGCCGGTCGCAATATCTACATGAACGTACCAACCACGTTGCTCGGCAGTTGCGACAACTGCCATCGGTTGCGTCCGAGCGAAGGAAAGTTCGGCACCGGTGGGCTGATGTCCTTCGAAGGTGGGCGCATCAGCGAAAACTTCAAGGTGCCGCAGCTGCGCAACGTGTACACCAAGGCCGGGATGTTTGGTTTCAGTGCCGACGGCGGTGGCAACACCGGGGCGCAGATTCGCGGCTTCGGTTTCAGTAACGATGGGGCGATCGACACGCTGGATAATTTCTTCCGCGATCCCGTGTTTTTCTTCCCGGCGCCCGCGGATCAGAGTCGGCGGCAAGTCATTGCCTTCGTGCTGGCGTTCGATAGTGACTTGGCGCCGGTGGTGGGTCAGCAGGTGACTTGGCGCCCGGGTTCGCCTGAGGCGGTGGAGTCGCGGCTCGCGTTGCTACGCGGTCAGGCGACGGCCCCGGGCGGCGCGGTTTGTGACCTTGTGGCGCGCGGCAACATCAATGGCGTGGCCTATAGTGCTTTGCTGCAAGCCGACGGCAGCTGGTCGATGCGAGGGGGTGGCACCCGCAGCGACGCGGCGCTCAAGGACTTAGCGAGTGCGGCACAGCCGATGACGGTCACGTGCATGCCGCCCGGCAACGGTCGGCGCGCGGCGCTCGATCTCTAGCGCGCCGCCTCGAGCAACTCGATCAGATAGCCGTCTGGATCGCGGACGTGGAATACCTTGCCGCGCATCGGCGAACCATCTGGTGCTGTTTTCTTTGAGGTGAAAACCTGCGGCGGCTCGAGGATCTGTGCGCCGG
>JBJTBK010000195.1:0-16525 GCA_046091245.1 Nevskiaceae bacterium | reverse complement strand
CTCGCGAGACCACCGCCTGAAACGCGGAGCGCTTGCGCTGCTGCTGCGCGCTCTGCGACTGCTCGTGCTCACGCTGCTGGGCGCGGCAGCGCTCTCGGTGCTCATCGTACTGCTGCTGCGCTGGGCACCACCGCCCACCTCAGCCTTCATGCTGGCCGAGCGCACCCAGGCGCTGCTGGCAGGCCACTCCGAGTATCGCAACGACTATCGTTGGGTGCCCTTGGAGCGTATTTCGCCGCACGCCGCGATGGCGGCGATTGCCGCTGAAGATCAGCAGTTTCCGTTCCATGCGGGTTTCGATTTCGAGTCGATCCGCAAGGCGGTGCAACATAACGCCAAGAGCAAGCGCAAGCGCGGCGCCTCGACGATTTCGCAGCAAGTAGTGAAAAATCTATTTCTTTGGTCGGGACGAAGCTGGACGCGAAAAGGTCTCGAGGTCTGGTTCACGGTATTGATCGAAGCGCTGTGGCCAAAGGAGCGCATCCTCGAGGTTTATCTCAACATCGCCGAGATGGGACGGGGCGTTTACGGCGTGGAGGCGGCCGCGCAGCGTTTCTTTGGCAAAAGCGCTGCTCGGCTGACGCGGCGCGACGCTGCGACACTCGCTGCCGTGCTGCCGAATCCGAAACGCTTCAAAGCCGCATCGCCCTCGCCGTACGTACAACGCCGACGCGAGACGATCATGGCGCAGATGCGCGCGCTCGGCGGGCCCGGATTTCTCAAGCAGCTCGATGACGCAGAGCCCGAGCGCTGACCTGCAACGCGCGCTTGATCAGGCCGGCTCGTAACCGAGATTCGGCGCGAGCCACCGCTCGGCTTCCGCCAGCGTGACGCCCTTGCGACGCGCGTAGTCCTCGAGCTGGTCGCGATCCAGTTTGCCCACAGCGAAGTACCGCGCCTCCGGGTGTGCAATGTACCAACCACTCACGGCTGCAGTCGGGTACATCGCGAAGCTGTCGGTCAGCCGTATTCCCGCGTTGCGCTCGACATCGAGCAACTGCCACAACTTCCCCTTCTCAGTGTGATCAGGGCAAGCGGGGTAGCCCGGCGCAGGCCGTATGCCGCGATACTGCTCGCCGATGAGCTGCGGGTTGGTCAGCTGCTCTGCACTGTCGTAACCCCACAAATCGCGCCGCGCGCGCTCGTGGAAGTGCTCGGCGGCAGCCTCGGCGAAACGATCCGCCAAAGCCTTGAGCATGATGCTCGAGTAATCATCGTGTGCGGCCTCGAAGCGCGCCACGTGCTCCTCAATGCCGACACCCGCAGTCACCGCGAAAGCCCCGATGTAATCACGTACGCCACTCTCGCGCGGCGCGACGTAATCGGCCAAACACTCGTGCGGCTGACCGGCGGGCTTCCCTTTCTGCTGCCGCAGGTGGTTGAGCGTGAGGAGCACTTCGCGTCGATCCTCACCGCTATAGACTTCGATGTCATCACCGACCGACTGCGCCGGGAAAAACCCAAGCACTGCACGGACGCTCAGCCAGTTACCCGCAATGATCTGCTTGAGCATGCGCCGCGCGTCGGCGTAAAGATTGCTCGCCGCCTCGCCCACCACAGGGTCGGTGAGAATGTCGGGAAACTTGCCGGCAAATTCCCAGGCGTTGAAGAACGGCATCCAATCGATGTAGTCGAGCAAATCGGTGAGGGGATAATCCTCGAACACCTGCACGCCGGGACGCAGCGGCGCCACGGGTCGATACGCCTGCCAATCGATGCGGCGCCGATTAGCCCGCGCGGCCGCGAGTGTCGCCTCGGGCTGCTTGACGCTCTTGCCCGCGTGCTGCTCGCGGCGGCGCTCGTGATCTTCGGCCACCTTGGCGGCAAAAACGGCCTTCTGCGCAGGCGTGACCAACTTCTGGCAAACCCCCACGGCACGCGACGCATCCTTCACATAGACCACGGGCTCACGGTAGTGCGGCGCGATCTTCACCGAGGTGTGCGCCGGCGACGTCGTGGCTCCGCCGATGAGCAGCGGCACGCTGAAGCCCTGCCGCTGCATCTCGCGCGCGACATTGACCATCTCGTCAAGCGATGGCGTGATGAGACCCGAAAGACCAATGAGCGCCGCGTTCTCGCGCTTGGCGACCTCGAGGATACGCTCTGCAGGCACCATCACGCCGAGGTCGATCACTTCGAAGTTATTACACTGCAGCACAACGCCCACAATGTTCTTGCCGATGTCGTGCACGTCGCCCTTGACCGTCGCGAGTACAATCTTGCCGTTGCTGCGTGCGGCGCCGCTCTTCTCGCGCTCGATGTAGGGCACGAGATGCGCGACCGCCTTTTTCATCACGCGCGCGCTCTTGACCACCTGCGGCAGGAACATCTTGCCGGCGCCGAACAGGTCGCCGACCACATTCATGCCGTCCATCAGCGGACCTTCGATCACTCGGATCGGATGCTCTGCTTCTAGACGCGCCGCTTCGGTGTCCTCGACGATGAACTCATCGAGCCCCTTCACGAGCGCGTGCTCAAGCCGCTTGGAGACGGGCCAGCTGCGCCACTTGAGATCGAGCTCGCGTTTGCCCGCACCCGCCTCACCCTTGAATCGACCGGCAATGGCCAGCAGCCGCTCGGTGGCATCGCCGCGGCGATTGAGGATCACGTCCTCTACCGCCTCACGCAGCTCGAGATCAATGTCCTCGTAGATCGCCAATTGCCCGGCGTTGACGATGCCCATGTCCATGCCGGCGCGGATCGCGTGATACAAAAACACGCTGTGCATCGCCTCGCGCACCGGGTCATTGCCGCGGAAGGAGAACGACACATTGCTTACGCCGCCGCTGACCATGGCATTAGGCAGGCGTTGTTTGATGAGGCGCGTTGCTTCAATAAAGTCAACGCCGTAGGCCGAGTGCTCCTCGATACCGGTCGCGACCGCGAAGATATTTGGGTCGAAGATGATGTCCTCGGGCGGAAACCCGACTTGCCGCGTCAGCACCGCGTAGGAGCGCTCGCAGATGCCCACCTTGCGTGCAACGGTATCGGCTTGACCTTGCTCGTCGAACGCCATGACCACGACGGCCGCGCCGTAGGCGCGCAAAGTGCGCGCCTGCTCGATGAACGCCGCCTCGCCTTCTTTCAGGCTGATCGAGTTGACGATCGCTTTGCCCTGCACACACTTGAGGCCCGCCTCGATCACGGTCCACTTCGACGAGTCAATCATCACCGGTACTCGCGCGATGTCGGGCTCACCGGCCAACAAATTCAGGAAGCGCACCATGGCCGCTTCCGAGTCGAGCATGCCCTCGTCCATATTGACGTCGATCACCTGAGCGCCGGCCGCCACCTGCTGGCGCGCGATATCGACAGCGGCCGCGTAATCCCCAGCTTCAATGAGCTTGCGGAACTTGGCGGAGCCCGTGACGTTGGTGCGCTCACCGACGTTGACGAACAGGGACTGCTCGCCGATGCCGAGTGGCTCGAGGCCGGACAGCCGGCATTTCACTTCGGGTGTAGCGGGCTGGCGAGGCGCGAGTCCACGTACGGCCGCGGCGATCAGGCGAATGTGCTCGGGCGTAGTGCCGCAACACCCGCCGACGATATTGAGTAAGCCAGCCCGAGCGAACTCGCCGAGAATGGCGGCCGTCTGCTCCGGCGTCTCGTCATATTCGCCGAACGCATTGGGCAAGCCGGCGTTCGGGTACGCACACACCGCGCAATCGGCGAGCGTCGCAAGCTCGGCGACATAGGGTCGCATCTCGCTTGCACCGAGCGCACAGTTAAGACCAATCGCGAACAGCTCACCGTGGCGCACCGAGTTCCAAAATGCCTCGGTCGTCTGCCCCGAGAGCGTTCTTCCTGAGGCGTCCGTGATCGTGCCAGACACCATGACGGGTAAATCCGTACCGAGTTCGCTCTGTACCTGGCGCACGGCGAACAGCGCAGCCTTGGCATTGAGCGTATCGAACACTGTTTCGATCAACAGCAGATCTGACCCGCCCTGCACCAGAGCACGTGCGGCCTCGGCATAGGCGCTGACCAATTGATCGAAATCGACGTTGCGTTTCGCCGGATCGTTGACGTCCGGTGAGATCGAGGCCGTGCGATTGGTCGGCCCGAGCGTGCCGGCAACGAAACGCGGCGAACCGCTGCGCGCGGCGACCTCATCGGCAATGTCGCGGGCGAGGCGTGCGGCGCGGTAGTTAAGCTCCGACACGAGCGCTTCCATGCCGTAGTCGGCTTGGGCGATCGTGGTGGAGTTGAAGGTATTGGTTTCAACGATATCGGCGCCGGCCTCGAAATATTCGCGGTGTATCGCCGCCACGATGTCGGGCCGCGTGAGCGTCAGCAGATCGTTGTTGCCGCGCAGGTCGCGACCGTAATCCGCGAACCGATCGCCGCGATAGCCCGCTTCGTCGAGGCGGTGGCGCTGGATCATGGTGCCCATCGCCCCGTCGATGATCAGGATGCGCTGCGCCGTAAGCTCGCGCAGGCGGCGCTGCCGCTCGGCCCGGGCCGCGACATCGACCGGCGTGACGGCATAAGGCACCGCGGTGGCGCTTTGTGCGCCACGATTCAGCGCACGCGGTGTCGCGTGCGGCAGATGCGAGGGGCAGCAACTCATGCCGCAACGGCGGCAGGTTGCGGTCGCATGCCAAGCGCGTGACAAATCGCGTAGGTGAGCTCAGCCCGATTCAAGGTGTAGAAATGGAACTCCTCCACCCCCTGCTCACGCAACCGCGACACCTGCTCTATGGCCACACTCGCGGCAATCAGTCGACGGGTGTCGGCATCGTTGTCGAGGCCGACGAAGCGCTCGGCGAGCCAGCGCGGAATCTTCGCACCACAACGTTCGGCAAAACGCGTGACCTGCGGAAAACGCGTGATCGGCAAAATACCGGGCACGATGCTCGCGGTAATGCCGGCGGCAGCGCAGCGATCGCGAAAGCGCAGATAGTCGTCGTTGTCGAAGAAAAACTGCGTGATCGCGCGTGTGGCACCCGCGTCGATTTTGCGACGGAAGTTGTCGAAATCGGCTTCCGCGGAAGCCGCTTCCGGGTGCACCTCGGGATAGGCCGCCACGGAGATGTCGAAGTCGGCCACGCTGCGCAATCCCGCAACCAGATCGGCGCCGTAGGCGAACCCGTCCGGATGCGGTTCGTAGCGCGTGGCGCCCTGCGGCGGATCGCCGCGCAGCGCCACGATGTGGCGCACGCCTTCGTCCCAATAGCGTCGCGCAATATCGAGCACCTCGGCCCGCGAGGCGCCGACGCAGGTCAAGTGCGGCGCGCCGGTCAACGAGGTCTGCTGCTGGATGCGCTTGACGAGCGAGTGAGTGCGATCGCGCGTTGAGCCATCGGCCCCGTAAGTCACGGAGATAAATCGCGGCGCAAGTGGAGCAAGGCGCTGCACGGACTGCCACAGCGTACTGTCCATCGCCGCATCGCCCGGCGGAAAGAATTCGAAGGAGACACGGATCGGCGTAGCAGACATGGTGATGACTCCTTGGGCTCAGGCCGGAACCGGACTGGCGTGATGGGTGGGGGTATCGATGGCTCGAGTGGACACGGCCGTCACCGCAATGCCTCGGAGCAAACCGCGCACCAGTACGACATGACGCCCCTCCGCCTCGACCGGCGCGAGCAGCGTGCAATCGATGCCGCACTCCCCGAGCAGCGCCCGCAGACGCAGCAGCGGCGACGGGTCGTCCTCGAGCGTCTCGTAGGGCACGACGCACCACAGCACGCCGCCTGCGACGAGCTGCGCCCTGCAGCGCTGCAGCATGGCGGTCAGCTGCGAGGGCTCGCGCAATTCATCGGCCAGCGGCGACTCCAGACAAACGGCAAACGTGCGGCCCTTGCGCACTTCGCCGCTGGTCAGCACCTCGGCGCGCAAACCTTCCGCCTCAAGCCAGGCTTGCAGCACGTTCTTTTCCGGCTTGGACTCGGCACGCAAGGTGACGGTCGGACCCGACGGTCGATCGGCCAGCAGGGCTTCCAAGACCTCCCGATGCTGACCGCGCACCAGCACGCTCGTGCCGGCGACGTCTCGCTCGAACGCCGCGCCAAGCGCCGCCTTGAGGCTGCGACCAAAACGGCTCGCCACCACCCCGTCCGCCGCCGAGCCGCGCAGGCTTGAACGCGCCCCGGCCTCGATCGCTCGCAACCGCGCCCGCGCCTCGCGCAGGCCCGGGTCGTCCGACGAAAAGCGCTGCAGCAACAGACCCAGTAGGTCTGCCGCGAAACCCGCCTCGCTTACAGGTAGGTATTCGACCCGCTGTCCGCGTCGAACTCGGCGCAGCAGCCCGACCATGGCGAGCTGTTTGAGGTGGCGAGACACATTGGGTTCGCTGTCGGAGGTGGCCGCCGCCAGCTCCGATACGCTGGTCGGTCGATCGGCACACAAACGCAGAAGGCGAACCCGGGCAGGGTCGGCCAACGCGCGCAGGACCTTCGCGAGGGCCTCTGCATCTAGTCTAGTTTCGAAATTACCCAACATTGTATAAATCATAGACTCTAGACAGGGCTCGCGACAACCGTTACTTTTGAAACAGTTTCATTTGCAACGAAACAGGTCTCGACATGAATGCTGCACTGCAGGACAACGCCCAAGGCCAAACCTCGTTGGGGGAGAACCCCATGGGTCTCGACGGCTTCGAGTTTGTTGAGTTCGCAGCACCGGACACCGGTCCGCTGGAGCAACTGTTCGAGTCACTGGGCTTCCGTGCGGTGGCTGACCATCGCTCGAAGGACGTCACGCTGTACCGACAGGGCGACATCAATTTCATCGTCAACCGGGACCGCCACAGTCAGGCGGCATATTTCGCCGCCGAGCACGGCCCCGGCGCCTGCGGCATGGCGTTTCGCGTGCACAACGCACAGCGCGCCTATTCGCGCGCCCTGCAACTCGGCGCCCAGCCCATCGACATGGCAACGGGCCCGATGGAATTACGCCTGCCGGCCATTCGCGCCATCGGCGGCGCGGCGCTGTATTTGATCGACCGCTACGCGCCGGGCGCGACCATCTACGACATCGACTTCGAGTGGCGCGCGGCCGCCGACCGACATCCACCGGGAGTTGGCCTGACCCACATCGACCACCTGACCCACAACGTCTATCGCGGTCGACTCAACCACTGGGCGAGCTTTTACGAGCGCCTGTTCAACTTCCGGGAGATCCGCCACTTCGACATCCACGGTCAACACACCGGACTGCTATCGCGTGCGATGACGGCACCGGACGACACGATTCGCATCCCGCTCAACGAGGAAGGCGGGCAAGGGGGCGGGCAAATCGACGAGTACCTGATGCGCTTCAATGGCGAGGGCATCCAGCACATCGCCCTGGCCACACCCGACCTCTGCGCCACGGTCGACGCGCTGCGATCACGCAGCGTGCCACTGATGACGGCACCGCCGGCGACGTACTACGAAATGCTCGAGGATCGCCTGCCCGGCCACGGACAACCCACCCCGGAGTTGCAGCAGCGCGGCATCCTGCTCGATGGCACCACGGGCGGCGAGCGCCGTCTGCTGCTGCAGATTTTCTCAGAGTGTCTGGTCGGCCCCGTCTTCTTCGAATACATCCAGCGCGCGGGCGATGAGCGTTTTGGCGAAGGCAACTTCAAGGCACTATTCGAATCGCTGGAGCGAGATCAGCTTCGTCGTGGCACCTTGCAACACCGTGGAGCGTCAAACCCATGAGTCTTGTTCGCAGAATCCACCACGTCGCCTACCGTTGCCGCGATGCGCGCGAAACGGTCGAGTTTTATCGGGATGTGCTCGGCATGGCGTTCACTACGGCCTTCGCCGAAGATCGCGTGCCCTCGACGCACGAGCCTGACCCCTACATGCACGTGTTTTTGGATGCGGGTATGGGTAACGTGCTGGCTTTCTTCGAACTGCCGACCCGGGAACCCATGGGTCGCGATCCGAATACGCCCACCTGGGTACAACACATCGCCTTCGAACTCGACAGTCTCGATGCGCTCGAGCAGATGCGCCAACGCCTCACGGCGCGTGGGCTGGATGTCGTTGGCCCAACCGATCACGGGTTGTTCAAGTCCATTTATTTCTTTGATCCGAACGGCCACCGCCTGGAGTTGACCGTGAATACAGCGACGCCGGAACTCGAGCGGCGTGCCCGCGAGGTGGCACCGGCCATGCTCGAGGAGTGGAGTCGCACGAAGCGAGCGCCGCGTCATGCCGCGTGGCTGCACGAACAAGAGTTCGCGGCCGACCCTTCCCCGCCAGGGGCTGTGTCGTGAAACTGGCGAGCCTGCGTGGTACAGGTCCGGCCCGGCGCGATGGACGGCTCGTCGTGGTCTCTACCGATCTGACGCGGATGCTCCCTGCCCTGCACATCGCCCCGACGCTGCAAGCCGCACTCGATGACTGGGACGCAGCCGAAGATCCGCTGGGCGAACTCTCGCGGCGCGTGAACACGGGTGAAGGCACTCCGTTTGACCCCGCCGAGTGCCTCTCGCCTCTGCCGCGCGCCTACCAATGGGCTGATGGCTCCGCCTACGTCAATCACGTGGAACTCGTACGCAAGGCGCGCGACGCCGAATTGCCGGCCTCATTCTGGACCGACCCTTTGATGTATCAAGGCGGCTCAGACACCTTCCTGACACCGCGCGGCCCCATCCCGCTGGCTGACGAATCCTGGGGTCTCGATTTCGAGGCTGAGGTCGTCGTCGCGACCGACGATGTGCCTTTGGGTGCAAGCCCGGAACTCGCCGCCGAGCGCATCCGCCTGCTGCTGCTCGTCAACGACGTCTCGTTGCGTCACCTCATCCCCAACGAACTCGCCAAGGGCTTTGGCTTTTTCCAATCCAAGCCTTCGAGTGCCTTTTCCCCCGTCGCAGTGACGCCGGATGAGCTCGGCGCACACTGGCACGAGGGTCGGGTGCACCGAGCACTCGAAGTCGACTACAACGGGCAGCCCTTCGGTCGCGCGAACGCAGGCATCGACATGACGTTCAACTTCCCAACGCTCATCGCGCATGCCGCACGCACCCGCGCGCTCGGTGCGGGCAGCCTGATCGGCTCGGGAACGGTCTCGAATCGCGGCGCCGACGGCGGGCCTGGCCGACCGATTGCCGAGGGCGGCCTCGGTTACTCCTGCATCGCCGAGCAGCGAACCGTCGAAACCCTGCTGCGCGGCGCACCGCACCCACCCTTCATGCTAGTGGGCGATCGGGTGCAGATCGACGTGCGCGATGACGCCGGCCGCTCCATTTTCGGTCAGATCGATCAGCGAGTCGCAGCACACCCCTTCCGGTAGCATGGTCGTCACGATGACCGACCTGCCCAAGCTCGAACTCGATCGCTTCCTGCCCTATCGACTGTCGATCCTCAGCAATCTCATCAGCGGAGTCATCGCCAGCAGTTACTCGGCGCGCTTCGGTCTCAGCATTCCGGAGTGGCGCGTGATGGCAGTGCTCGCCATCGAACCTGGCCTCGCCGCAGCCGAGGTCGCCGAACGTACCGCCATGGACAAGGTCGCGGTCAGTCGTGCTGTCGCTCGCTTGCTCGACAAGCGCCACCTCGAGCGCAGCATATCGACCCGCGATCGCCGCCGATCCGTACTGCAATTGTCAGCTGAAGGCTCGCGCATCTACGCCGAAGTGGTACCGCTCGCACTCGGTCATGAGCGCGCCCTGCTCGAGGTGCTCGAAGAGACCGACCGAATCGCGCTCGAGAGGATTATCATGACTCTGCTCGCGCGAGCGCGAACCCTAAGAGGAGACGATCATGGTTGACAGCCGCGTGCCCAATAATCGAATCCCCCGTCAACGCGTCCTGCTCATCGAACGCATCGTACGTGCCGCCCGGACCCTTCGCGATGCACCATCGACCGCGATGCTGCGCGAGTACTTTCGCGGTGTCGGCGAGGAAGATCTCATCAGCCACACACCGCTCGCGCTCGCCCATCTGGCGAGTGCGCACCTTGAACTCGGACGGCGTCGACGGCGCGGAACGACGCTGGTGCGGGCCCTATCACCCGAAGCGGGCCGCAGACTCGGCGAGCGACACAGCTATGTACTGGTGGTCACCGACGATCGGCCTTTCCTCGTCGACTCGTTGAGCCTGGCCTTCAGCAATGCAGGTATCGGCGTGCAAATGCTGATTCATCCGGTGCTTGCCACACAGCGCAACGCCGACGGCGGCTTGACACGCGTGGCCATCGATCCGCAAGTGGATGGAGCGATCCGCGAATCGTGGCAGCTTTACGAGATCGATCGGCAGTTCGATCCGCAGCGACTCGCAGAACTCGAAACAACGCTGCGCGCGACCCTCGCCGATGTGCAGGTGGCTGTCGAGGACTGGCGCGCCATGCGCTCAAAGGTCATGGATGTCATCGGCGCACTGCAAAGCGCAAGCACACCGGATCGGGCCGAGACCGTGGCGCTCCTGCAATGGGTCGAGGGCGCGCATTTCGTCTTTCTGGGCTACCGTTACAACGCACTGCGCCGCGGCGCGCGGCGCGATCAACTGCTGCCGGATGGCTCGAGCGGACTCGGTATTCTTCGTCAACGGCACGCCAGCACTGCACCTGCCGAGCAACTCGACGTCGCACTGCGCGAGGCGATGCGCGACACCGCACCGCTGCTGATCACCAAATCGCCGCTGCTATCGACCGTGCACCGTGCCGGGCACCTAGACCATTTGGCGATCAAGGATTTCGATGCTCGGGGTCAAGTCCGCGGCGAACACCGTTTTCTGGGCCTGTGGACCTCGACAGCCTATTTCGCCTCGCCCGCCGAGATCCCGGTGGTCCGTCGCAAAGTGGCTGATGTCATCGCCCGCTTCGGCCTCGACCCGCAAAGTCACGATGGCAAAGCGGTACTCGCCGTACTCGAGACTTGGCCCAGAGACGAGCTGTTTCAATCGAGCGTCGGTGAACTTGTCAGCTTCGTCCGCGGCGTCGTCAACTTGTACGAACGACGCACGACGCGCTTGATGATGCGTTATGACGCACCGGGACGGTTCTGGTCCTGCATGGCCTTCGTGCCGCGCGATCGCTACACCACCGAGGTGCGTTTGCGCATCGAGCAGGTGCTGCGAGAGCGCTGTAACGGCCGTGACATCGAGTCGCAAGTGCAGATTGCCTTGTCGAACCACGCCCGGCTGCACGTCATGGTGCGTGGCGAGAAGCTACCGACACGGCTCGACGTCGCGCTGATCGAAGCGGACATTGCCGCGGCAGCAGCAACCTGGACCGACACGCTGCGCTCGGCGCTCTTCGACGCGCTGCCCGCGAGTCGTGCCAGCGCCTTGTTCGAGCGACACGCCACGCGCTTTCCCGTGGCCTACCAAACCGAGGTTACTCCGCAAGCGGCGATCGCCGATATCGAGGCCCTCGAACAACTGGCCGCGCAACCGGATCAACCGCAGCTGCGCTTACATCGACCCGCCGACGTCCCCCGCCAAAACATCCACTTGCGCATCGCGCGCCATGGCGCGGCACTGCCCATTGCCGAGCTCGTGCCCCTGCTCGAAAACTTTGGCCTGCGCATGTTGGCTGAGCGCCCATGGATCCTGTCTGCGGGCCCGGTCGGCTCGCCGACCGCGGCGCCCGTCGCATTACAGGACTTCGCTATCGAATTGCGAGCCGGGGCCACGCTCGAAGTCACGCGAGACGGCACACGATTGCTTGAGGCTATTCGGCTCGTACGCGACGGGGCCCTCGAAAGCGATGGCTTTAACCGGCTGGTACTGCTGGCGGGCCTTGGCGCATACGAGGTGAACGTGCTGCGTGCGTGCTGCCGATACTTGCTGCAGGCCGGCATTACCTTCAGTCAGGCCTACATGGAGCGCACGCTGGCGGCACACCCCACCGTCGCCGCGGAGCTGCATGCGCTGTTTGAGGAACGTCTGGCACCGACCAAAGCGCGCTCTGACGGTAGTAAAAAATCCCTGGAGCGGATTCAGCGAAAGTTGGACGCCATCGCCAGTGCCGACGAAGACCGGATCCTGCGCGCGTTTCTATCGCTGATCCTCGCGATTGAGCGCACCACTGACTATCAGCGTGACGAATACGGTGCGCGCCGCCCCGCGCTCGCCTTCAAGCTCGATCCGCATGGCATCCCGGGACTGCCTTTGCCCCGACCCAAGCACGAGATCTATGTCTTCGGCCCGCAGGTTGAAGGCGTGCACCTGCGTATGGGCGATGTCGCTCGCGGCGGGTTGCGCTGGTCGGATCGACGCGAAGACTTCCGTACCGAAGTACTCGGCCTGATGAAGGCGCAGAACGTCAAGAACACCTTGATCGTTCCCGAGGGCGCCAAGGGCGGTTTCGTGCCACGGCGCTTGCCGGTAGGCGGCAGCCGCGAAGCGATTCAAGCCGAAGGGGTCGCGGCCTACCGCACCTACATCAACACCTTGCTCGACGTCACCGATAATCTCGTCGGCTCGCGCGTTCTGCCTCCCAAAGGCGTACGTCGACGAGATGGGGATGACCCCTATCTCGTAGTCGCTGCAGACAAGGGCACGGCCACGTTCTCCGATACCGCCAACGGAATCTCGGTCGAGCGCGGCTTCTGGCTTGGCGACGCCTTTGCCTCGGGCGGCTCCGCTGGCTACGACCACAAGAAGATGGGTATCACGGCGCGTGGCGCCTGGGAGTGCGTCAAGCGGCATTTCCGTGAACTCGGGATCGACATTCAAACCCAAGCCTTTACGGTCGCGGGCATCGGCGACATGTCGGGCGATGTGTTCGGCAACGGTATGTTGCTATCGCCGCACATTCGCCTCGTCGCGGCATTCAACCATGCTCACGTGTTCATCGATCCGACGCCCGATCCGGCAGTCTCGCTGGCCGAGCGCGCGCGACTGTTCGCGCTGCCGCGATCCGGCTGGAACGACTACAACGCCAAACTGCTCTCGCGCGGCGGTGCCATTTACGATCGCAGTGCCAAATCCGTGCGTCTGTCTGCCGAGGCACGTGCGATGCTCGGTCTCGATTCCGACACGCTGACACCCACCGAGTTGATCCGCGCCATCTTGCGGATGCGGGTCGATCTGCTGTGGAACGGTGGCATCGGCACGTATGTGAAGGCGTCTTTCGAGTCGCAGTCGGCGGCCGGTGATCGTGGTAACGACGCGCTGCGCATCGATGGTCGCGATATTCGCGCACGGGTTGTGGGTGAAGGCGGCAATCTTGGCTTCACGCAGCGCGGCCGCGTGGAGTGCGCGCTGGCCGGAGGTCGCATCAACACCGACTTCATCGACAATTCCGCCGGAGTGAACACCTCGGACGTCGAGGTCAACCTGAAGATCTTGACCAACGGCATCGAGGCGCGTGGTCGATTGCGTCGCCGCGATCGCGACCAGATGTTCGCCAAACTCACGGACGAAGTCGCCGCGCTCGTACTGCGTAACAACTACTTGCAGAGCCAGGCGCTCTCCACCCTCGAATTGCAATCGGCCGAGCGCCTGCCTGAACTACGCGGCGTAATTCGCGACCTCGAGCGGGCCGGCGAGCTCGATCGTGCCGTCGAATCATTGCCCGACGAGGAAACGCTCGCGGCCCGTCGCAAGCAGGGTCTCGGCTTGACCCGTCCGGAGCTCGCCGTGGTGCTGGCTTATGCCAAGATTTCCCTCAATCGCCAGCTGATTGCCTCCGACTTGCCAGAGGATCGACATTTCGCTGCGGAACTCGAGCGCTATTTCCCGATGGCCGTGCGGCGCCGCTTCCCGCGGGACATTGCTCGCCACAAACTGCGCCGCGAAATCATCACTACTGCCGTCACCAATAGCCTGATCAACCGTATGGGTCCGAGCTTCGTACTGCGTGCGCGTGCCGAGAGTGGCGCGAGCGCTGCGGACGTCGCCCGCGCCTACAGCATTGCTCGGGACATTCTCGGCATGCGGGATCTGTGGGGCAAAATCGAAGCGCTCGACAATCGCATCGCCGCACGGACCCAATACGTGGCCTACGCCGATACAGCGCGGTTGCTGCGCCATGTCACCCTGTGGCTGCTGCGGCATCGACACGGCAATTTAAACGTGGCCGAGTCCGTCAAGCGTCTCGCAGCGCCGATGCGCCAATTGCGCGAGGCCATGCCGGGATCGCTCGCTGGCAGCGCTGCAGCCCGCTACAAAGCGGCCCAGGCCGAGCACGCCACAGCAGGCTTGCCCGCGCCGCTCGCCGCAACGCTCGCGGAGTTGCGCGTGCTGGAGAACGCCCTCGATATTCTCGAAAGCGCCCTCGACAGTCGCCGGCGAGTGGCTGAGACAGCCAAACTCTGGTTCGAAGTCGCCGCCGCGCTGCGCCTCGATTGGTTGGAAGACAGCATCACAGGGCTCGCCGTCGACTCAGCGCTCCAAGCGGCGGCGCGCACGGGCCTGCGCGAAAGCGCTCGCACGCTGGAGCGGAAGATCTTTGACCGCGTGGTGGCGAGCGGCGGGCTAGAGCCCTGGCGCGCCTCGCGCGCCGGAGCTCTCACCCGCTGGCAGCAAGTCGTGGCGGATATCGCAGCGCAGGATGCGCCGGACTTCGCCTCGCTGTCGGTCTGCCTCGATGCCCTAAGGCCGCTGGCAGAATAGGTCTCAGGGCGCCGGTTTTTGCTGACGCGCCAATTCCGCCTTCTGGTGCATGGGTGTGCGCGCAGCCAGCCACGCTGCCACGACCACGCCCGCCGTGATGGCAATGAGTTCGATCGCGTGCTTCTCCGGGTACTCCCAGAACTCCGTGAAAAGCTTCCAACGACCGCCGAGTTCGACCGCGTTCCAAGCAATGATCGCCGTCGGGATGCCATAACGGATGGCGGTGGTGACCTTCCAGAACAACATCAGCCGACGGAACAAATAGACCGCCCAGATGAGGTTGAGACCGAAGACGACATACGCAGCCGGATGACGGTCACCAAAGAAGCGCTCGTCGTAGAGGAAGAGCAGGAACAAGTAGAAGAACCAGATCACGTAGATCGTCTCGAGCGCCGTGATGCCAGCAAAGCTGCGCTGGTGCGCTGGATTCGGTTTTCCGGTTTTCATTCCGAGATGGCGCTGGAACCAGACGAAGAAATTGCACTTAGTTTCTTTATTGAAGAGGAAGTAGACCAGCGTCGCTCCCATCACGCCGATGGAGGACATCATCACGAGATACTCGCCCTTGGTAGCGATACTGCCCGGACTGTTCTTGTCCATCAGGTCGGGAACACCCAGCACCTGTGCGGACCAGACGAAGGCAAACTCGACCCATCCCGTCCAAAGAAACGTGCCGGCCCAAAACCCGTACCAAGTAGCCGCCACCTCGTTGGGGTGGCGCATGCCGAGCCACAACAACACAGCGCCGAACATGCCCATGGCGATGGCCGACTCGTAGACGTAGCCGGGGCCCGGCCAGATGTCTTCCATCATGATCATCACCGTGTGGCCTAGGGCCTGCACGATGAAGACGATGAAAAACGCCATGAGCCCGGGCCAGGGCGGCCGAGCAAGAAAACCCTTCATTCCACCGGCCGGTGTGCCGGCTTCTACGTTGGCATTCATTGAGGACCCCCATCCCGAGCGTAGCAACGATGGGACGAGTGTAGGCCGCAGGAACCGGCCTGTGGGTCAACAGAAGGTAAACAGCAGCCGGAAACTACCGCAAAAACTGCCTCAAAGCGGCTGCGACGGCCTCAGGATCTTCCTCCGGCAAAGAATGCCCGAGGTTTGCGATCGTCACCACCTTCGCGTGTGGCAGCCAGCGCGCCATGTCCTGATTGTCCTCGGCGCTGAACAACGCATCTTTGCCACCGAACAACAGTAACGTCGGTGCACTGATGCGCGGCGCGGTTATGCGCAGATCGCGCGACACCTCGCCCTGATCGAGCATGGCGCGCCAGATGTCGGCCGGAATGCGCGCCGACTCGCGGCGCATGTGGTACTGAATCTGTGGATCGAGCCCCGGCACGGTCCACCACTCTTTCATGAAGGCCGAGTCGGGATCAATCGGATCCTTCAAGGCGCGAATCTCGGCATCGAGCGGTCCGAAGGTCGGCGGCGGTAGCGGCACGTCAGGGCTCGGCCGGCTGCGTCGGCCGATAGTCGAACCGATGATCATCAGCCGATCGACATGCTCGGGCCAGAAGGCCGCGAAAGTCTGGACCACCATCCCGCCGAGCGAGTGACCCGCGACATGTGCTCGTTTGATGCCAAAGCGATCGAGAAAGAGCTTCGCGTCGTAGGCATAGTCGAGGCGCGTGTAGCAGCACGCCGGCTTGCTCGACTCGCCGTGTCCGCGTTGATCGAGCAAAAACACCCGATAGTCGCGCGCCAGCAGCCGACCGAGCGGCAAGTACCCGAGCGAACTGTTGGTATAGCCATGCAGAAAAATCAGCACGGGCTTGTCCTTATCGCCGAGTTCCACGTACCCCATCCGAATGCCATTGGCGAGCTCAACGGTTTTTCGCTCCGCGCCCCACCCGGCGCCCGAGGCATTGGCCGTCTGCCCGGCCTCGCCCGCCTCGGCTACAAAGCTCGCCGCCATTACCAATCCGAGTATCACCAAAGAACGCAACATGAACGGACGCAACATGGATGTCTCCTTCAAGCAGTACCCGTTTGCGCACGACGCGCCTGCGCGAGAC
>JBJTBK010000194.1:0-11448 GCA_046091245.1 Nevskiaceae bacterium | reverse complement strand
CAGCAACGGAGCGTAGCCCCACTCGACGCCGCCACCCGACCCGGTGAGGCTCATGATCGCGCCGCGCGATTTGGTGCGGTCGCGCCAGCGGAACACCATGCCCCGCAGCCGGCCGTCGCGCAGCGGCACGACATCGATGCCATCGGCGAGTCGCTTCAGCGTGGCGACACACTGCGCAACGCTGTGCCCATCGACGCTTGCAGACAGCTCGATCCGCACAGGCTTGACCGGGTCCACGTGTGGCTGACCCAGCTTATGGGCCTTGTGGGTGGCGCTGATCATGAACGATCGATCCGCCACGGGCTGCGGCCGAAGCGACCAGAACAGCCCTGCCGGATCGACGCCGGTAAACGTGCCCTCCTCGCTGGGCGCTTCCCGAACATTTATACCGCCGGCCGCGTCCGCCACGAACACCCCATGGGCCGTCCACACCACCCCGGCATCGTCGACCAGCCTCGAAGCCAGCGTGACTCGCTGCCCGGGGGCAAAGCCGTCGGCCGTCACGCCGATCGGGTCTGGCTGAAGCGCCTCAGAGGGCGTCACACGCAGCGACGGTTTTGTCGAACCACGAGTTCCTGACGTCATGCAGTACTCCAGCGAGTTTGCCGGTTGTATACATTTGTATAGTACCATCCATCCGGCCCTGCGATAGCTCCCTCTAGGACCCCGGTGCTCACCCGCCGGCGGAGGACTGTTTCATGCCACTGAAGCTCTTCACCGAACACCCAGCCAGCGTGGGCGCGACGTATCTCGGGCATTGCCGCAATGCACTCGGCTTCGGAGTGTCCATGGTCGTCGCCGGATTCGCGTGCATCCTTCACGCCTTCTTTCCGTTTGCCTTCGTCCAGACCGGATCGAACGCCATCCTGCGCCTGCACGACCGCATGGTCGTCAATCGCCGCATGCGCCCGGAGTCCGGGCAACGCGCTTGAGCGCCAGCGCCGGCGCCCCGCGTGCTCGGGGTGTATCCGTCATCCTGATCGCCGCCGCGACCGCAGCATTGACCGCACCCGTGCTCGGCTCCACCGTGCTCGGCGTCGGGGCGGTCGTCGCCACAATAGTCTAGCGCCGTCCAGTCACTGACTTTCCTGCCTTCTTCGACAGGTGTATACGTTTGTATATCTCATCGATCCCGTGCTACCGTTCACAGGGAGAACCCATGCTGAACCGTCTGAAGAACGCCGCCTCGGACCCGCGCTCGTTCAGCTGCGGTCCAGCTGCCCAGCGCGGCTACTGCTGCCCGCTGCACCACATGATCGGTGCATTCTCCGCGCAACGCGACGCTCCCGCGCTGCAAACCGCCGCACCGGAATCCTTCGCCGACGCCACGCCGAAGCAGCAGAGCCGCTTCTGCAATTCGGATCGGACTGCCACCGCCGGTCTCTACGAGCGTGTCGATGCCGGTCGACCCATCGTGTTCCGCAATGCGCGGGTGTTGACGATGCAGAACGGCGCGGTGCTGGAACGGCACGATGTCGTGACCCGCGACGGCAAGGTGGTCGCCGTGCAACCGACCGGGCAGCCGCTGCCCGCGAATGCGGTTCTCGTGGAGGCCGGCGGCAAGACGCTGTTGCCGGGCCTGTCGGACATCCACGTGCATCTGTTCGTGTCCGGTTGGGCTGCCTCTTTCGCGCCGATGCTGAAGGATGCCGGCGACGGATCGCAGTACATGCTCCCCTACGACTTGCTGCTGTTCCTGTTTCTCGCCAACGGCATCACGCGCGTCGAGGTACTGGCGGGTTGTCCGGATGCACTGTGGATGCGCGAGTCGGTCAAGAGCGGTTCGCTCGTGGGACCAAATCTCAGCGTCGGCAGTCCGCTGATCGATGGCTGGCCGCCACTGCAGTCCGCGTCGATGAGCTACATCGCGATTGACGCCGCCGGCGGCCGCCGCGCCGGCGAGCAAATCGCCGACATGGGCTTCGAGTTCGCGAAGCCGTATACGAACCTGCCTCCGGCCGCCTACTTTGCGCTGGTAGAGACCTGCCACAGGCGCGGGATCCGCATCATGGGTCACGTGCCCAAGGACGTGGGCATCGATGCTGCGGTCGCGCGCGGCCAGCAGGGTATTGCGCACGCTGCGGAGTTCTTCTTCAACGAGGCCGGCGCCTCCCGATATGACGAAGCGCGCATCGATCGACTGGCGCGCCTGCTGGCCGACGCCGGCACGTGGGTCCAGGCTACGGTGGCGGTGACCAACCGGGTCGAATGGCTCATGGACGGCAAGCCGCTGCGCTCACCGGATCGGCGCTACATGAATTCGGTGCAGCGCGCGATGTGGTCGGAAGAGAGTCCGGTCCTCGCCATGATCCGGGCGGACGACAGTCGCAAGAAGTTCACTGAGAACGCCTACGAGCTCACCGGCAAGGTGGTCAGGGCACTTCACGGCCATGGCGCGCGACTGCTCACAGGCACCGATGTGCCGAACCCGCATGTCGTCGAAGGCTTCACACTGCACGAGGAACTCGAAGATCTCGTCAACCATTGCGGCGTGAGCCCGTCAGACGCGTTGCTCGCGAGTACGCGTCGTGCCGCGGAGTATCTCGGCGAAAGCGTCGCGGACGGCACGGTCACCGTCGGCGCGAAGGCAGACCTCGTGCTGGTCGACGGCGACCCGCTGACCGATATCCGGGCGACACGCGGTGTACAGACCGTACTGACCGGCAACCATCTGCTGCGCAAGGCCGGGATCGACGAAGGACTCAGGCGTGTGTTGGCAGCCTATGAAGCCATGCCCCAGCCGACGATCGCAGTAGGGGCGAACTGGGGCGAGGGAGCGAAGTCCGAATGAAGATCCTCAAGCGTGAGGCGAGCAACACGCTGCTGCGAACCGAAGTCTGGACCGTGCAGCCGCAGCATATCTCCCGACCGCTACTGCTGACCGTCACCGTGCCGCAGCGCAAGCCGGGTGGACCGATCGCCGGCACGCTGATGCTGGACGGCAACTCGAGTGCCGGACTGCTGCACCACGCGACCACCTACCTCGAGATGGGTGGAGAACTGCCACCCTCAGTCGCCGTGTCTGTCGGCTATCCGCTGGATGCGCCCGTACCATTTCTGGTCGCGCGCAACGAGGATCTGACACCGCTGCCGTGGCCCGAGTGGGATCGCCTGTACGGCATTGTGCTCGGCGGCCTGCAGTGCCCACCATCGGGCCGCGCCGACGCATTTCTTGCGGTGCTCGTTAAAGAACTCAAGCCGGTACTTGAGAACGAGTATGGGATAGACCCGCGCAACTGGACGCTGGTCGGTCATTCGCTTGGCGGACTGTTCGCCACACACGCACTGCTGAGCGCACCGCAAGAGTTTCGGCGCTACCTCGCAGTCGGCTCCTCGTTCTGGTGGCACCGGCCCAGCATGTTCGAACGCGCGGAAGCGTTCGGCCGCGAGGCGGAGCCCGTCGACGTCGACTTCTACGTCGCCGCCGGCGAATTCGAGACCGCCGAAGCGTTCAAGAGCCAGTGGGCGCAGTTCATGCATCTGCCGGAATGGCAGGAGTACGTGGCATGCCTCGGCGGCTTCCCCGACATCCTTGCAGACACCCGGCAGATGGCGGATCTGCTCGGTCGCCGGCCCGGCTGTCGGGTGCATGCCGCCGAGCTCAAGGGCGACACGCACTCGAGCGAAGTAATGCAGGCGGTTAGCCTGGGAATGCGTTGGCTACACCGCTCGCCGAAGTCGGCAGCCTAGAAGCCGTACGACACCGATACGCCAAACGTGCGCGGCTGGATCGTGCTGACCTCCTCCGAACCCACAAAGGTCTGCCGGTAAATAATCGGGCGCTCGTCGAGCAGATTGTTGCCGAAGACTGCGACTTCGAGCGTTCCGAAGGTCATGCCAACCCGCAGGTCGACCTTGTCATAGTCGCCATTCTTGGCAGCACCACCCAACGCCGTCGGAAACGCGTTGTCGTAATCACCGTAGTGCAGATAATCGACGCGCGCGAAACCCGGACGATCGCCCAGCGTGAAATCCTTCTGGAGTGACGTATTGAACGTGAAGTCAGGGATCCCCGGCAGGCGTGTACCCTTCGGGGCGACAGTCGGAACGGCCTCGGAAAGTTCTCCATCATTGAAGGACAGCGCGGTAGTCCAGGTGAAGCCGTTTCCGAGTAGCGCCACCGTCTCGAGCTCGAGGCCCTTGATCTCCGCACTGCCGGCGTTCGAGATATAGGTGAAGCCCGTGCCCGACAGTAGTGTTGCCTGCAGATCACTCCAGTCGATGAAGTATGCGGCGGCGTTGACCTGCAAGCGGCGATCAAGCAACGTGGTCTTTGCACCGACCTCGAAATTCCAGAGGCTGTCGGACTTGAAGAAGTCCGGCACCACTTCCCCGGGCAGCGACACGATCGGAACGTTCGCTTGTCCGACCCGGAAGCCCTTCGCGGCCTGGGCATAGACGGAACCGGCGCCGTACTCGTAGTTCAAGGCGACGCGCGGACTGAAGTCCGTCTCGCTATCCTTGCGATCAAGCGGCGGGCTCGCTGCGAACAGGCCGGTTACGTCGAGTTGGGTATCCGCAGAGTAGTCCGTGAAGCGACCGCCTGCCGTGACAGTGAGTTTGTCGCTCACCGCAAAGCTGACCTCGCCAAATCCGGCGATCGTCTCGTAGACGTACGCGTTCGTGCCATCAAACAACGCGCCCACGATGGAATGGTTGAAGCTAAACAGCTCCGAGTAATCTTCACGAGAGTAGAACGCACCCACCAGCCAGTTCCAGCGGCTCTCTCCGGTCGAGATGAGGCGCAACTCCTGGGTGAACACCTTCGCGGGGGCTGTGATGTCGGTCGTCACGACAGCGCGGGGAATGCCGAGATTGAAGAAGCTCGAACTGTAGTCCTGCCCGACGTCAGCTTCCCGGTCATAGTACGACGACGCACTGACCAACTCCGAAGAGCCGAAGTCGTATCGCAATACCAATGACCCGAGCGTCACCTCGTCATTGCTCGGTTGGTCGAACAGCAAGCGCCGCGACGTGATGTCCCCAAACTGAGGCCCCCAGTAGCTCAGGCTGTTCAGTTCCGTCTTTTGGTAGTAGAGCGTGCCGTCGACGGTCAGCTTATCGTTCGGCGAATAGCGTACGGCAAGCCGTCCGCCGGTCGTCGTCTGGTTGTTGATATCGTCAGCGTTCCGCGACGGATCATCGATATAGCCTGGACGCTCGATTAGGTACGCCGCGAACTCCATTCCAAGCTTGCCCTCGACGGGTGCACCCGCAACCGCGCCTGCGACCGTATAGCCCGTGTCACCGCCCTCAACAGAAGAGAGAATCGCACGCGCTGACACGCGGCTTTCGTTCAGAGACGGCTTTCGCGTCTCGACCTTGACAGTACCGCCGAGCGAAGCAGCGCCGTACAAGGTGCTGTGCGGCCCCTTGATCACCGTGACGCGATCCACGCCGATCATCGAATAGTCGAGGTTCAGGGCGCCTTGGGACAAGGTCAGCGGGGTCTCATCCAGATAGACAGCCACCGGAGTTTGTGTCAGCGCCGAGCCACTGCCGTCACCGACGCCGCGAATCGTGATCGACTTCTGGAACAGATTACCGCCGTCGTTGAATTGCACTCCTGCGATGGCCGGCAGGTAGTCGGCGAACTCGGTGATGCCCCGCTGGGCGAGTTCTTCCTCGCCGATCGTGGAAATCGCGATCGGGATCTCCTCGAGCGCCTGCGACCGCTTCGTTGCCGTCACGATCACCGTCTCGAGCTGCTCAGCCTGTTGCTGCTGCGCGACGACCATTGGAGCGCCACCGGCGATGGCGAGGACCACGGCTGCGGGCACGGCGATGTTCTGCTTCATGTCGAGAACCCCAACGTTTTCGTGATGCAACGGATAGCTGGCGCCAACGCGCTTCACGTCTGTATACTATACGTGCGTATACAACGCAATGGGTCTGGTGGACCGATCGCTCGAGTCACGGTCGAGCCATGCGGAATACGCGGGTCCGTGTTTTCTTGACGACAACCTGAACTCGCCGATCGACAATGGAAAACTTGCGCATCCAATCACCGAGTTGCGCGCACATGGTGGCGGACGGGCGGCCGTTCCTGAACTTCGGCGGCTCCTGCTACCTCGGGTTGTCGGCGGAGCCGGAACTCGTTGACGCCGGCTCAGCTGCATTGCGGACCCTGGGCTCCACGGGGCAGCTTCCCCGGCACTATCGCTTCGTGCTCGCGGCAAACGACGACGCCGAAGCCGCGGCCCGCTCGTTCTTCGGGGTCGGCGGTGCCATGTATTTCGCCACCGGCTACCTGTTCGGCCTGCTGGCGATGACCGGACTCGCAGCGCAGTACGACGTTGTGTTTGCCGACGAGAGCGCGCACTACAACCTGCGGGAGGGCGCTGCCGCGGCTGGCAAGCCGGTCCATACCTTCCGCCACCTCGATGCCGCAGATCTCGCAGCCGTCATGCAGCGCGAGCTTCGACCCGGTCAACGTCCGCTCGTCGCGACCGACGGCATGTTCGCGACATTCGGGTCAGTACCACCGCTGGCCGACTATCGACGCCTGCTCGACCCTCTGGAGGGCTGGTTGCTGGTCGACGAGTCGCATGCTTTTGGAGTGATCGGCCCGAACGGTCGCGGCGCCGTAGAGGAACACGCAATCGCAGGCCCCCGCGTCGTCGCTGGCGGATCAGTCGGCAAAGCGCTTTCCGCCTACGGCGGCCTCGCGCTCGGTTCCGCCGAAGCCATCACGGCGCTGTGGCAGGCACCGACCGCGCGCGGCGCGGCCTCAGGAATGTCCGCGGGGGCGGCCATGCTCACCGCCAGCCTCGGCTACCTGAAACAGCACCCGGAGCGACTCGAAAAGCTGCGGGAGAACGTGCGTTATCTCAAGGCCGGCTTGCGCGCGCTAGGCCTGTCCGTGGGAGACACCGAAGCCCCCGTTGCCACGTTCGTCGACGGCACGGCCGACCGGATGAAGTCCCTGCAGCAGCGCCTGTTCGAGCGAGAGTCGATTTTCGTCATCTATTCGACTTACGTCGGCGCCGGCCCCGATGGCGCGATCCGAATTGCGGCTTTCGCGGACCACGATCGAAGCGACCTCGACCGCCGTCTCGACGCTCTACGCCGCCACCTCTGATCGGGAAGACCCCATGACTACACAGCGTTCGCTCGACCACTTTGTTACCTACGTCCAAGAGCTGGGGATTGCGAGCAATGCCTGGCGTCGGCTCGGCTTCACGGTGATGCCGATCATGGAGCACATCTCGATCGGAACCGCCAACGCGATCGTGCAGTTCGAGGGGACGTACCTCGAACTGCTCGGCGATGCCGAACACTGCGTGATTGCATCCTTGAAGCAGAATCTGCGCCGCAATTTCCCGTCGTATGACGGTTACTACATGACGTCCTTCACGTCCAGCCGATTGGAGGATGATCGGGCTCCACTCGAGAGGGAAGGCATTGAGCTCCAGCCCATCGTCGGTGCGCGTCGGCGCGTTCGTCTGCCAGCAGGAGGCTGGATCGATACGGCGAGCCGTTCGATGTACGCGTTCCACAATGAACGCCCAAGGATGTCGCTGTTCCTGTCGGACCATCCGAAGCCGGAAGCGATCTGGATCCCCGATTACCAGTCGCATGCAAACTCAGTCGTCGATGTCCTCGAACTGCACTACGTCGCTCGGCAACCGGAGCAGGACGCGGCGTTCATCGGCCGAATGATGGGTGGTGCGCCGGCGCAGACATCGCGTGACGGAATGCTGTTCCGCACGCCGCGCGGCCAGAAACTGGCCGTCCACTCCGAGGAGGCTGCGCGGGCGCGATGGCCGGAGTTCTCTGCACTGCAGGGCAACGACGCGGCGCACGGCCTCGGACTCACGCTTCAGGTGTGTTCGCTCGCGCAGTGCCGCCGTGCGCTGCGCGAGGGCGGCGTACCGCACCGCGTCACCGAAAGCGCGCTCGTGGTTCCGCCTTCGCACGCCAGCGGTGTAATCATCGAGTTCACAGAGAGCACCGAAGCCAAATAGCTCCGGTGTCAGGAAACGGCTGCCGTGTAACTCAGGCGCGGCGCGACAGCGCAACTGCGTTCGCGCCCTTCAGCTGTGCGGGCAGCCCTCGCCCCGAGCCCACCAGCACGAGTTCCCGCTCGCCATGGCGCAGGTGCGCGAACAGCCCGGGCCGGCTGCCAGCCAGCACCGGCACACCAACGCCCAGCGCCGCGTAGATCTCTCGCAGCGGCTCGGGTCGCGGGTGGGTCACGTACACCGACGTGAGTTCGATGCCTCGCACGACCGTGCTCGAAGGATGCGGCGTGGCACCCCAGTTGATCAGGAACGGCGCGAGTCCGAGGTACTCAGACGAATACACGTACATGCCCTGCCAGGTCAGCAACTGGCCGTCGGGTGTCCGACGCGAATTAGTCTCCAGCGTCTCTGAGGCCAGACCGAGCGTGCTGAGGCGCGCCGCCGCCACCGCGAGGTCTGTGCTGGCCACGGCGAACGTCGGAATGTCGGGCCACTCATCCGCCGCGAGGACCGCGCCCAGATCCTTCAAGTCACCGCGACCCTTGGCCGGGTTCGGACCGAGCACCTCGAGGTACACGCCCTGCCCCAGGGCGGCCAGTGTGTTCGCGGTGTCCGCCGTCGTGTGGGCGCCGCCCGCCGTCAGCTCGATACCGAGCGCATCGCTGATCGCGCGCGTCCCGGCCTGCAGCCGCGGAACCGTATACACGAAGTGGTCGAGCGGCGGCGTCGGGTCGGTCATGGCGTGTTGTTCTCGTGCGGACCGGGATTGACTGAAGTCACCTGTAGTATACGATCGTATAAGGACTTTAGGGCGCCGTCCCGTGCGCCGGTGCAATACGTGGACGACACGGGACGTTCAGCACCACTGCCTGCAAGGACACGCCATGGCCTCTACTGCCCGACTCGACGTGACGCCCGACGTTGCGCTGCTGCCGACCCCGATCTCCATCCGTGCGAGCGGATTCGCACCGGGTGCCCGGGTGAAGATCTCCTCACACTTGACGGACGAACTCTCGGTCGCGTGGTCCGCTCATGGCGAGTTCGTCGCCGACGCGACCGGTGCCATTGATGTCGCAGACGCACCCAGTGAAGCAGGTACCTACGGCGGTACCGACGCCGCCGGCCTGCTCTGGTCCATGCAACCGCCGGGTGGCATCGATCGTCGTTTCCAGATCGAAGCGCGCCATGTCATGCACACTGCGGGCCGCCCGGCCATCGATCCGGTGCGGTCGCTCAACATACGCTTCGTCGCGGAATGCGTCGGCGGTTCGCGCGCCGAAGCGTCACTGACGCTGCGGCGCCTGCTGGACGGTATGGATGTCCTGCCCGTCCGCGATGGCCGCCTGCGAGGCCTCGTGTTCCGGCACCGGGATCGATCGCGCGCACGCGGCGCCATCATGAGCCTCACGGGGTCGGGCGGCGGCGTCGAGACGAGTTACGCGCCGGTGCTGGCCTCGCTGGGATACGACGTGCTGAGCCTCGCGTACTTCGCATACGAGGACTTGCCCAGGACCATTGCGTCGCTGCCGCTCGAATACTTCGCAGAAGGATTTGAATGGATGCGCCACGAACTCGGCGCGAAGCGCACGGCGGTGCAAGGCGCGTCGCGCGGCGGAGAACTCACTGTGGCGCTCGCCTCCTACCTTCCGCAGTATGTCGATGGCGCGATCGCGATCGTGCCCATGTATGCATCGAGCGCTGGCTGGGATCCGGACGGCAAAGGCGTCGGCGGCCCGAGTTGGACCTTCGAGGGTCGCGAGGTTCCCTGGGCGGAGCCGCAGGACCCGCTTTCGCTGGACGACATGCGTCGGCTGGCTGAGAACCTGCCGCTCGGCTACGCGGCGACGCCGTACTACCGAGCGGACCTCGATCGCCCCGAAGTGCGCGTGAAGTGTGCGTTCCCGATAGAGCGAACCCGTGGTCGGCTTATGCTGATTTCAGCCATGGACGACCAGATGTGGCCGTGCACCTGGGGATCGGATGTAGTCGTGAACCGGTTGCGCGCCAAAGGCCACCCGCACCCGTATTCGCATCTCGCACTGCCGGACACGGGGCACTGGACTCCGCTGCCCAACACCGTCACCAGCTTCACGCAGGCAACCTATCACTCGCTAGGGAAGGTCTTACTAGCGTGCGGCGGCACACCGCAAGGCACCGCGCGCAGCAGCCGAACCATGTGGGAAGGAATGGTCGCTCACTACGAGGCAGTCTTCGCCTAGCAGGACCGGAGACTCGCCGCCGCACTGTCAAAGCCCCATAATGGTGCGTCCAACGCCCCGGAGGCACCTTGAACAGCGCAGCGCTTGAATCGCTCGACGAACTGGCCCCGGGCCAGCAGGCCCTGATCCTCGCGGGCCTCAAGCTCTTTGCGGACAAGGGCTTCGCGGCTGCCAGCGTGCGCGACCTGGCCGCCGAGGCAGGAGTATCGCTGGGTCTCGTGCGGGCCCATTTCGGCTCCAAGGCTGGCCTGCGACGCGCCGTGGATCGGCACGCGCTCAACGCGGTGCGAGAACTCTACGACACAGTCCTTGAATCCGAGTCGCCGGTGTCGCTCGACAGCGCCGTCCGCGTGGCCGTGGGCTGGGTCGAGAAGAATCGCGGCGTCATGACCTACGTCCGCACGGCCCTGTTCGAGCGTACCGCTGGCAGCCAGGCCCTGTTCGACCAGCTGTTTCGCACCATGCGCCATTTCGTCGATGCTGCCGCAGACCGCGGCAGCCTCCAGGCCGGCGTCGACCGTGACATGGCCGCGATCTACCTGATCTACGATTTCGTCGGCCCGGCTTTGCTTGCGCCGTTCGTCGGCAAGATCTACGACAAGGCGCCGTTCCACTCGACCTCGGTCGCTCGGCGCAACGAGTTCTTCAGCCGCCTGTTCACGCGCGGCATCTTCAAGTAGCGCCTCCGAGGCCGGCGCCCCCGCCAAACATTCCCTGACTGTATCCAGACTATACGTTCGTATATAGTCGGAGACGCGGGAGCCGTCGCCACGCGCATCGCATGGCGCACCCCTCCTCAGCGGGGAGCGTTACGGATCATGAGTGCCCAAACCATGCGTGCGGCCGTCGTTCACGAGCACGGCCCGATCGACCGGATCGTCATGGAACCCCGGTTCCCCCGTCCTGCCCCTCGCCCCGGCTGGGTGGTGCTGCGTGTGCGGGCGACCTCCCTGAACTTCCACGACATCTTCAGTCGTCGCGGCATGCCAGGCATCAAGCTGCCGCTGCCCATCATCATTGGCTCGGACATCGCCGGCGAGATCGCCGAGCTTGGCGAGGGCGTGGACGACTGGCGGATCGGCGAGCGCGTCCTCGTCGATCCGATGCCGATCGCCGAGAACGGCTACAAGTTCATCGGTGAGCAGTTCCACGGGGGCCGCGCCGAGTACTGCGAAGTGCACCCGAAGATGCTGCTGCGTCTTCCCCAGGAAGTCAGTTTCGAGGAGGCGGCATCGATCCCACTCGCCTACGCCACGGCCTACCGG
>JBJTBK010000193.1:0-3552 GCA_046091245.1 Nevskiaceae bacterium | reverse complement strand
AGGGCTCGGCAGCGAGCTCAAGGGCGAAACCGTGCCGGCGACGGCCTCAGGCTTGCACCTGACAATTCGTGAACCGTACGGCGTCGTGGCTCGCATCGTCCCCTTCAATCACCCGTTCATGTTTGCGGCGGCGCATTTGGCGGCGCCGCTGATGGCTGGCAATGGCGTCGTCATCAAGACACCGGAGACCAGTCCGCTCAGCGGGTCGATTTTGGGCGAGCTGTGTCGCGATAATCTGCCGAAGGGGCTCGTCAACATCATTCATGGTCGTGGAGCGCCCGCAGGCGATGCGCTTGTGCGCCACCCCCTGATCCGTCGCATCGGCTTTACGGGTTCGGTGCCGACGGGGCTCGTTATTCAGCGAGCGGCAGCGGCGAGTTCGGTCAAACACGTGACGCTGGAACTTGGCGGAAAGAACCCCTTCATCGTCTTTCCCGACGCCGATCTCGATCGAGTCGTCGAGGCTGCGGTGAGTGGCATGAACTTCGCCTGGGCGGGTCAGTCCTGTGGATCCACGAGTCGTTTGCTATTGCATGAGCAGGTGTACGACGCGGTGGTCGAACGCGTGGCCGCTCGCATGGCGGCGCTGCGCGTGGGCGATCCGCTCGATCCTCAATCGGAGATGGGGCCGGTAAACTCCGCAAGGCAGCATGCGCGAGTGCTTGAGCTCATCGAATCCGCGCGGCAAGACGGCGCTCGTTTAGTGACGGGCGGTGGCCGCCCTGCCGGTATGGCCTTCGAGAGAGGCTACTGGGTCCAGCCGACGCTGTTCGCTGACGTCGCGCCGACGATGCGCCTTGCCCGCGAGGAAGTGTTTGGCCCGGTGGTCTGCGCGCTGAGGTTTCGCGACGAAGCTGAGGCTGTGGCGCTCGCCAACGACAGTGATCTAGGTCTCACCGCGGCCGTCTGGACGAAGGATCTGCCGCTGGCTTTGCGCATGATTCGGCAGATCGAGGCCGGTACGGTATGGATCAACACGGCGGGGCAGCATTTCGTTGGCACGCCATTCGGTGGCTGGAAGGACAGTGGCCTTGGCGGTGAGGAGTGTCTCGAGGAACTGTTGAGTTACTCGCGTCTCAAGGCCGTGCACGTGCTGAGCTGAGTGCCCGCCACAGCAGCCACGCCGCGAGCGGATTGGCCACCAGCGACGTCAGCATCATCGACCAACCGATCTTCTGCTCATCGCCAAAGACGAAGTCAGTGGTGAACCCGACGGCGAATGGACCTACCGTGGCGCCTACCAACACGAGCGCGAGCTGATAGGCCGCGCCGAATTGCGCGCGCATGCCATCGGGGGTGATCGACTGTACGTAGGCGCCGGCCGGACCGGTGGCGGCCGTACCAAAGAAAAATGTGAAAAAGATCAGCGCAGCGTGGCTGTACATCGTCGGCATCAGCGGCGCGATGATCGAGGGCAACACCAGGCCAAGACCGCAACCGAACAGTACCCGCAACTTGGCGTGCCGGTCGCCGCGCGACTCTAACCAGTCCGATAAGGCACCGCCTGCGAAGGCGCCAAGCAGTCCGCCGACGAGGGCCACCGTCCCCAGTAGTAATGCTGCCTCGGGAATGCTGGCGCCGTACTGACGTTGATACAGCGCAGGGGTCCAGGTCATTACCGCAAACGCCGTGATCGAGGTTGTGCCATAGCCTGCAAAGACGTAGCCGTAGACACTGAGGTTCCGCCGAAAATGCGTCCACACTTCGGCGAACGAGGCGGGGGCGAAGCCGGCGGATCGCGCCGGCTCCCGCACGAACAGCATGAGTAACGCGACCGGCAGACCGAGGAGTCCCACCACCACCATGACGAGTCGCCATCCGGCGAGCTCACCGAGCAGTGGCACCATGACGGCGCCTTGCGAGAAGGCCCAGCCGATCGCGGCGCCGCCCAGCAGGTAGGCGATGCCGGTGCCGGCTGTGACGCCCGCACTGAAGACGCCGATCGCGAGTGAAAGTCGCTGTGGCGGAAAGTACCCCGCCAGCATGGAGTAGGCCGACGGTGAGAGCGTCGCTTCGCCAACACCGACGCCGATGCGATAGGCAAACAGCTGCGCGTACGAGCGAGCGGTGCCGGCGAGGGAGGTCATGGCGCACCACAGTACGACCCCGGTGGTAATGATCCACTTGCGACTATAGCGATCGGCCCAGCGGGCAATGACGAGCCCCATACCGCAGTAAAAGATCGCGAAGGCTGCCCCAGCCAGAAGGCTGAAGGCGGTGTCCGAGATCTGCAGGTCGGCCTTGATGGGCTGTACCAGCAGCGAGAGGATCAGTCGGTCAATGAACGAGACGCAGTTGGCGAGCGCTAGCACTGCCACCACGAACCAGGCATAGACGGGGTGGGCCGAAGGGCGCGCGGGAGTGGTCACGGGAGCGTCCGCCTGTTCTGGATTGAAACTCGTCGGAGTATATCTGCCGGGCAGGCGCGTGCGGGGCGCCATAGGCCGATCCAGCACACGGGGGGATGAACATGAAGTGGTTGCGACGAATCGGCAAGGGCCTGCTGTGGAGCATCGCGGTACTAGCGCTCGGTCTGCTCGTGGCCGCGTGGTTCTACCGTGATCATCCGCCGGCCGAGGTCGAGGCGCGCTGGGCTGCGCCTCCCTCGCGATTCATCGTCATCGACGGTGTGCGGTTGCACTACCGCGAGGAGGGCAGCGGCCCGCCGGTGGTGTTGCTGCATGCGAACTATGCGAGCCTGTTCATGTGGGAGCCTTGGGCTTCGGCACTCTAGGATCGATACCGCGTCATTCGGCTCGTCTTGCCGGCGCACGGCCTCACGGGTCCCGAACCTTCGCGACACTACTCGCTGCAGCGCATCCAGTCGTTGTTTGAGCAATTCGTCGATGCACGGGGCCTCGAGCGTTTTGTAGTCGTCGGCACCTCGATCGGTGGCACGGTGGCGATGCGCTATGCGGCGGATCACCCCGAGCGCATCGAGCGGCTGGTGATGATTTCACCCGGTTCGCTCGAGGCGCGAGTGCGCGGTCGGACCACGCCGGCCAATGTCCCGAAGGTGGCCGATCTGCTGGCTTGGGTGACGCCACGCGCGTTCACCGCCTTCATGTTGCGCAACGATTACGGCGATCCGACTCGCGTCACCGACGCGGTGATCGACGAGTGGTATTTGATGTGGATGCGCGAAGGTAATCGACAGGCGATGATCGACCTGTTGCGCCAATACGTCTCGGGTGGCGTGGAGGCCAAGATCAGATCGATCCGCGTTCCCGTGCTGCTGATGTGGGGCGAGAAAAACAAGCGCGTTCCGCTCGCATTAGCCTACGAAACTCGCGCCTTGCTCGAGAACTCACCGCAGGTGCAACTCGAAGTGCTGCCCGGGGTGGGCCACATGCTCGTGCAAGAGGCGCCGCAGCAAAGCGCTGCTGTGATCCGGCGTTATCTTGACACGCCGCTTGCACTCAAAACCGTGGCGGCCGCTTCTCCATGAAGGCGCGCGCGCCCTCGAGAAACTCCGGCGAGGAGAAACTCTCGTCGTAGAAGCGGCGTGACTCGGCGGTCTCGGCGCGAGTGCCGTCAGCAATCAGATTGACT
>JBJTBK010000192.1:0-4333 GCA_046091245.1 Nevskiaceae bacterium | reverse complement strand
GAAGTCAGCCGCGGCCGTCGAGGGATCAAGCCCCTCGGCCTTGTTGACGGCGAGAAACACGGGCTTGCCCGAGCGACGCAGTTCGCGCGCGACGAAGTGATCTTGCGGCGTGAGGCCGCTACGCGCATCAGCCAAAAAAATCAGCACATCCGCCTCGGCCACGGCGCGCTCGGTCTGCAGCCGCATCGGCGCCTCGATGCCAGAGGGCTGCTCGACGAGCCCGCCGGTATCGACCACGACATACGGCATGGGGCCGAGTCGACCGTAACCGTATTGTCGATCGCGGGTGACGCCCGGCATATCCGCGACGAGCGCATCGCGGGTCCCGGTCAAACGATTGAACAACGTCGATTTGCCGACGTTGGGACGCCCGACGAGCACGACGACGGGCAGCATGACGAAACTCCTAGCGGGGACGAAGCGCGGTCACGCGGCCTTCGTCATCCTGAAACACGACCAAATCGCCCACCACGACCGGTGCGTTGCTGATACGGCCACCGGTCTTGCTGCGGGCAACGAAGGCGCCCGTCTCGACGTCGAGCCAGTGTACATAGCCTTCAAAATCGGCCACGGCCGCGTGCTTGCCGAGCACCGCAGGCGCGGAGAGGCGCCGCATGCGCAGGCCGGACTGTTTCCAGAGGTCGACCCCGGAACGGCGGCGCAACGCGAGCACCTCACCCTCGGCATTCGAGATGTAGACGCGCTCGTCATCAACGTCGAGACCGCGATGGCTCGACACCTCTCGCGACCACCAAGACTGACCGGAGTCGAGCGCCAGCGTCGCCACGCGCCCCTGGAAGCCTGCGACAAAGATGTCCTGCCCGGAGATCTTCACGGATGAGTCGATGTCGACGAGACGCTCGAGTTCGGTGCGACCGCGCGCGGGCGACCCCAGCTGCTCCCAGAACACCTCGCCGTTACGAGTAGCCACCGAGAGCACGCGCCCATTGTCGAACCCACAGATCGCCGCATTGCCGGCCACCACCGGACTGGCGACGCCGCGCAGCGTCAGGCGCGGAATCTGCTGATCTTCGCGCCAGATCTGACGCCCATCATCGTGGGAAAGACCCACCAACTGTCCCGCGACCGTGCGCACGATAACGGCATCAGCCGCCACAGCAGGCGCCGAGAGCACTTCGCCACCCACCTGGGCGCTCCAACGTCGCTCGCCACTCGCCTGATCGAGCGCAATGACTTCGCCATTGACGCCACCGACCACCACGAGCCCAGCGCCAACGCCAGGACCGCCGGTCAGCTGCGTGCGCGTCTTGCTGCGCCAGATCGTCTTGCCAGTCGCGGCCTGCACCGCCACCACTTCGCCGTCAAATCCGGCGGCATACACGCGCTCCCCATCTGCAGCGGGCGCAAGACCCACTCGCATCACATCCTCGGCGCCACCCAGCGAGAGGTTCCAGACCCGCTGAACTTTGATTGATTCTTTGAAATTGACCAGTTCAGCCGGTGGTTCGACGTCTTTGTCTTTGTCGCAGGCGACGAGCAAACCAAGCACGACGAAGGCTGCAAGCAGACGCGGATAACGTGAAGAGCGAGATGACATCGGCGAGATCCTCACTTCTTGGCAGCAGCCGGTGCGGCAGCGGCCGGCGCAGCAGGCGCCTTGATGCCGTCCGCCTCGACATCGGCAATCTTCAAACGCAACCCCTCAAGATCCACGGTCGGCGTCGCGTTCTTTACCGAGCCCGCCTTCTCGGCTTCGCGCCAGGCGGCCAGCGCGCCGGCAAGATCGCCTTTGGCATGCAGGGCATCACCGCGAATCTCCGCAAAACGCGCCGCGAAACCACCCGGTTGCACCGCAGCGAGCGTTGCCAAGGCAGCGTCGGCATTACCCTGTGCCAGCTGCACTCGAGCCAAGCGCGTGCGGGCGACCAGCGCCAACTGCACATCGTCGCTCTCGCTCATGACTCGGGCAAGTCGCTCGTTGGCAGCGCCCAGCTCGTTGGCATCGACGTGCACACGTGCAGCCAGCAGATCCGCTTGTTCGGCGTAGGCGGAGGAGCCGTACTTGCTGCGCAGTTCATCGACCTGCTTGAGCGCTGCGGTGCGATCGCCTTTTTCGAGCGTCGCGACAACGCCGCTGTAGGCTTCACTCGCCTCAACGGCGAGCCGCTCGACCCGTGCCTCCCACCAGCGCCAGCCGGCCAGGGCACCGAGCCCGATAGCCACGCCCGCGACCAGCCACGGTCCGTTCTCGCGCAGCCACTGCTTGACGCGTTCCCACTGTTCCTGCTCGTTGTAAAATTCGTCGATCATGTTCGCGTCTCCTTCACGAGATGTGTTTTAGCGGGCCATGCCCTGCTGCGAAAACCAACGGCCAACGGCTTCGGCAGCCGTGGCGAGGGGCGACTCGAGGGCGCTGCCTGTGCCCTCGCGCAAGGGTTTGAGCTGAACGGCGCCCCGCACCATTTCATCTTCGCCGAGCACGAGAGCCAGCGCTGCGCCACTGCGATCGGCGCGCCGAAACTGCGCCTAGAAAATGCCGCCACCGAGATTGAACTCGATGCGTCGGCCCGGCAACTGCTGGCGCAAGGACTCGGCCAGCGCGTGGGCCGCACGCAGCGGCGCATCGCCTTGTGCAACCACGTAGACATCCGCCTGCGTCGCCGCGGGCGCCGAGCCGACTTGTTCGATGAGCGCGACAACCCGCTCCACGCCCATCGCAAAACCGATCGCGGGGGTCGGCTCGCCGCCGAGTTGGGCGATGAGACCGTCATAACGTCCGCCCGAACAGACCGCGTCTTGCGCGCCGAGGGCATCGGTGACCCACTCGAATACCGTGCGTGAGTAGTAATCGAGACCGCGAACCAACCGAGGATTGACGGTGTAGGGAATGCCGATGGCATCCAGCAGCGCGCGCAGCCCCTCGAAGTGCACTCGCGAGGCTTCATCGAGGTAGTCGGTGAGCAAGGGCGCGCCGGCGATAAGCGATTGCATCGCCGGGTTCTTGCTGTCGAGGATGCGCAGCGGATTGCCCTCGAGTCGGCGCTGACTGTCGGCATCGAGTGACTCATGATGCGCGCGAAAGTACTCCGTGAGCCGCGCCCGATACTCGCGCCGCGACTCGACCGTACCGAGCGAATTGAGCTGCAGGCTCACGCGAGTGATACCCCAGCGCCGCCAAAACGCGGCGGTGAGTGCGATGAGTTCAGCGTCCACGTCCGGACCCTCGAAGCCGATGGCCTCGACGTCGATCTGATGGAACTGACGAAACCGGCCCTTCTGCGGTTTTTCGTGCCGAAACATCGGCCCGACGCACCACAGCTTGTGGCGCGCGCCGCGCAACATACCGTTCGAGATCGCCGCCCGAACCATGCCGGCGGTGGCCTCGGGTCGCAGGGTCAGTCGCTCGCCACCCTTATCCTCGAAGCTGTACATCTCTTTCTCGACGACATCCGTGTACTCGCCGATTGCACGCTTGAAAAGATCCGTCTGCTCAACGACCGGCACACGCATCTCGTCAAAACCATAGGCGTGCAACAGCGCGCGGGCGGTCGCTTCGAGGAACTGCCAACGACCGATTTCGGTCGGCAGCACGTCGTTCATGCCCTTGACGGGTTGGATGGCTTGGATGCTCGACATGGTCAATGAATTCTCAGGGCTGTACGGGCGCAACGACGCGCTGCATCTGGCCCGTGGCATCAATCGTGAAATGCGCCGTGGCGTTGAAGATCATCGAACTTGGAATGCTGACAGGACGGCCGGCAAACTCGACCGAGGTCATATCCGCGCGGCCAATCAATACGCGCATCGGTACCGCGCCATTGAGGGCCACGCTGTTATCGCGACGCAGCGTACCGAAGTACAGGCGTCTACCGGTAGCATCAACGACCTGCACCCACGAGTCCTCGCGCGCCGCAAGGCGCAGGCGCGCACGATCACCCGTGACGGGCGGCGCGCTCGCGGCACCCGTCGCAGCGGGCGCAGCGATCGGCATCACCGCTTGAGGCGCCGATGTTGTCGGCGTCACAGCCTCGATCGTCGCGGTATCCGGTGAGGGTGCGGACTCCGCTACCACCGGCGAGGGGACGGGTGCAGGCGGCCGAGGCGGCAGCGCCTGAGCAGCGACCGGAACGGGCGTGGTGGTCGTGCCTGATCCCGTCAGGATCCACCATGCCGCCAGACCGATCACGAGGGCGACTGCCGCAGCACCCACTCTGCGACCCCATACGCGCGTGTCGACGTTGCGCGCGCGCGCGCGCGGGGTGGACTTCAAATCAGGTGGGGCGAGGCGCTCCCGCTGCACCGCGCTCCAGCGCTCCAGCAGTTCCTCGACCGGCGCGCCGGTGTTTGCCCGCGGCCATTTGAAGCGGTATGC
>JBJTBK010000191.1:0-4582 GCA_046091245.1 Nevskiaceae bacterium | reverse complement strand
CGGCCAGCGCTCGATCAAGGCCAACAACACCTGCTGCGCGTCACGCCAACGCTGCGCCAGGGCGAGCCCCTCGGCCAGATTCAGCTGCAACGCGCTCTCATCCGGGTCGAGCTCGACGGCGCGATGTAACGCGCCTAAGCCCTCCTCGAGGCGGCCCGACTGCGCCACCGCGAGACCCAGCAAGCTATTGGTCTCAGGGTCATTCGGCGCGATGTCGAGGGCCTGACGGTAGGCCCGCTCGGCGGCTGTGAAATCCCGCGCGTGCTGGGCGCGCAGCCCGCTGGCCAGAGCCTGATCGAGGGTGAGCGCATTCATGGTGGCCCCCATCATAACGGGCCTCGCCGGGGTTGCGGGCAGCGCCGTCGGCAGAAAACGACGGCTGCCGACCCTGGTGTGGTTGTTTTGCAACAACGATTTCAATCCTGCGACATTTTGGGTAGCATTCGCGCACCTGTCAGTGCCGGCTATGCCTCCGGAGGCGATCGGCTCTGCGCGGGAACACTAGTGTCGTAACGTAACGAGGGAAGAAAATGCAACCCAACTCCAATGTCGCACTCGCCGTTCGGCGTGCGCTGATTCTGGGGCTGGTTCCGGCGAGCATGACGCCGGCACTGGCTCAGGAAGCGGCCACCGCTGAATCGCTCGAAACGGTCGTCGTGACCGGTTCGCGCCTGAAGCAGGCGAATCTTGAATCTTCGAGCCCGATCACGCAGGTCACTGCGGCGGACATCACCACGCAGGGCGTGACGCGTATCGAAGATCTGATCAACCAGCTGCCGCAGGCTTTTGCCGCGCAGAACGCCACGGTCTCCAACGGCGCCTCGGGCACTGCCACGGTCAACCTGCGTGGCCTCGGCTCCTCGCGCACCCTGGTGCTCGTCGATGGTCGCCGTATGCCCTACGGCGGTGTCAGCAACTCAGCCGCTGACCTCAACCAGATCCCGACCCAGCTCGTCGAGCGCGTCGAAGTGCTCACCGGCGGTGCGTCGGCCGTGTACGGTTCGGACGCCATCGCGGGCGTCGTGAACTTCATCACCAAGAAAGAATTCGAAGGTGTGGAGATCTCGGGCCAGTACAGCTTCTACCAGCACAGCAACGGCTTCGGTGGCCCAGGCGCCACCAGCCTGCGGCAGGTCATTACCGGTCGTGCCGCCACCAACCCAGCGCAGTTCAAGCTGCCCCCGGGCAATGTCACCGACGGCTTCGGCCGCGAGGGTGGCATCATCGTCGGCGTGAATACGGGCGATGGCCGCGGCAACTTCGTCGCGTACTTCAACGCCCAGACCAACGACGAAATCCTTCAGCGCGATCGCGACTATTCGTCCTGCGCGCTCGGCGCTCAAGCCGGCACGCCGCCGTCGTTCACCTGCGGTGGTTCTTCCACCGCCTCACCGGGTCGCTTCACGGACTTCGCCACCTATAACTTCACGGTGGGTTCGGACGGCTCGACCTGGCGTAACTTCAGTGGTGCGACGGACCAGTACAACTTCGGTCCAACCAACTACTATCTGCGTCCGGCTGACCGCTACACCTTGGGTGCCAGCGGCCACTACGAGCTGAACGACAAGGCCGACGTCTATACCCAGCTGATGTTCACGGATTACCGCTCGATCGCGCAGATCGCCCCGGGCGGCATCTTCATCGGTGACACCTCGACCATCAACTGCGACAACCCGTTCATCCCGACCGCTAACCTCGCTGCCATCGGTTGCACGGCCGCCAAGATCGCTGCTAAAGACAGCGTGGCGATGTACATCGGTCGCCGCAACACCGAAGGCGGTGGTCGTCGGCAGTCGTTCACCAACCAGTCCTACCGCGCCGTCGTCGGCGTGCGTGGCGACATCAACGACGCATGGAACTACGACTTCGCTGCGCAGCGCTCGACCCTGAAGGCGGATCAGCTGACGCTGAACTACTTCGTGATCGATCGCATCAAGAACGCGCTCGATGTGGTGCTGGTCAACGGCGTGCCCACCTGCCGCTCGGTAGTGAACAAAACGGATGAGAACTGCAAGCCCTACAACCCGTTCAAGACCGGTGCCGTCACGGAGGCCGCCCTCAAATACCTGCAGGCCCCGGGTCTGCAGACCGGCACGATCGACCAGGAGGTCTACACGCTGACCTTCACAGGCGATCTCAACGGCTACGGCATCAAGCTGCCGGCTGCCGAAGAAGGCGCCCAGGTGGCCCTCGGTGCCGAATACCGTCGTGACTCGCTGGAGAACGCCACCGACGCGTTGCTGACGAGCGCAGGCCTCTCGGGTACCGGTGGTCCGACCATCGGCCTCAAGGGTGCGACCCAGGTCAAGGACCTCTTCTTCGAAGGCCGCCTGCCGCTCGTGCAGGGCAAGGCGTTCGCGGAGAGCCTGAGCCTCGATGTCGCGTACCGCTACTCGGACTACGGCAAGGTCAACACCGACACCTACAAGCTGGGTCTCGAGTGGTCGCCGATGGAAGACTTCCGCATCCGTGGCAGCTTCCAGCGCGCGGTTCGTGCGGCGAACATCATCGAGTTGTTCACCGCGCAGGGCAACGGCCTGTTCGATCTGGACGGTGACCCCTGCGGTAAGGCCCTCGGCACCACCGTCAGTGGCGTGAAGGCGACCGCGGCGCAGTGCTTGGCCACCGGCGTACCGACGGCCAACGTGGGCAAGGAGGCGCTCGACAGCCCGGCCGGTCAGTACCAGCTGCTGGGCGGCGGTAACCCGAACCTCAACCCTGAGGAGTCGGACACCGTCACGGCGGGCATCATCATCACCCCGTCGGCCCTGCCGGGCTTCGTGGCGTCGATCGACTACTTCGACATCACGGTCGACAAGACCGTGGGTTCGTTCGGTCCGATCAACACCCTCAAGGCCTGCTACAACAACAACGACGCCGGCGCTTGCGGTCGCATCAAGCGCAACGCGCTCGGTCAGTTGTGGTTGGGCACGGGTCTCGTGCAGGACCTCAACATCAACATCGGTGCGCTCGCCACCTCGGGTGTGGACGTGAACTTCAGTTACGCCGGCCTCAATGTGGGCGCGGGCAGTCTGAACTTCAACCTCCAGGGCACCTACCTGAACGATCTGTCGACGGAGCCGGGTCCGGGCCTTTCGGCCTATGACTGCGTGGGCTTCTTCGCGGGCTCGTGCGGCACGCCGAATCCGAAGTGGCGTCATCAGTTCCGCGTGGGTTACGAGACTCCGTGGAATCTCGACCTCGCTTTGACCTGGCGCTACTACGGCAGCGTCGAGGGCTACCAGCAGGCGGCGACCCGTATCGACCGGTCGTTCGCGGCTGAGAGCTACTTCGACCTCGCCGGCACGTACGTGTTTAACGAGAAGATTGCTGCCACGCTCGGCGTGAACAACGTCCTCGACAACGATCCCTCGATCAACGCGAGCGTCGGCACCACTGGCAACGGCAACACTTACCCCCAGACGTATGATGCGCTGGGTCGGTACTTGTTCGCCCGCGTCAAGGTGGCGTTCTAAGACGAGCCTGTCGGACCCCGCAAGGGGCTGACACCAGCGGCGGTTTCCGAAAGGGAACCGCCGCTTTTTTTTGCCCGGCGGTTTTGACCCAGCAGGCGGCGACCGCGCTCCGGCGATCAGCCGGCAGGTTCAGCCGTCGGTTCGCGGCACGATCCCCGTATAAGCATCGCGAGCGCGGATCACCGCAGCGATCGCCTCACGCTCCGCCGGCGAGAGCAGCGGACTCCAGATATCGCAGATGAGGATCACGCGCAGCTCGTCACTGTCGTTCCACGCTTCGTGCTCGATGGTGTCATCAAAGATCCAGGCCTCACCTTCGCGCCACGCTCGCGTTTCGCCACCGACGCGAAAACCGCAGCCCGGCGGAATGACGAGCGCCAAGTGCACGAGCAGGCGGAAATTGGCGATGCCGGTATGCGGCGGAATGCGGGTCTTCGGGCGCAGCGCCGAGAACAACGCCGTCGGCGAGCGCATCGGTACTCGTGCCTGCGGCAAGCGAGAAAATGCCGCAGCGGTCAGCGGCGCACGCGCCCAGCGCTCCGCGATCGGCGTCGCCCGCTCGTAGAAATGCCAGGCCGTCCAGCGTGGTGACCGGTTGAGCTCACGCCACTGATCGAGCGGCATGTGCTCGGCGTAATTCACGTACGGCGAAAATCCGGGCGCCCCCTCCGCCAGCAGCGAGAGCAACTCGCGGCGAATATCTGGCGTTGCAGCCTCGAGTTTCGCGAGCCACGGGAACATCGATCGGTCGTAAAACTCGATCGACGGCATCCCCGGGTAGCAGTACTCCATCGGCTGCTGCGTGTACCGCTGCCGCAGGCGCAGTGTGGTATCGATGAAGGTCTCGAGGCGGCGCTGCTCACTCGGCGTGCAGTCCTGTCTGACGGTGCTGAGGTCCGCCTGGATGTAGTCACGTAGCGCCGCCGAATGTTTGGCCACGAGCTGTCGGCCGTGCTCGAGTGCGGTGCGCGAGGCGGCATCAAGCCGATCGTCCGGCGGTGCCTGCGCGATGGCGATCTCGTATTGGCGCGCCGCCGCCGGCACATCGCCCTCGCGCTCGAGCAAGGTTGCCACCATGAGCAACGCAGGAAAACAGCGCGGGTCGA
>JBJTBK010000190.1:0-2346 GCA_046091245.1 Nevskiaceae bacterium | reverse complement strand
GCTCCACACGACGTGGACGGCGGTTGAGCCGCCTAACAACGAAAAGCACTTCCTCGTGACCCAAGTCGTTGAGCCGATACCGCCGGGCTCGCCTGTGGTGTCGGTGGAGATCGAGGCGGTGCATTCGAAGCGCACACGCGTGATTGCTTGGCGTGAGCTTAAGGACCCACTGCAGTGGCGGCGCGGCTGGGTCTAGCGTTACGCTCGGTACGTTGCGGACCTGACCCGGGGAGGAGAATCGATGCGTACAGGACTCTATGCGGGCCTCTGCGGCCTACTCTTCATCTGGCTGTCGTGGAAGGTGATCGTCGAGCGTCGACGCGCCAAGGTCGGGCTTGGCGATGGCGGTGACCCGGATCTGCAGCGCACGATTCGTGTCCACGCCAACTTCATCGAGTACACCCCGTTTGCGCTCCTGCTGCTCGGTCTCGTCGATGCCGGTAGCGGACCCGACTGGCTCGTGCATGGCGCGGGGCTCGTACTCATCCTCGCGCGCCTGCTGCATGCACAAGGTCTCGGGTCGACAGCGGGTTATTCCCGTGGTCGCTACTTTGGCACGCTCGGCACCTGGGTCGTCATCTTGGGCTTGAGTCTTGCGCTCGTAGTGAACGCGATCTCCGCCGCGATCACCTGAGGTCTGTCGTGCCATCGATTGCTCGCGAAGTCATTGACCTCGGCCGATATCCGATCGATCAGCCGGGGGAGGCTCGCGAGGCGATCATCGCCGAGGCGCGTGCGGCGATCGACTCGGTCGGGTGCGCCGTATTGAAAGGGTTTGTTCGCGCCGAACGACTGCCGGCGCTCGTTGCGGAGTGCGATCGCACGGCACACTTCGGCCATCGCAATTTCAACCGCACCAATCCGTACTTCACCACGGATCGAGAGGATCTGCCGCTCTCGCATCCGTTGCGCCGGTTCTACGATCGCTCGAATGCGTTCGTGCCGGCAGATCACTTTGGCGAGGACAGTATCCTGCGCGCCCTCTATGAATGGCCGGCCTTCGCGCCGTTCATTCAGGAGACTCTCGGCGAGCCGAGGTTTTACCGATACGCCGACCCGCTGGCCGATGTGATCGTGAATTTGGCCGAAGAGGGCGGTGGCTTCCCGTGGCACTTTGACACGAACAACTACACCGTCACGCTCGCGATCCAAAACGCCGAGCATGGCGGAGACTTCGAATACAGCCCTTACCTGCGTACGCCCACCGATGAGAACTACGCGGGGGTCGAGCGTGTGCTCGATGGCGATGCATCGCTGATTCGTACTCTGCGCCTCGAGCCCGGTGATCTGCAGATCTTCAAAGGCCGCTATTCGCTGCATCGGGTAACGCCGCTTGCGGGCGCTCGCCTGCGCTATGTGGCGATTTTCAGTTACGTGGAAGAGCCTGGCATGGTCGGTAGCCCCGAGCGAGCGCGCCAACTCTACGGGCGAGTGCTGCCCATCCATCTCGAGCGCGCGGGACTGCGCGCCGATGCGCTCGTCGACTGATGGCGGTCGCGTGCAGCGCCCTGCGACCATGAAAGCGGTGGTCACCACCGGCAACGGCGGCTACGAGCGGCTGGAGTGGCGCGAGGTGCCCGTGCCCACACTCGGACCCGGTGAGGTGCTGCTTCGCGTTCTCGCCGCAGGCGTGAACAACACCGAGATCAATACCCGACTCGGTTGGTACTCGGCGTCGGTCACCACGGCGACGAATACCGCAGCCGCGCTCGAAGAGCAGCGGCCGAGCCATAAAGTCGATGGCGGTTGGAACGCTGCGACGCCATTTCCGTTTATTCAGGGCACCGACTGCTGCGGGCGAGTGGTGCAGACCGCGCCCGACGTTGATCCAACGCTGATCGGTCGGCGCGTGCTCGTGCGCCCCTGCATGCGCCCGAAGGGATTTGGGTCGATGGAAAACGTCTGGATGGGCTCCGACTTCGACGGTGCGTTTGCGGAATACGTGAAGGTGCCGGCCACCGAGATCTTTGAGGTGCGCTGCGCCTGGAGCGATGTCGAACTCGGCAGCATTCCCTGTGCCTACGGCACTGCCGAGAACCTGTTGCACCGCGCCAAGGCGGCCGCGGGTGAACATGTGCTGGTCACGGGTGCCTCAGGCGGTGTGGGCTCCGCGGCCGTGCAGCTTGCCAAGCGGCGTGGGGCTCGCGTTACGGCGATCGCGGCTCAGGCGAAGACCAGCGCCGTACGCGCCCTCGGTGCGGATCGTGTGATTGATCGACATGACGATGCCGTGGCGATACTCGGCGAGGAATCCGTCGATCTCGTCATCGATAATGTCGCAGGTCCGCCCTTCGAGTCGATGCTGAAGCTGCTGCGTCGCGGCGGCCGCTACGCCTCTTCGGGGGC
>JBJTBK010000189.1:0-12564 GCA_046091245.1 Nevskiaceae bacterium | reverse complement strand
GATATCGGTCTCCGCGCCGGCATCGCGCGGCCAATCGCTGGCCTGTAGCCAACGAGCCGTCATGATGGTTGCGACAGAGTCGTCGGGAGCACCTGAGGCGGTTCGAACGCGTTGCCAGATTTCCTCGGTGATGAAGGGCATCAAGGGGTGGAGGGCTCGCAGTAGGGCTTCCAGGACGCGCTCAAGCGTCTGACGGGTCGCCTGCTTGGCTTCGGCAGTGATGCCTTCGCCTTGCAGGATCGGCTTGGCGAGTTCCAGATACCAATCGCAGAACTCGTACCACGTGAACTCATAAAGAGCGGTAGCGGCAAAGTCGAAGCGGTATTCGGCAAAGGCCTGATCAACCGCTTCAAGGGTTTGTCCAAACCTCGAAGTGATCCAGCGGTCGGCCACACTCGGCACAAGGTCACGCGACTCGACAACGGTCGCGGGTGAGCCGTCCTCGAGCATCAACAGCACGAAGCGCGAGGCATTCCAGAGCTTGTTACAAAAATTACGATAGCCGCCCACGCGCGCCAGATAGAAACGTAAATCAGCGCTTTGCGTGGCTAGCGAGGCGAACGTAAAGCGCAGCGCATCGGTGCCGAAGGCATCAATGCCTTCCGGGAAGGCCTTGCGGGTGGCTTTCTCGATGGCGGGAGCGAGACGCGGCTGCATCAGTCCGGTGGTTCGTTTACGCACCAGATCCTCGAGTGCGATGCCATCGACGATGTCCAGCGGGTCGATCACGTTGCCCTTGGACTTCGACATCTTTTGGCCTTCGGAGTCACGGATCAGGCCGTGGACGTACACCTCGCGAAATGGCACCTCGTCCATGAACTTCAGACCCATCATGATCATCCGGGCTACCCAGAAGAAAATGATGTCGAAGCCGGTGACGAGTACTGAAGTCGGGTAGAACTGCTTCAGGGTGGCCGTGTCGTCCGGCCAGCCCAGTGTCGAGAAGGGCCAGAGTGCCGAGGAGAACCAGGTGTCGAGTACGTCGTCGTCTTGCCGCAGGACGCACGAGGCGGGTAGCGCATGCCGCGCCCGAACTTCCGCCTCAGATCGCCCAACATAGACCCGCCCCGTTTCGTCGTACCACGCTGGAATCCGATGTCCCCACCAGAGTTGGCGGCTGATACACCAATCTTTGATGTTGCGCATCCACTCGTAGTAGGTCTTGGTCCAGTTCTCCGGTACGAACCGGATTGCACCCGAGCGCACGGCTTCGATGGCCGGATCCGCCAGGGGTTGGATGCGGACGTACCATTGATCGGTCATGTACGGCTCGATGACGACGCCGGATCGATCGCCGCGAGGCACCATCAGCGTGTGCTTGTCGATGCGTTCGAGCAGGCCTGCAGCCGTGAGTTCCTCGACGATGCGTGCGCGTGCCGTGAATCGGTCCAGACCCTGCAGGTGGGTCGGCGCCTGCTCGTTGAGGTTCGCATCCGGCGTGAAAATATTGATTTGCGGCAGCTGATGCCGCAAGCCGACCTCGTAGTCGTTGAAATCGTGCGCCGGGGTGATCTTCACGCAACCGGAGCCGAAGGTGGGGTCGACATACTCGTCGGCGATGATCGGAATCGTCCGATTGGCAATCGGCAATGTGACGCGCTGCCCGATCAGATGCGCGAAGCGCTCATCCGTCGGATGAACCGCGACCGCCGCGTCTCCGAGCATGGTTTCAGGTCGTGTGGTCGCCACGACGAGATAGCCCTCGCCGTGTTCGAGCGGATAGCGCAGATGCCACAGTGAGCCTTCCTCTTCGCTACTTTGCACTTCGAGGTCCGACACGGCCGTACGCAGCACGGGATCCCAATTGACGAGTCGCTTGCCGCGATAGATCAGGCCTTCCTCGTACAAGCGAACGAACACTTCGGTGACGACTGTCGACAAGCCCTCGGCCATGGTGAAGCGATCGCGCGACCAATCCACCGACGCGCCGAGTCTGCGCATCTGTCGGGCGATGGTGCCGCCCGACTCTCCCTTCCATTTCCACACCCGCTCGATGAACTGCTCGCGGCCAATTTCGCTGCGCGATCGCCCCTCGGCTTCGAGTTGTCGCTCGACGACCATTTGCGTGGCGATGCCCGCGTGGTCGGTACCCGGTTGCCACAAGGTGGGTTTCCCACGCATGCGGTGATATCGGGTGAGGGCATCCATGATCGTGTCTTGGAACGCATGACCCATGTGCAGCGTCCCGGTGACGGTCGGCGGCGGAATCACGATGCAATAACCCGGACCTTCGCCGCGCGGCGCAAAAAGGCCCGAACGCTCCCAGCGATCATAAATGCGCTGTTCGATTTCGCGGGGCGAGTACACCTTGTCCATGATCGATCGATCCTTGAGCGTTAAACGATCAGCGTGTTTGACAATCAGCGTCGGGCGCGACTGATCAGTAGGTCGGCAAGCAAGCCGACGGGGCGACCCGTGCTGCCTTTGGCGGCACCGCTCGCGTACGACGTGCCGGCGATATCGAGATGCGCCCAGCGCATGCCTTGAGTGAACTTGGCGAGAAACGCGGCAGCAGTGAGCGCGCCGCCGTCACGACCGGCGACGTTGGCCATATCCGCAAAATTGCTACGCAGCTGTTCGCCGTACTCCTCGGTGCAGGGCAGATGCCAAGCGCGATCATCCGCGCGCACACCGGCTGCGACGATCTCGGCTGCCAACGCGTCATCGTTACTCATCACGCCCGTATGATGATGGCCAAGCGCCACCACGCAGGCCCCAGTCAGCGTGGCCAGATCGATCACCGTGCTCGGCTTGTAGCGACGTGCATAGTGCAGGGCATCGCAGAGGATCAGTCGTCCCTCGGCATCGGTATTGAGGATTTCCACCGTCAGTCCGGCGGCACTCGTCACGATATCGCCCGGTTTGACCGCGCGGCCACTTGGCATGTTCTCGCAGGCCGCCACAAGACCAACCACATGCAGTGGCAGTTCCAAGTCGGCGACCACCGACATCGCGCCGATCACCGAGGCCGCACCCGACATGTCGAACTTCATTTCGTCCATGGCACCCGGGTCTTTCAGCGAGATACCGCCCGTGTCAAAGGTGATGCCTTTACCCACGAGCACAATAGGTCCGCGCGGGGCTTTGGGCGACTTGTACTCCATGACGATGAACTTCGGCGGCTGGTCGCTGCCTTGCGTCACGGCTAGGAAGCAGCCCATTTTCTCGGCTCGGATGTCGGCTTCTTCCAGCACCTTGACCTTGAGCGCGGGATAGCGACGGCCAAGCTCCACCGCCTGCTCGGCCAAATAGGTCGGAGTGCAATGGTTGGCCGGCAGATTGGCGAGGTCACGCATCACGGCGGCACCCCGGCCCGCTGCATCGCCATGTTCGAGACCACGTCGTGCAGCCGTGGCTGAGGCGCCCACGGGGCCGAACTTGAGGCTTTTGAGCGCCGGCGCCGGAGGCTTTTTCGCCGACTTCAGATCATTCACGCGGTAGAGCGCCGCATGGGTGATCTCGGCGGCCGAGCGCGCAAACAGATAGTCATCGAGGTCGCGACTGGCCGGGCGGGTGAGGGCCACAATGGCTGACTCGACTCGAGTCTTGGCCAACGCTCCGATCGTCGCCTGCAGCGCCTTGCGCCAGCTACGGCGGGTGACTGTGCCCGAACCCTGGCCAACGAGCAGCACACGCGTGGCTTTGAGGCGAGCGAAAGCGGGCAGCAGTGCCGTCTCGCCGAGCTTGCCGGCAAAGTCGCCGTGCCGCAGCCAACGCGACAGCGCGCCGCCGCAGCGACGATCGACCGCACGAGCACCGGCGGACAACTCCCCAGAATCATGGACGCCGATAACGATGCAATCGGTGCGGGCGAGGGCGGGGTTGCCGGTGAGAATATCGAACTTCATGAGGATCTCCGCTGCTATTGGGATGGCCGTCGGCCGATGTGGCTCCACCGGTCAGGCCGCTTGGCGTACCATTCTAACGGTTTCCGGAATCCAACGGCCGTGACGCGACTCTCCCGATACATACTGCGTGAAACCGCTGGGACTTGGCTGGCAGTCACCGCCGTACTGGTGGTCGTGCTGCTCACCAATCAGGTGGCGACCGTGCTCGCACGGGCGGCTGAGCGCGGCTTCCCAAGCCACGTCGTGCTCGAACTGGTTGGGCTAGGTTTGCTGCAGAACCTCGCGATATTGCTTCCGGTCGGCCTGCTGCTCGGCGTGATGCTGGCTTTCGGTCGTCTTTACCACGATAGCGAGATGACGGCAGTGGTCGCCTGCGGTGTGTCACCGCGGGCCGTGTATGCGCCGATTTTCGGCCTGGCCTTGCTCGTGTCAGCGGTCGTGGCGGCCTTGTCGCTCTACATCGCGCCACTCGCCGCCACGCAGGTCGAGCGTGTACGCACCGAGGCCCTGCAGCAAGGCGAGTTCGCGCCGATCGCACCCGGGCGATTTCGCAGTTTCGGCGGCGGCACCACGGTGTTCTACGCGCGTGGTGTTCAGGCAGATGGCACGCTCGAGCGGGTGTTCGTCAAGCGCTTGCGCGACGATCGTTATGAGATCGCCGTGGCGGACTTCGCGCGCCACGAGATCTCCGCCGATGGCTCGGTACACGTGTTGACGCTGATTTCCGGCGAACGCTACGAGGGCAACCCGGGATCGCCGCAGTTTCGTATCGTGCGCTTTGCCGAGAACGTCATCCCGGTGCAAGTTCCTGGAACCTCTGTCGGCGCACCGAAGATCGAGTCATTGCCGACTGCGGAGTTGTTGCAGGGTGCCGATCCAGCTCAGCGGGCAGAGTGGCACTGGCGTGTCGCTTCACCGCTGATGGTGTTGGTGCTGGCGTTACTCGCTGTGCCGCTGTCGCGGTTGCGACCGCGCCAGGGAAGGTATTCGCGGCTGTGGCTCGCGATCCTGATCTATTTTTTCTACATCGGTTTGGCGAGTGCGGCCCGCGTGTGGTTGTCCAAGGGCGAAGTGCCGCTGGAGTGGGGTCTGTGGTGGGTGCATTGCCTGGTGATCGCGGTGGCCCTGATGGTCATTAGCGCCCCGGGGTTCTTGGCCCGTTGGCGACATCGCGATGTGGTACCGGCATGAACACCATTGATCGGTATCTCGTTCGAGCGATTTTGGGCGGCGTGTTCACCACCATGGCGGTGCTGCTGTCGCTTGGCGCCCTGTTCGTGCTGATGGGCGAGCAGGACGATGTGGGCGTCGGCAGCTTTACAACCTGGGATGCCGTGATGTTCACCGCGTTGAACCTGCCACAGCAGGCCTGGGAGCTGTTACCGATCAGCGCTCTAATCGGCTCTTTGGTGGGCCTCGGTGCCTTGGCGCGCGGCAGCGAGTTGACGGTATTGCGTGCCTCCGGATTTTCGGTCTGGCGGATCGCTCGTGCGGCAACGATCGCCGGGGTGGTGTTGACGCTCATCGCGGCGGTACTCGGTGAGTTCCTGGGCCCGCCGATGCAGCAGTTTGCGCGACAGCAGAAGGCGTTCAGCAAGTATGCTGACCTGAGTCTGCGCGGCACCGGAGATGCGTGGGTTCGGGATGGGGATCTCATCATCAACGTCGAGCGGCAGACCGGCGATACGCAGTTCGGCGGGATGGTGATCTACGAGTTGAACGATCAGTTTCGTCTGCGTGCCCTAGGCCGTGCGGTGGCGGCGAGTACGGCTGAGGAGGGTCGGTGGAGTCTCGAGCAGTACACGGAGTCTCGCTTTGGCGAGGATCGCGTCGTGGTGAACCGCGCGGCACGCCGTGAGTTGCAGTCCGCCGTGAGCGCCGAGTTTCTCGGCATAGCAGCCTCATCGCCCGATGAACTGCCGGCGAGTGACCTTTGGCGAATGATCGGGCATCTCGAACAAAACAACCTCGATGCCAATCCGGCGCGATTCGCCTTATGGTCGAGGGTGGCGCGCACCGTGGCGACGGTGTTCGCCGTGCTGCTGGCATTGCCCTTCCTGTTCGGTTCGTTGCGAGCCACCGACTCCGGGACGCGGCTCGCCTTCGGACTCGTGATCGGTATCGGACTGTTCGTCCTGCAGCGCAGCCTCGAAAGCGGTGCGGTGGTATTCGACGGTAATCCCGTGCTGTTCGCCTGGTTTCCGACGCTGCTGATGGCGGCGGTGGCGATTGGGTTGATTGCCCGGACGCGCTAGGATTCATGGCATGTCCACCTCGTTAGCCGAACTTTATCCGCCGCTCGTTAAACGTACGACACTGATCGTTCGTGATGCCGAGCGGTCGCTGCGGTTTTATCGTGACGTGCTGGGACTGACGGTCTGGTACGACGATCAAATCGAGTTGTCCGGCATGGGTCTTGCCGCCGGCAAGCGTGGTGATCTCACCCGTCTCGTCATCTTGAAAGCCGTGGATCCGGTCGTCGGCATGATCGGGTTACTCGAGTTCACCGAGCCGCGACTGGCAGAGCCGCCGAGGCGACGGCGACTCGGAATCGGCGATATCGTATTTGTCATGCAAGGCAAAGACGTCGCTGCCGTGCGCGATCGTGCGGTGGCCTTCGGTGCGACCATTCACGCTGAGCCCCACGGGTTCGAGGTTCGTGGAGCCGATGGTCGAATGCTGTCCATGACCTCACTCAGCTTGTGGGACCCGGACGACTATTTCATCGAGTACAACGAACGACATGAGGCGGTTTCGACATGAGCCTTGAACCATCCCCTGAAGGCGACCCGGGCACTCATGATTCAGCCTCGGCGAGCACGCCCGGTAAGCTCGTGTGGGATCTCCCGGTCCGAGTCATACACTGGAGTTTGTTGCTGTGTGTGATCGGCGCCTGGCTAACGCGGGAGATCGAGGGCGACTGGTTCGTCTGGCACACGCGTTTCGGCTACGCGGTGTTGTTGTTGGTGGTTACGCGATTGCTGTGGGGTTTCGTCGGTACGCGTCATGCGCGGTTCGCGAGTTTCGTTCGTGGTCCGACGTCGATCTTGCGTTACCTGCGCGGCGAAGCGGCATCGCCGCCCAATGTGCCCGTGGGTCATAACCCGCTCGGGGCGCTCATGGTTCTCGCCTTGCTCGGCCTCTTGCTCACTCAGGCGCTCACGGGGTTGTTTGCCAACGACCAAATCATGGAAACCGGACCGCTATTCGGTTATGTCAGCAGCACGACCAGTGACGCGTTGACCACCGTGCACAAGCAGGTCTTCGATCTGATCGTGGCGGCGGTATTCGTCCACGTGGCTGCGGCGTTGTTTTACCTATGGGTCAAGCACGACAACCTCATCCTGCCCATGCTGACGGGGCGCAAGTCGGCGGACCGCGTGCCGGCCGGTGAGGAGATCCGCTCTTCGCGCACGGCTGTCGCCGTTGCCGTACTGATCGCGCTGGGTGCCGTGTTGTATTGGGTCATAAGCACGGCGCCCGAAGCGATGTTGTTCTCCTACTAGGCAACATCCTTGACGCCAACGATCGACGAAAATTGACCCGGCGCTTCACAAATCATCATTTCGGGGGGGCAGATGGATTGGCAAAGACGCGAACTATTGTTGGGAGGGGTCAGCACGCTGGCCTTGGCGGGTCTCACCGCAGAGGCCACTGCGGCGAACGCAGCGGTGGGCGCAGGGGCTGCTGACGTCTTGAAGGGTCCTTATCTCGATCTAACCACGCCGCGCGGCAATATGTTGGCGGTGGCGCGCATGACGGCAGATCTCGATCTCACCAAGCAGAAGACTGGCTGGTACAACGGCTACGTTTCCGGTGTTCGTGTTGGCGAACCACTCAAAGATTTATTCGGTTTCGCGGGCTTCGGCATGGCCCGTTTGTTGCCCCACGAGAGCGGCACGGGCTACCGCAAGGTGCTGCGCGAAGTGGGCATCTATTACGATCTCAAAAGTGGTGAGCCGATCGAGGAGTTCCACAATCCGTATACGGGTGAGAACGTCCGCGTCGTCCCCGTGGCGAATGATCCGTTCAATACGACGATTCAGGAGTACTTCCCGCCGCCGCCGAACTACGGCGGACTGAACGCCTCGACGCCGCCGCCCAAGGTGCCGTTGCAGCTGCCATGGAAAAAGCAGGGGGACTACGTCACCCTCGAGCGTCATATCCACTTGTTCTACAAGAACGCCTTGCAGCCGGATAAATGGCCGCGCGAGTCGGCAGGTCCCATGGCACGGGTGTCGGAGTTCTTCACCTACTTCTTCCGTGCCGCCGACATGCAGAACTCGGCGATGACCTCGCTCAATTTCCACGGTACGTGGTCGCGCGTTACGCCCTGGTTGCCGTGGCTGTTGATGGGGCAGGCGGAAGGGCATTGCCAATACATGTGCTATCAGGGCAGCGGTCAAAATCTCGGCGATGTCATGCCACGTGCCGTGCTCGACTACATCGAAAAGAAGTATCCGCTGTATCTCAATGCACCCACGAAGTGGGTTGACCCGTCACTCTCGTCCATCGAGCGTTACGCGCTCGAGCAGACGCCCGCACCTGCGAAGAAGTGATTTTCGGAACTGATCTAGGCGATTGGGGCGGCGGCATCGCCGCCGCCCCACACCGCTAAGTTACTGGCCTGACAGTTCGCCGAGCAGGTGGTCTGCACCGTATACCTTTGCCAAGGCTTCTTTCATGATCGCGGGATGCACCGCGATCGATCGGTTTTTCACCGTGTCGAACCAGTACGAGCCCGAGATCGAGTGGATGTTGCCATCGAACATCAAACCGACGACCTCGCCGCGTGCGTTCAGCATCGCGCTGCCCGAGTTGCCGCCGACGATGTCGTTGTTACTCGACAAGTTGAACGGGGTCGTCATGTCGAGTTTTGACTTCGCCTGCATCCAGCTTTCCGGGATGCGGAACGGCGCCTGACCCGTGGCGCGCTCATAGGCACGACCGAGCGTGGTAAAGGGCTCGAGCGGCGAGCCTTTTTCCACCCATCCTTGCACCGTGCCGTAGTTCAACCGCAACGTGAAAGTCGCGTCAGGGTAAACGGCTGTGCCATAGAGCTTGAACCGCGCGCGCGCGATTTTTTCCTCTGCCACGGCCGTCGGTGCCTCGACCTCATCTTCATAGCGCTTGCGCAGCGCTCGTGAGCGAGCATCGACTTGCATCGCAAGTTTGATCATTGGGTCGTTCGAGGCGGCGAGTGCTGCGGTGCCGCCATCCCACAGGGCGAGCCGTACCTTCGGATCGCCGAGTGTGCTGCCGCCGACCAGCGCTGTGCTCAGCGAATCGGGTGAGTCCTTGGCGAGCAGACTGCGGACCGTCGGGTCATCGGGACCCAGCCATTCACGCATGCGCTCGAGGCTGAACGACAGCGTCAACCGTTCGAGCTCGGGGTAGACCGGCGCGGGTGCAGCCAACTGCTGTCGCAGCCGCGGCAACGACTGGTCGGTGTACTCCCGCAGACGTTCGGCATTGGGTTTGTCGCGCTCGGCGGCGCCGCGCACGAGACTGCGTGCGTAGCGGAACAGTCGACTATTAAAGCCAGCGCCACCCTCGAGATAGCCGTACTCCGTATCCAGGTTACGCGCGATCCCGTTGGCTTTTTCGATGTCAGCCCACGGGTCTCCGAGCGCCGACAGCGAGCGGTCTCGCGCCGTGCGGGCACGCAGCTCCGCCTCCTGACGCCGCTTCTCGCTCATCAGGTTCTCATCCAGCAGCGCGTCGAGCTGCTTGCGTCGAACTTTGATGCCGTTCTCAAGTCCGGTGAGCGGGTCGTCGGTGATACGGCGCGCCTCGTCGCTGGTCTTGGCAAACTGGATATACCGGCCGCGCAACTCGTTGCTACGCAGCAGCGAAGGTGGCAGTGACACTTCGCGCAACTGCTGTAACTGCGACACGGTTAGCAAGCGATTGGTCGAGCCCGGATGGCCGGAGACGAGCACGAACTCGCCGGCTTTAGGACCCGCAAAGTTGATCCGCAGCGGGTTGGGGACGCTCACCGGCTTGCCGTTTTCGTAGGCTCGCAGCAAACCCATGTCGAGGCACCAACGCGGAAACTGGAAGTTATCGGGATCACCGCCGAAGGCTGCGATGCCGGCCTCTGGAGCGAATACCAGACGCACGTCGGTGTAGCGCCGATATTTGTAGAGGAAATACTGACCGCCGTTGTAAAGCGTGACGCTTTGGCACTTGAGACCCGAGGACTTCTCGCAGCTCTGCTCGAGTTCGGTTAGCGCGCGCTTGCGTGCCTCGTTTGCCGCTCGATCGCCGAGTCCGCGAGTGGCGAGCTCCACGGCGGCGCTTACGTTTTGCATTTCGACGAGCACATCCGCGACCTGCGTCGCGCACTTGATTTCCTGCTCGCGGCTGCGCGCCACGAAGCCTTCGTCCAGCAGGCTCTTTTCTTTGGTGGAGTTGTCGGCAAGGCAGCTCGCGATGCAATGATGGTTGGTGAGGATCAGGCCCTCGCCAGAGACGAAGGAGGCCGAGCAGCCCGACAGGCGCACGGTCGCCGCACGCACCCGATCAAGCCAGGGCTGATCGATATTGACGCCGTATTGCCGACGTACTGCATCGCTCGGGAAGTTGTCGTAGGTCCACATGCCTTCGTCGGCATGCAGCGCAGGGGCCGCACAGAGCAAGCCCAGAGCCGTGATGGCCAGTCGATGCTTTCGCATTGATACCTCAGTTTTGAACTTCGATGCGCCATTACAGCACAAGGAGGCGCAATGCGCCGTTTCGAGCGAGTTTTGCGCGCCATACGGCAATCGCTGGCGATTTGCCCGATATGGCGCCTTAACGCTCGGTAGCACCACGAGTTGCAATGCATCGCCGGCGTGGTGCCGGTCACGTGCAGGGAGTTCAGGACATGACAAGGCAATTCATGACAGGCAAATTCAAGTCGCCTCGCGCGACGTTAGGGCAGGGGATGACGGAGTACATCATCGTCGTCGCGCTGATCGCTGTGGCGGCCATCGGCGTCTACTCGGCATTCGGTGATGTTATCCGTGGCCAGACCTCCGTGGCTGCCACAGCTTTTTCGGGGCAGAGTGCGACCGCAGGCCGATCGCGGTAGCGCGGCAGGCTTTAGGTTCCGCGGCGACCGAGGTGGCTAGAGCTATCGAAACCGCCGAGCTCAGATCGGGGTCCGACGATGCTGAAAGCTACGGTGAGAGCGATGAGCTGAGGGCTCGTCGGGTCGCCGGTATCGCGCTGCTACCACTCTTCTCGCAGGGCGAGCCCGTCGAGGGTGAGGTGAGCGCGCCTGCAGCCGTAGTGACGCGGGCGATCGAGCAGACACTGCGCCCCGACTTGTTGCAGATTGCTTTGGAGGCACTTCCGGCTGCCTCGCCGGAATCAGCGCGCTTCGTCGGGGTGCATCGGGTGACCTTGCGGTACTGCCGCGAACTTTACTTTGCGCCGATCAGCGAGTTGCTACCGGCGGTGCTGCGCCCGACGGCCTTCGAACCCTTTGACCAGGTTTGTCTTGCACGGTCGCGTTTGCCGATTAGCGCGAGCGCGATCGTTGTGCGGCCTCGCGTGCTCGCGCCTGCGCAGCCTTGAGGTCAAGGTGGCTCTCGTAGGCTTTTGTCGCGTAGGTGCGAGTGCCAATCATCGCGAGTATCGATATCACGCGCAGCCTTCTCCATGGGCACCTCGATGACATCGGTGAGGGTTCGCAACAATACCCGCGCGCCCTGATCTCCCTGGAGCGCGAGTAACGCCGATCGAAAAGCAGCGGGAATGATGCACGGTGCACCGCGCGTGTTCGCGTAGGTTGCCGCGGCAGGGGTTTCGGGTGCGGCACGCCAGGTGCTGATCAAGCGCCCGTAGTCCGCTGCGCCGATATCGGGCTGGTCGGCTAGGGCAATGAGCACGCCCGCTTCGGGTGACGGCAATGAGGCGATGCCGGCGCGTAGTGAGGCGGCCATGCCTTCACCCCAGTCTTCCTGCACGACGAGGGTGGCGTCACGGGGTGCGATCTGGCTGACGATCTCGGCCGCATGGGCGCCGAGCACAATCGTCAGACCATCGATATCCGCACTCGATAGCGCATCTATCGCCCATTGGAGCATGGGCTTACCCTCGATGGGCGCTAGGGCCTTGACGCCCTCGAAACGGCGAGACGCGCCCGCCGCCAGCACGAGCGCGTGCAGCGGGACGCGCCGGCGACTCAGCCGCCGGCCGCCTGCAGCGTTGCCTGCGGTGCGCTCGCGCGGGGCGCGTCGCGGGGCGCCTCGTCGAGCACCCACGCGTTCGATTCACGGCGAGCCGGGGAGGGGATGGCAAAGATCACATCACCCTGCTCGCGTGCTGCGCGCACCGCTGCAATGTCCAGCTTCCAGCCCCGCGCCTCGAATTCATCGAGCTTGTCACGGTACTGCAGGATCACCTTGTCAGCGGGCATCATGAGTTCCTTGGCGCGCGACGGAGGGGTCAACGTCGGCTTGACGTTGTTCATGACCTTGATGTCTTGCGAGGCAATGAACATGTTGCGCTCGTTGATTTTCTTGTCGAGCCAGCTGTTGATGCGCGGCTTGATCAGCCGGCCGATGGCACCCATTGTGCTGTTTTTGAAAAACCCGATGTTGCGCTGATTGAGCAGGAAGACGCGGGTTCGATTTTCGTCGATCGGCGCCTCGAACATGTATTGATGCATCGCGGTTTTCGGCGAGAAGTTGATGTAGGTCCACATGTGGTTGGGACCGTAGGTGCC
>JBJTBK010000188.1:0-5057 GCA_046091245.1 Nevskiaceae bacterium | reverse complement strand
GAATGTAGGCTTCGCCGGCACCCACCGTGCCACCGAACGCCGCATCGGCGTAGAGCTGTGGATGATCGACCTGCAGCGTGACCGTCAGATCAAGCCGTGGGGTGCGCCGACCGAAGCGATGCCGTTGGCCATTCCACTCTTCGATGATCAGCTCGCCATCGCGCATCGTCGCAAGGCGCGCGAATAGCAAGCGGCGGCCGAGCTGCGCAAGTACACCTGGATCGTCGGCAGGCGCGAGGCGCTCGTCCATGCGTGGCGGGTCGAGCGGAATGATGCTTTCTCGACGGCTGTTCATGCGGGATGAGTGAAGAAGGGTGTGCGTTTGAGTATCAGGCGCAGGGCCTGCCAGTAAATCATGACGCTGACCTTGACGGTGACGAGCGGAAAGCTGAGCAAGGCCCGCGCCAGCGAGCCGCGCGTGATGGGCTCACGGTGCAGGGTCAACGTGGCATCGAACTGCGAGGCACCTTCGCGCCAGTTTTCCATGTGCACCTGCAGTGTTTCTGCAGGCGAGGAAAACCGCCAGTCGTAGCGCATGTCCATGGGCAAAAACGGCGAGACATGGAAAGCTTTGTCGAACTGCCAGCGCATTACTTGCTGCCCCACGCGCTCGGAGTCGGCCACGCGCAACACGTAGGCGTGCCGCTCGTCCCAGGGGGTGTTGGTGATCTCCGCAACGATGCTCTCCAGCCGCTCGCCTGCGGCATCGAACACATAGTAGAAACTGACCGGATTGAAGTTGTAACCGAAGTAGCGGATGTGTGTCAGCAGGCGGATAGGGCCGGTCGGGCGGCTGCCGGTGACCTCAGCCACCCGATCGCGCACGGCCGTATCGAGCGGCACTGCTGGGTCGCCGAGGAAATCAGCACGTCGAAACCAGGCGAGAGCGGGGCGACGGGCCGACCACAGCCAGAACCGATCAAATAACTGCGGCAATTCGGCCAGATCGACGTACACGAAGAACAGCCGGTATCGGAACGCATTGCGGCGGGGTCCGAAACGGCGATGGCGGATCAGTCCGGTGTAAAGGCAGCTGGCGGTCATGAACCGCCAGATTCTCGCAGACTCCGCCGCACGGGCTCCAGCACGGGCGCCTTGGGCGGGGTCCCGCCGGTCAAGCGAGCCAGATCCTGCAGCGCCCAGAGACCGCTGACTACCCCGTCTTCATGGAAGCCGTAGCGCCAGTAGGCGCCACAGTAGACGCTGCGGCGCTGCCCACTGATCAGGCCACGTTGGCCCTGCGCCGCGACGGCCTGGGGCGTATAGACCGGGTGATGGTAGGTGTAGCGTCCGAGCACGGTGTTGGGGTCGATGTCGGCGCTGCGGTTCAGCGTCACGAGGAAACGCACCGGAGCCTCAATGCTCTGCAGAACGTTCATGTCGTAGGTCAACGCAACCCGTTCGGTGTCGGGGTCAAGCAGGTGGTAGTTCCAGGCCGCTCGCGCGAGGCGGGTGCGCGGCAGTACGCGCTCATCGGTGTGCAGTACCGCATCGTTGGCCTGATACGGGAAGGCTCCAAGAATCCGCCGCTCCGACTCACTGGCATCGGCGAGCATGCAAAGTGCTTGATCGCTGTGGCAGGCGAAGACCACATGATCGAAGCGATCCGTCTGTCCATCCCCGCTCGTCAGGGTAACCCCTGACTCGTCGCGCCGAACTTCTCGCACCGGTTCGCGTAGGCGGATGCTCCCTTGGAACAGCGTCTGCCAGCGGCGGACGTATTCGCGCGAGCCACCCGTGACGGTGCGCCAGGTCGGCCGGTCATCGACGTTGAGAAAGCCATGACGGTCGAAGAACTCGACGAAAAATTGCGCTGGAAAATCCAGCATGCCGCGCCCCGTAGCCGACCAAATCGCCCGACCCATCGGAATGATGTAGCGTTCGATGAAGACGCTCGAGTAGCGCTCGCGTCGCAGATTCTCGCCGAGCGTCAGGGACTGCAAGGCAGCCGCCTCCGCAGGGTCGCTTGGCGTACGCAATAATTCGCGGGCTCGCCCGTTGAAGCGCAGGATGTCGGCGATCATGCGCAGGAATCGCGGGTTGAACGCGTTACGGCGCTGCGCAAACAAAGAATTGATCGAAGTGCCGTTGTACTCGAGACCGCTGCGTTCGCAACGCAGCGAGAAACTCATGTTCGACCATTGCCAGCGGGCACCGAGCTCGCCGAGTAGGGCGATGAAGTTGGGGTAGGTCCAATCATTAAAGACGATAAAACCTGTATCGACGGCGTGCTGCCGCCCGCCCCACTCGACATCCACGGTAGCGGTATGCCCGCCCAGAGCGGCGTTGGCCTCGTAGAGCACGACCTCGTGCTCGCGCTGCGCATGCCAGGCGACGGTGAGGCCTGCAACGCCGCTGCCAACGATGGCAATGCGGGCCATGTCAGGGGTTGGGGGCGATTCGACGGGCGGAGTGGTCTCGCACCGAGGTCGGGACGGGTTTCAGGTCCCAGATGATGCCGAGCCACGACATGACCTTGAGGATGTAGTAGGTGATGTCGATCTCCCACCAGTAAAACCCTTGTCGCGTCGAGCTCGGGAAATGATGGTGATTGTTATGCCAGCCCTCGCCCAGTGTGACGAGTGCGAGCAGCCAATTGTTTCGGCTGGTATCGCCTGTCTTGTAGCGCTGTCGACCAAGCACATGAGAGAGCGAGTTGATGGTGTAGGTGCCGTGGTAGCAGGCCACGGTAGAGATGAAAAATCCCCAGATCAGCATTTGACCTGCGCTGGTGCCGAGCTCGGGCGCAAACCGATCGAGGCCAGCGCCCAGCGCGAACATGCCGACGGCGAACAGCACCGGCACGACAATGTCGAACCGATCGAGCCACTGCAATTCCGGGAACTGCAGCAGATCACGCACGCGACGCAAGTCGGGCCGAAAGCCGCGCGCCGTCAGAAACCAGCCCATGTGTGAGCGCACGAATCCGTGTTGAGCGGGCGAGTGGACGTCTTCGGGTTTGTCGGAGTAGGCGTGGTGATGCCGATGATGCGCGGCCCACCACACGGGGCCGCGTTGCACGGCCGTGGCGCCGATCACGCCAAAGATGAATTGTCCGACTCGCGAGGTTTTGAACGAACGGTGCGAGAAATACCGGTGATAAAACCCGGTGATGGCAAACATCCGTATGAAGTACGCGAGCACCGCGACCAGTACGGCGATCGGGCTCCAGCCGACCCAGATCACGGCGAGGCAGGCGAGGTGCATGCCGATGAACGGCAGTATCCTCGCCCACTCGACCTTATCCGGGATTTCGGGCAGCGCCGAACCCTCGGCAGTGGCCACCAAGGGTCCGGTATCATAACAGTTGATGTAGTCCCGCCACCAACGTCGCAGCAGTGATTCGTCTGAAGTCCGGAGGGTTTGCGGCATCGTCGATAGGGCAGTTGAGGGGGAGTTTCGCGGCGCGATGGCTTGCACCACCGCGCCGCGCCGTTTCATGAAGTGACGAGGGTCGTCGGCTTAACGGAGGCCATGCTGGCGCTTGAGCGCCTCGAGCGCGCCCACCATCGCCGCAGGGCTGGCGAGCAGGGCGCCGGCCGCATCGGCACGGAACTCACGCTTGCGCGAGAACCAGGACACGATGATGCTCGCGAGAATACCGAGCAGCAGCTCCGCGACCAGCACTACGCCGAAGTAGGCGATGCCGCCGCCGTTCTCGTTCTTGAAGATCACCTTGTCGACGAAGTTGCCGATGATGCGGGCGAGGAAGATCACGAAGGTGTTGACCACGCCCTGAATCAGCGTGAGTGTCACCATGTCGCCATTGGCGACGTGACCGATTTCGTGACCAAGCACGGCCTCGACTTCTTCCTTGCGCATGCGCTGCAGCAGCCCGGTGCTCACGGCAACGAGCGCCTTGTTTTTGTTGGCGCCGGTGGCAAAGGCATTGGGCTCCGGCGAATCGAAAATGCCGACCTCCGGCATGCCGATGCCAGCTTCCTGCGCCTGCGCGCGCACTGTGTCGACGATCCAACGCTCCACGTTGTCGCGCGGCTGGTCGATGATGCGCACGCCCATCATGCGTTTGGCACTCCACTTCGACATCAGCAGCGAGATGATGGCGCCGCCAAAGCCAAACACCGCGGCGAAAATGAGCAGCCCGTAGGCGCTGCCGCCCTGCGCGGCGATGTACTGGTCGATGCCGAGGATGCGCATGACGATCGACAGCACGAACACCACGGCGAGGTTAGTGACGAGGAAGAGCAGAATGCGTTTCATGGCGGGTCGTAGACTCCTGTGAGGTGACGGGCCGTCCTTGCCCAACTGGTGGTTGGACTCATTCCAGTTCGGTCAGTTCGGCGATGTGTGTAAATTTATCCGGGTCTCAAGCGTACCGCTAGAGGTTGGGCCGGATCTTTCAAATTCAATGCCTTAGCGGCACTCGCCGTCAGCCGATGGCGACCCCTAGGAGGCTGCCCACGAACCAAGACAGCAGGCCCGCTCCACCGCCGATCAGCACCATCCGGGCGGCACCGGTCCAAGCACCCCGGCCGGTGAACAGGCTAATGGCAAGACCCACGAGGGCGAGGGCCAGCAGGGTCACACCCACAGTCCAGGCAATGGTGACGGTTGCGCTCCACTGCAGTGCCGGGGCGGCAAGAAACGGCAACAATGGCAGGATGGCGCCAATCGAGAATGCCAGAAACGACGAACTCGCCGCACCGACGGGTGAACCCAGGTCGTCGGGGTTGAGCCCGAGCTCCTCGCGCGCCAACACGTCCAAGGCCTGCTCGGGTCGGGTGACGAGCGTTCGGGTCATCTCTCGTGCCTTGTCGAGATCCATCCCACGGGCTGCATAAATCAGCGCCAGCTCCTCGGCTTCCTCTTCCGGATACTCGTCGAGCTCTTCTTTCTCGAGGGCGATCTGATACTCGTACATGTCGCGCTGCGAGCGTACGGATACGTACTCGCCGGCCGCCATGGACAGCGCTCCGGCCAGTAGCCCGGCAACGCCAGTCGTCAGCACCATGCGCGGTTCCGCCCCGGCGCCAGCGACACCCATGACTAGGGCCGCGTTCGAGACGAGTCCGTCGTTGACGCCGAAGACGCTGGCT
>JBJTBK010000187.1:0-20138 GCA_046091245.1 Nevskiaceae bacterium | reverse complement strand
AATCAGAGCGGACGGCCGCCGCGCGCTGCACGAAGTCCGGGGTTTGAACGCCGCTGTAGCCGGCAAGGCTGGTCGGGTCGATCACCAAAACGCCCACCTGGGGTTGGCCCCGAAGCAGGTCCAGCGTGGCTTCGACGCCTGCGCTGCCATCACCGGTCAGTACGCGAGTGCCGCCTTGCGAGAGCGCACGCGCCATGAACTCCAGAGAGGCTGCGTTGGCATCGATCAGCAACACCGTCGCTTCCGCTTCGGCCGCGTGATCGCTGATCAGCGAATTTGGGATCACAGTTTGATCCGAAATGGCTTGAGTTGCTTTGAAATGACGGTCAACTTGGCGTTAGTTAACCGGCTAACTCTTATCGAATTTTCGCGACACTGCACCGATTCGGTACCAAGTGCTCAATGAGTTTCAGGTGCCCGTATCCGAAATTGATCCGGTTTAGGGAGCATCCATGACTATTTGTTGTATCGATAAAACAATCGGTGTGTTGTAGGCGCGGCTTTTTTCCGGTAAAAAGTGCCTAGGCCGACGAATTCCGTCGTTTTTCAAGGCGTTGTACATGCGCAACAGTCTCGTTGCTCTGGTCGTTGCTGCCGCCTTGGCCCAGGCCGCAGCCGCGCAGGAAGCGAATACCTCGGGCGCCGACGCGCTCGAGTAAGTGGTGGTCACTGGAACCCGTGTCGCCAACCGTTCGGTGCTCGACACCGCGGTGCCGGTCGACGTTGTCAGCAACGAAGCGCTGAGCAATCTCGGTGTCACCGAAATCAATCAGGCGCTGTCGGTCGCCTTGCCGTCGTTCAACTTCCCGCGCCCGGGTCTGGCGGACGGTACTGACACCGTGCGCCCGGCGACGCTGCGTAGCCTCGCGCCGGACTTCGTGCTCACGGCCAAGACGTTGCTCGATCTGGAAGGTCGTTATGCCTTCAACGACAAGGTCAAGGTCGCAATCGGCGCCGACAACCTGCTCGATGAGTATCCCGATCCGCTGCCGCCCGGTCTGAACTCCACCGGTGCGGCGTCGTTCTCGAACTTCTCGCCCTTCGGTCGTTCGGGTCGCTTCATCTACGGTTGGGTGACGGTCGGCTTGTGATCGAAGCAGCGCCACACGAGGTGGCGCCGCAGGTTTTTCTGTTGCACGGCTTCGCGGCGCCTACCGGTGATCTCAACGCGGCGGTCGAGCTTGTCTCGGCCGCCGTGCCGTTTCGGCATCTGAAGACGCCCGGCGGTCGACTGATGTCCGCCGCCATGACCAGTTGCGGCGCCTGTGGCTGGTATAGCGATGCGCGCGGTTACCGCTATGAGACCGGTGAGCCTTTGACGGGCCGGGCCTGGCCCGCGATCCCCGAGGTGTTTCAGCGATTGGCGCGATCGGCCGCTGAGGCGGCGGGGTTTGGGCACTACGAGCCTGATCCCTGTCTGATCAACCGTGAGGCGCCCACCGCGCAAATGGGTGCCCACCACGACGCCGATGAGCGTGATTTTTCCCAGCCCATCGTCTCGGTGACGCTCGGCGCACCGGCGACTTTTCTTTGGTATGGGCCCAGCAAGCGGGGCTCGCCGCTGCGCATTCGTCTGCTACCCGGAGACGTGCTCGTATGGGGCGGCGCCGCACGCAAGGGCTACCACGCCGTACAGAAGCCCGAAGGCGGAACGCGTTACAACCTGACGTTCCGCAAGGCGCTCTAGCGATCAGACCAGTACGCGCTCGATGCCGCCGTCGTTGGCGCGGGCTACGTAGTCGCGCATCCAGTGCTCGCCAAGCAGGTGCTTGGCGATTTCGACCACGATGTAGTCCGCATCGAGGGCGGTCTCATCTTCGTAGCGCTTGAGGCCTTGCAGGCAGGAGGGGCACGAGGTCAGCACCTTGACCTGCCCGTCGAAACCATCGGCGCGTGCCGCGGCCGCTCCCTTCTGCATTTCCTGGGCCTTGCGGAATCGCACCTGTGTGGAAACATCGGGGCGCGAGATCGCAAAGGTGCCGCTCTCCCCGCAGCAACGGTCGTTCTTGACGATCTTGCCGTTGGCTTCGGCGTTCATCAGTTGATTGACTACCTTGAGCGGCTCGTGCTGCTTCATCGGCGAGTGGCAGGGGTCGTGGTAGAGGTAGCGCACTCCGGTCACGCCATCGAGACGCACGCCTTTCTCCATAAGGAATTCGTGGATGTCGACGATGCGGCAGCCCGGGAAGATCTTGTCGAATTCGTAACCCTGCAATTGGTCGTAGCAGGTGCCGCAGCTGACCACGACGGTCTTGATATCGAGGTAGTTGAGCGTGTTGGCGACGCGGTGGAAGAGCACCCGATTGTCGGTGATCATCTTCTCTGCTTTGTCGAAATCACCTGAACCACGCTGCGGGTAGCCACAGCACAGATAGCCGGGGGGCAGTACCGTTTGCACTCCGACATGCCAGAGCATCGCCTGAGTGGCGAGCCCCACTTGCGAGAACAGACGCTCGGAGCCGCATCCCGGAAAATAGAACACCGCTTCGGCATCGACGCTGGTGAGCCTCGGGTCGCGGATGACGGGCACGTAGTTGCGATCTTCGATGTCGAGCAATGCGCGCGCCGTTTTCTTTGGTAGCCCCGCCGGCATGCGACGGTTGACGAAATGCACCACTTGTTCGCGGACGGGTGTCTTTCCGGTGGTGGCGGGTGGCGCCTTGATCTGCGGTTTCGCGAACGCTTTGAAAAAGCCGTGGGCCAGGCGCTGCGCTTTGAATCCCCAGTCGATCATGCCCTTGCGTACGAGCTTGATGGTCTCGGGACGCGTGGCGTTGAGAAACAGCATCGAGGCGGCCGTGCCCGGGTTGAAGCGCTTCTTGCCCATGCGCCGCAGCAGGTCGCGCATCGCCATGGACACATCGCCGAAGTCGATATCGACCGGGCAGGGCGACTCGCACTTGTGGCATACCGTGCAGTGATCAGCGACGTCGCTGAATTCGTCCCAATGACGCAGTGATACGCCGCGCCGCGTTTGTTCTTCGTACAGGAACGCTTCGATAAGCAGCGAGGTGGCGAGGATCTTGTTGCGCGGGCTGTAGAGCAGGTTCGCGCGCGGCACATGCGTTGCGCAAACCGGCTTGCACTTGCCGCAACGCAAGCAATCTTTGATCGCGGTGGAGATCGTGCCGATATCCGACTGCTGCATGATCAGTGATTCGTGACCGAGCAGGTTGAAGCTCGGCGTGTACGCGAAGCGCAGATCGCCACCGGGCAGCAGTTTGCCCTTGTTGAATCGCCCCTCTGGGTCAATGCGCTGCTTGTAGGCGCGCAGGTCGGCGGTTTCTTCGGGCGTCAAGAACTCAAGCTTGGTGATGCCGATGCCGTGCTCGCCGGAGATCACGCCGCCGAGATCTCGCGCAATCTGCATGATGCGCGCGACGGCGGCGTTCGCCTCCTGCAGCATCAGGTAGTCGTCGGAGTTCACCGGGATGTTGGTATGGACGTTGCCATCACCCGCGTGCATGTGCAGCGCCACCCAAACGCGGCCCTTGAGTACACGCTGGTGGATGCTCTGCAGCTCGTGTCGAATGGGTGCATAGGCATCGCCCGCGAAAATCGCGGCGAGCGGGTCGCGCAGTTCCTTTTTCCACGATACCCGCAGGGTCCGATCTTGCAGCAGTTGGAATACGTTCCGGCCGAGAATCCGCCCGTCGGGTTCGGCTGCTGGCGCATCGAGCCTATTGAACAGGTCCTTCCACTGGCGGCGTACGTCGATCACGATCGCCCGGGCCCGAGCGGGGCGATCACCCAGGATTTCGGCGCGCGAGAGGGCATCGAGCTCGGCGTCACCGGTTTTGCCGGGCTTCAGTTCGCCGCGCAGATACTCCTCAAGCGCATCAGCGAGTCGCAGCTTGTTGGCGATCGACAGCTCGATGTTGATGCGTTCGATGGCATCGGTGTAATCGCCGAGCCGCGGCAGTGGGATGACCACGTCCTCGTTGATTTTGAACGCGTTGGTGTGTTTGGCGATCGCCGCGGTACGGGCGCGATCGAGCCAAAACTTCTTGCGAGCTTCGGGCCCGACGGCGATGAAACCCTCCCCACCCCGAAGATTGGCAACACGCACGGTCTCAGAGGTGGCGAGCGCTACGGCGGACTCGTCATCGCCCACGATGTCGCCGATCAGTACCATCTTCGGGAGAGCCGCACGCTTGCTCTTGGTGACGTAGCCCACCGCCTTGAGGTAGCGCTCATCGAGATGCTCGAGGCCGGCGAGCTTGACGCCGCTTGCGCGATCGGCCGTGTCGAGCTGAGTGATGATCTCGACGATCGAGGGGATGGCGTCGCGCGCCTGACCAAAGTATTCGAGACAGACCGTGCGCATGTGTTTCGGCATGCGGTGCACGATCCAGCGTGCCGCCGTGATCAGCCCGTCGCAGCCCTCTTTTTGCACACCAGGCAGGCCGCCCAAGAATTTGTCGGTCACATCCTTGCCAAGGCCTGCCTTTCGAAACAGGGCGCCCGGCATGCGCAGCGTCTCGGTGCGCAGCACCGTGGCCCGATCGGCCGGCATCCGGCCGTCTTTCCAGCAGAGGCGCCATTCCACCTGTGGCGCATCGTGGATCTTGCCGAGGTTATGACCGATGCGTTCGACCTCGAGCCAATTGCCGTCGGGGTCGACCATCCGCCACCAGGCGAGGTTGTCGACGGCGGTGCCCCAGAGCACGGCTTTTTTGCCGCCCGCATTCATGGCGATGTTGCCGCCGATGCAGGAGGCATCGATGGAGGTAGGGTCAACCGCAAAAACGAAACCGGCGCGCTCGGCGGCATCGGCGACACGCTTGGTGACGACACCCGCTTCCGAATAGACGGTGGGCACCGTGCGCTCGGCCCCAGGTTCGCCGACGCCGGGCAGCGCCAAGTGCTCGACCTCCGACACGCGCTCGAGCTTCTCGGTGTTGATGACGGCGGACAACGGCGTGAGTGGAATCGCGCCGCCCGTATAGCCCGTGCCGCCACCGCGCGGAATGACGCTGAGACCGAGATCGATGCAGGCGCGCACGAGACCCGGGATTTCGTCCTCGGCGTCGGGGCAAATCACGACGAAGGGATACTCGACGCGCCAGTCTGTGGCATCGGTGACGTGCGAGACGCGCGCGTAGGCATCGAAGCGGATCGCATCGGCCCGGGTATGCCGGCCAAGCAGACGCCGCGCACGACGGCGCAGCCGGGCCGTACGCTCGAACTCGGCACCGAATGCGGTGACTGCTTCCCGCGCAGCTTCGAGCAGCAAGCCGACCTTGCGATCACGCTCGGCGTCGGCGGCGAGCTCAGTGATTTCGCGGCGCTTGTCGATTTCACCCAAGCGATGCGCGAGCGCGGCCAGCAGCAGTTTGCGGCGACGTGGGTTATCGAGCAGATCGTCTTGCAGATACGGGTTGCGCTGTACTGCCCAGATATCCCCCAATACTGCGTACAGCCTGCGGGCCGAGCGCCCCGTTCGGCGCTCGCCGCGCAGCTCATCGAGCAGGGCCCAACTCGCCTCGCCGAGCAGCCGGATGACGATTTCGCGGTCGGAGAACGAGGTGTAGTTGTACGGGATCTCGCGAATGCGCGGCTCTGCGCTCTCGGGTGGAGCGAACAGCGGCAGTTCGGTGGGTACGGCGCTCATGGGAGGCCCCAATTGTCCCACCGTTCCCCTATCATTTGCGAGGATTATGAATACTTCCGCCGAACGAAACCCCCAAGCCGCGCAGATGGCCGACGAATCGATGCTGCGGACGCTGCGCTTTCAGATCGAGGCGATCTGGCCACAGGAATCAAAGCTCTTTGCCCGCTACGCCTTGCCCGTCGATGCCCGCATCCTCGATGTCGGCTGCGGCACCGGCGAGGCGACCTTCCGATGGGCAGCCATGTTTCCAGGCGCAGGGCTGGTCTGCGGCGTCGACGTGATGCCGGAGTTGCTCGCGGTGGCGCGGCGTCAGCCGGCACCGCCCACGGGGCGCATGCCGCAGTTTGAGCAAGGGGATGGTTTCGCCCTGCAATTTGCCGACGGCAGTTTCGATCTGGTCGGATGTCGGCATGTGACCCAGTTGGTGCCGCAGCCGCAGCGGTTGCTGGCTGAGCTTCGGCGGGTGCTCAAGCCCGGCGGTTGGTTGCACGTGCTCTCCGAAGACTACGGCATGCTGCATTTCCCGACCCGCAACGGCGTCGACCCCGATCGGCTATGGCAGGAGGCGGTCGTGCCCTACACCCACAGCACGGGTACGGACGCGCGGATCGGTCGAGCGACCTTACCGCTGTTGCGCTCGCTCGGCTTCACGCACACGAGTGTGCAGTACCTCACGATTGATACCGAGCGCGTGCCGCGGGCCGCGCTCGCCGGTATTTTCACGGCCTGGCGCGATGGCTACGTCGAGCCTTTGGCCGCGGCCGGTCGTTTGTCACCGGCCGCAGTGCGCGCAATGTTCGATGCGATCATCGATGCCGTGAACGACCCGGAGTGCTATGGCGTGTGGCACGTACCGGTGGTGGCGGGGCGATGTCCGTGAGCTCGACAACGACACTCGCTCCCCGCAAACAGCGCGCCCTGCAGGTGTCGCTGCAACCGCATCCGCTCACTCACCCGCCTGGCGTGAATGTGCCCGGTCGTCGCCTCGAGGTCAGCGTGATGCCGAGCGAGCGGGGCGTGAAACTGCGCTATTTGTGGCTCGGGCCCTCGGCGGAGATCCTTTGGCCTGAGCGCGTCGCGCGCGAGTCGCACGGCAAGCACACGTTGCACGGTGAGCGGCGGGATTACCTGTGGCACCACACTTGCGGCGAGTGGTTCATCGGCGAGACGGGCTCACCCGGTTACATTGAATTTAATTTCTCGCCCTCGGGACATTGGGCGGCGTATCGGTTCGCGGATTACCGCCAGAGTCTGGGCGATCTCACGTGGCAGGGTCCGCCGCCGAAGATCGAATTTTCGCTGCATGAGCGGCGGGCTGAACTCTGCGCCCAAGTGCCATGGCTCGCCTTCGCGGATTTTGCCGCCGAGCCGCTACGTGAATGGGAGCTCGCGTTCACCTGCGTGGTGGAACAGCGCATGAGTTCCTCGCCGGTAGGCGATCCCACGGAGACTGCGACGCTCGAGTACTGGGCGGTCACTCATGCGAGAGCGCAGCCTGAGTTCCACGATCGTCGTGGCTTCAGCGTGCTGTGGTGATCGTATGACCCGCGCCCACTTCGGCATCGATGTGTTGCTGGCCGATGCCACGTTGCAGGCACCGTTGCGGGGGCGTCGCCTCGGTTTGCTCGCCCATCCGGCCTCGATCACGGCGCAGGGGCAACACAGCCTCGATGCACTCGCGCAGCTGCCGGGTCTGCAGCTTACGGCGGCTTTTGGCCCACAGCACGGTTTGCGCGGCGACAAGCAGGACAACATGGTGGAGTCGGCGGATTTCCTTGATCCGCGCCACGGCATTCCGGTGTACAGCCTGTACGGGCGTGTGCGTCGACCGACCGACGAGATGCTCGCGCACTGTGATGTGATCCTCGTGGACTTGCAGGATCTTGGCTGTCGAATCTACACATTCATCACGACGCTGCTCTACGTTCTCGAGGCGGCCGCGCGGCTCGGCAAGGCGGTGTGGGTGCTCGACCGGCCGAATCCCGCGGGGCGACCGTTCGAGTGTTTAACGATGCGCCAGGTCCAGGAGAGTGGCGTGGGCGCCGGCGTCATGCCGATGCGTCATGGCCTGACGCTCGGCGAGATGGCACGCTGGTTCGTGCGCGAATACTCGCTCGGTGTGGATCTGCAGGTGGTGCGTATGGCGCGCTGGGATGATGCCGCGCCTGACTACGGCTGGCCCACGGGTGAGCGCAGTTGGGTGAACCCGAGTCCCAATGCACCCACCGTCTGGATGGCCCGAGCCTACGCCGGCACCGTCATGCTCGAAGGTACGACGCTCTCCGAGGGGCGCGGTACGACTCGACCGCTCGAACTCTTCGGGGCACCCGACATCGACGCGGGGCAGGTGCTGCTCGAGATGCAGCGGCTCGCACCTGAGTGGTTGGCGGGTTGTCGGTTGCGCGAGTGCTGGTTCGAGCCCACCTTCCACAAGCACGTGGGCAAACTGTGTCACGGTATCCAGATCCACACGGACGATGTGGCCTACGATCATCGGCGTTTCAAGCCTTGGCGCTTGCAGGCTTTGGCCTTCAAGGCGATCCGACGGCTATGGCCTGAGTATCCGCTGTGGCGTGATTTTCCCTACGAGTACGAATTCGATCGGCTGGCCATCGACGTCATCAATGGCGGCCCGGCGCTACGCGAGTGGGTGGACGATGCTGTGGCCTTGCCGGGTGACCTGCAGCAGCTCGCCGCAGCCGACGAGCGGGCATGGCTTGAACAGATTTCGGAATTACTGGCCTACTGAGCAGGCGAGTCCAACCAAGGGGACTGGATATGACCACCGTGCACACTGATCGAGTCATCGAAGATTTGCGTCGTGTCGTCGAGGACGCTGAAGCCTTGCTCCGCGAAACGGCGGATTTGGCCGGCGATCGGGTCAGCGAGGTGCGGGAGCGTGCGAGTGACTCGCTGCGCTCGGCTCGCGAGCAACTTGGCACACTCGAACAGGAGGTGTTGGCGCGCGCCAAAGAGGCTGCGCGGGATGCGGACGGCTACGTCCGTGAGCACCCCTGGCAGGCGGTTGGTGTCGCTGCAGGTGTTGGCCTGCTGATCGGCATATTGATCAGTCGTCGCTGAGCGCGCCGATGTTCGATTCACTGCGATCGTTGCTCGCGCACCTGCTGGAGTTGCTGCAGGTCCGTTTGGAGTTGCTGACGACCGAGCTGTCGGGTGAGGTCAAACGGGCCGCACTCGTCTTGCTGTATGCGTTCATCGCCCTTGTTTTTGGGGCGCTCAGTCTGTTGCTGCTCGCGATAACGGTGGTCATCGCCCTGTGGAGCGAGCATCGCTTGCTGGCGGCGATCATCGTTACGGGGGTCTTTCTCGCCATTACGGCTGTCGCTCTCTGGCAGGTCGTGCGCCGCCTACGCGGCCAACCGCGACTGCTGGCGGGAACGCTCGACGAACTGCGTCGCGATCGCGAGGCGTTAGAAGGCCTCGCCAGCCGTGATGGCAGCGGAAAAGCCGTATGAACAGCGAGGACCCGATCGCTATCCGTCGAAGACAACTGCTCGACCGCAGTGCGGCCCTGCGTGATCAGATCAGCGAGGATTCGGCATCGGTGGTGAACAGTGCGCCTTGGATCGAGCGCGGTTTGCGTGTCGCACGCAGCGCCTCGAGCAACAAAGCGGTTCTCGCTGCGCTCGCGCTGCTCACCGTAGTCGCAGGACCGACCCGGGCAGCCCGAGCTGCAAGCCGTGGTTGGCTTGCGCTCAGCCTGCTGCGACGAGTCGTCGGGTGGTTTAGCGCTTCGAAACCTTGAGCCGTCGGCCTCGGTTCGAGCTCGGCAAACGCAGCGACAGGCGCAGCGCGAAAGCCTTGAAGGTGACAGCCGCAACCGAGCGGTTGAGAGCCTTTGCGATCTTCGGCGTGGACATCTTGCCCGCCAACTTACGCAGTTTTTGTTCGTCAGCCGGGGTCCAGCCCGCGATGGTGCGCTTGGACTTCGACTTGGTTTTCTTGCCGGCACGAGCCGGGCGAGCGGTCTTTTTGGCCATGAATTCAATGTCCTCGACGGATCAACATTTACAACGTTAGAAATTATAGGCGCAAAAAGCGCTTTTGCCTATGCAATTTCCGTGCTGCGACCACGGTCAATTATTGAACCCGCGCTTGCGCATCAAGGCTTCGATGCCCGGATCTCGACCACGGAACGAACGGTACGCTTCGGCCGGGTCGCGCGTGTTACCGATGGAGAACACATTGTCGCGTAGGCGCTGCGCAAGATCCTTGTCCCACGCGCCCTTGCCTTCGACGAAGGCGTCCCAGGCGTCTGCCGTAAGGGTGTCGGCCCAAAGATAACTGTAGTAACCCGCGGAGTAGCCATCGCCCGAGAACACGTGGCCGAATTGCGGCGTGCGGTGGCGCATGACAATTTCTTTCGGCATGCCAAGCGCGCTGAGGGTCTCACGCTCGAAGGCATCGGCATCGATGCGCGAATCCTGACGCGCCGCCAAGTGCAGTTTCATGTCGATCAGTGCTGCTGAGAGGTACTCGACCGTGGCGAAGCCTTGGTTGAAGGTCTTGGCCCGTTCGACTTTGGCTACGAGTTCGGCCGGAATCGGCTTGCCCGTCTGGTAGTGCACGGCGAAACGATCGAGCACCTCCTTGACCGGCAGCCAGTGCTCAAGCAGTTGCGAGGGGAATTCGACGTAATCTCGCGCGACGTTGGTTCCTGAGACGCTCGGGTAGGTTACGTTCGATGACAGGCCGTGTAGCGCATGACCGAATTCGTGAAACAGCGTGACCGCATCGTCCCAGCTGATGAGCACGGGCTCACCGGGCTTGCCCTTCACGAAGTTGGAGTTGTTCGAGACGATCGTGGTGACGGTGCCGTCGAAGCGCTCCTGGTTGCGGTAGGCATTCATCCACGCCCCCGACTGCTTGCCGACGCGCGCGTACGGGTCGAAATACCACAGGCCGATCAGCTTGCCCGTCGGGTCGTCCACGCGCCATACACGCACGTCCGGGTGATATACGGGCACGGCGCCAGCCGCGAGCTCCGTGAAGCGCATGCCGAAGAGCTCGCCCGCGACGTAAAACATGCCTTCACGCAGTTTCTCGAGCTGCAGGTAAGGCTTGAGCTCGTTGGTGTCGAGGTCGTACTTCGCCTTGCGGACCTTCTCCGCGTAGTAGCGGTAGTCCCAAGGCTCGATGCGTAGGCCGGCCTTTTCGCTGTCGGCGAGTTTTTGCATGTCGACCACTTCCTCGCGCACGCGGGCGACCGCCGGTTTCCACACCGCTTCCATCAGCGCCATCGCACGCTCCGGCGTGCGGGCCATGGAATCCTCGAGCCGCCAGTGGGCATGGGTGGCATAACCCAGCAGGCGGGCGCGCTCGGCACGCAACTGCAGGATCTCGCCGATGATGGCGTTGTTATCACGCGCATCGTCGTTGTCGCCGCGATTGACGAAGGTGCGCCACACTTGTTCACGCAGATCGCGACGGGTCGAGTACGTCAGGAAGGGCTCCACCGAGGAGCGCGTGTTGGCCACGATCCACTTGCCCTTCTGGCCACGGCGTTCCGCATCCGCAGCGAAGCCCGTGCGCAGCGATTCCGGCAGCCCTGCGAGGTCTGCTTCGGACTGCAACACGAAAAAGCGCTCGCTTTCGTCGGCGAGCAGATTCTGGCTGAAGCGAGTGAACAGCCCGGCAAGGCTCTGATTGATGGCGCCCAGCCGTTGCTTGGCTGCCGCATCGAGTTTTGCGCCGGCGCGAACGAAGTTGTTATGCACGAGCCAGGTCAGACGCTGCTGCTCCGGCGTCAGACCCGAAGACTCGCGACTCGCATACACCGCGGCGATGCGTTTGAAGAGTTTCTCGTTTTGCGTGATGCGATCGCGAAAGGCGGCGAGCTTGGGCTCGATGTCACGCTCGACCTGCTGTACTGCGTCATCGCTCAGCGTCGAGCCATAGATGTAGTACACGGTGGCCGCTCGATCGAGCGCGCGACCCGAGCGTTCCATCGCAGCAATGGTGTTTTCGAAGCTCGCTGGCGCAGAGTTGTCGGCGATCGCCTGCAGCTCCTTCAGGTGCAACGCCATACCCTCCTCGAGAGCCGGCGCGAGCAAGGCGGGTGAAGCCTGATCAAACGGTGGCACGCCGCCGTAGGGTCCCGTCCAGGGGTGCAACAGCGGGTTGTCGGCAGCAACGGCGGTGGTGATGAGGGCGGTGGTCATAAGCAGGGGGAGCACGTGGCGCATGTCATGGGTCCATTCATGGGGCAGTGTTCATGGGGCAGTGATAGAGGCTGCGGACAGCCGCAGCGGTTCCTCGTCGCAATAACCGGTTTGACGGTCGAGCTCGTAGTGCAGTTCGAACATCGTATCTTCCAGACGCTGACGGAGGCTCTCGAGTTCCCGATCGTTCATCTTCGCGGGCACTTCGATGGGGTCGGCGGCTTGCACCACGACTGTGGCGCCGGGCTTCGGGATGACGGTGCGATCCCAGGAGCGGCTCCAGCGCCAGCCGTCGCGGGTGGAGGCGGCGACCGGCAGTAGCAGGCTGCCGGTCTTCTGGGCGAGCGTGATGGTGCCGAGTTGGGCAATGCCGCGCGGTCCGCGGGAGCCGTCGATGGCGAGGCAGGAGTTGAGGCCGCGATCCTCGCGTTGGGCTTTGATCATCTCGACCAGTGCTCGGGCGCCGCCCTTGCCGGAGGAGCCCCGCGCCACGCGAAAGCCGAGTCCTTCTTCGATACGCGTCATGGCTTCGCCGTCGCGACTCTGCGAGCACATGAGAATCCAGCGACCCTGCTCAGGCAGGCTGAAATAGTGCAGTAGCGCGAAGGTGCGCGAGTGCAGGAATGCGCCGACCACGGGTTGCTTGGCCGCGATCAGCCGGTGTAGTACCTCGATGTTGCGACTGTCATAGCGCCAGGAGCGGCCGAGGCTGCGATACATCCGCCATCCGATCGGCGGCAGGATCTTGTGCAGCAGAAAGCGCCGCACCGGCTTGCGTTGACGGGTCATGCTCGCAGCGCCCTCAGCCGTCGCCCGTACCGCGACCCTTGCGACCGCCACTGGCATGCGCCGCGGCAAAGGCGCCGCTCGCCATCGCGCCAATGATGGCGAGTTCCCCCGCCAGCGCCACTACAGCGCAGATCTCCGCAAATTTGGCGGCTGTACCCGCGCCGGTGCAACCCAGCATGCCGAGGCTTTCTTTGGCCGTGGGCAGGAACGTGCCGCCGCCCACCGTGCCGACGATGAGATTCGGCATGGTCACCGAGACGTACAAATCAGCTTGCGCGGTGAGTTCGCAGCGGGTGATCGAGGTGGTGGCCTCCGACACGCAGGCCACGTCCTGCCCGCAGGCAATAAACAATGCCGCGAGCGCATTGGCGACATTCCCTTGCAGTCCGACGGCACCGGTTTGCGCCGCACCGACCGTGGCCTGGTTCCAGGTCCTGGCCATCCCGGCGGCATCCGAGCGCCAGTAGCGGCCGATGACGCGCGAGGGCAATACGATTTCTGCGGAGGCATTGCGCCCACGCGCGCCCAGGAAGGCCTGCGCCGAGGCACGCTTGTCGCCCGACAGCACCGACTCCACGAGCCAGCTCTCCGGGGTGTGCGGCATCAGCGGCAGTAGCTGCTGACACACCGCCTGCGTGGCGAGCGTCACCATGTTTTGACCCGCTGCGTCGCCGGTCGAATACTCGAGCATCATGTAGACCGTGTTGCCGACCAGCGAGGTCTTGGCGCTTTGCAGTCGGCAATAGCGCGAGGTCGTGGCCGCAGCGGTTTGCATCAGCGGCAACTGGGTCGGTAACCATTCAGCGATGTGCATTGCGGTGGCGATGTCGGCGAACGTGAAGCACGGTGCGCGACCCACCAATTGCCGACTGCAGGCTGCCACCGCGCCACCGCAGCGATTAATCACATTGAACGAATGCTGGAAGGACGCCACCAGCGTGCCTTCGGTGGTGGCGAGCGGCACGATGAAATCCCCATCCGCATACCGACCACGGATTCGAATGGGGCCGGCCACACCGAGGGGGATGCGGGCGAACCCGATGAATCCTTCGATGCTGCCCGCCAGCGCCTCGGGCGCCATATCCGGTGCAACCCCGCTGATGGCCTCGAGCGAGTGGCCTTCCTCGCCAAGTCGAGCTCGGCGGGCGTCCCGCGCGGCAGGCGAGCAGTCGGTGGTGGCAGGCAGGCGGCGCGGCGCCCCGCGGGCTTCGTCGGTCATGGTGCGCAATTGTGAGCGGCGGCGTGGGATGCGGCAACCGCCGCGTTCAAAAGGCTTCGCCGAATACCAAACTTACAGCCTGCAGGTCGTGACCCACCCGATAGCTTAGGCCGACCCTAGGGAGGGTGAAGCGACCGACTCGCACCGGTTCGAGCGGGCCAAACATGATGCCGACCTCGGCCTGCAGCGGTGCCACGCGCTGAGCCGAGCGCACGGCGAGCAGCGGCGTGCCGGGCGGTTGCGGGTACCAGCGCAAGGCAGTGTAGGGTGCGTAGCCCCAGGGTTTGCGACCGGGGGAGCGACGCAGTTCCCGCTGCACTTCGAGGCCGCCGACGAGTTGCACCAGACTGTCCCGACCGACTTCGTCGGTACTGCTCAATGCGTAAATCGCGGAATATTTTTGACGCAGCGGCCCGAAGCGGGAAGGGTCAGTGCGCTCAATCTCGAGACCCGCAGTAAAGACTTGTGAGTTTCGATCGTTGCGACGATCTCGGGCTACGCCCGCTTCGATGAATGGGCTGATCTGCCAGATGTCGTTGGCGGTGAAATTCCAGCGCAGACCGGGCACCACTGCGATGGTCGACACATCGGTCGGCAGGCCCTCCTCCAGCAGTAGTTCCGGTTTGAAATCGAAAAATCCGAGGGTGATCGGCACCGTCACCATGACGCCGGCGTGCCGCTTGGAGGGTTCACGCCATTGCCACTCAAAGGGGAGCCGATATACCTGTACCGTGCGTCCCGAGATTTCATAGATGCCGCTGCCGAGCCGGTGCGCGAAGGCGAAGTTACCTTGCGGCAGCGCTTCTTCTGGCGGCTCGGCCGCTGCGGCCATCCCGCTGCTCCACCACGCCGCTACAGCGCATAGCGCGAGCAGCCCATAGCTGCGAACGCGGCGGCGAGAAACGGGCGGGCAGACGTCGACCATATGCAAAATCTACAATGAATTCGCCCGGAAAGTCGCCCCTTGGCCGTAGCCGCCACCTTGAGGCTGAGGGGGCGTCGGCTAGCGCGCTTCACCGCGCATCAGTGCGCGGATGTACTCCGGTGCAACCAGATGGCAGTAATGATTGCCCCGCCAGCTCTCGGGCATGATTTTCCAGCGCCAGTCTTCCCATTCGGCGAACAGGGCATAGGCGCGCAAGTGCAGTCGACCCTCTTCGCTTCGATAGGCTTCGGCGGAAGATTTCACCCACTGTGACCCGGTGTAGCGCAGCACGTCGGCATCGAGCATTACGCGATGCGGCGGGTCGCGCAGCAGCGCACGCTCGGCGGGTGACATCTGCGCCACGATCTCGCGGATCATCTCGCGGTGCACGTCCCGACAACTTTTCTGGTTGGCGCTCAGTGCAGGGTCGGCCGCGGCGCTAGCGCCATGCACGGCGCGCAAGTGATCGGCGGACTTGGTTTTGCAGGACACCCCCACAGGCATGCCGCTCGCATTGCGAGTGACGAACTGGTGGGTGCGCAAGGGCTCGATGCCGGGCTTGGAGAGCTTGAAAGATTCGAAGTCCGGCTCGATCACGTTACTCATCGGCAAGCGCGTGGCGACGAGTCGCCGCTGCACTTCGCCGCAAAAATCGTCATGCGTGCTGGCAAGACTCGCGGCCGTGGCCGTCCTCGGGAGCAGACCAAGCGCCAGCAATAGCGCGGCAGCGGCAACCAGGCGAATCATCGGCAGTCCTCTGGTCAGGCGGTGCGCCGCAGTGTAGCACCGCCCTTGCCGCGCTTTGGAGCGGTGGGCGGTGGCAGTTCGGTCTCGCCTTCCGCATGCGTCGAGTAGAACTCACGCGCCGTTTGCGTGATGGTGGAGATGGCGGGAGGTTTGATTTTGCGCTCGGTGGAACTCGCGAAAAACCGCGCGCGCAGACCTTCGATGCGGCCGATTCGTAGCACGCCGTATTGCCGGGTGATCTCCGTTTCGACGGCGAGCGGCGCGGCGAACGCCCCGATGCCATGCTGGGCAAACGTCTTGACGAGCGCGCTGTCGTCGAGCTCGCCAGCGATGCGCGGGGTGATGCTGAGCTTTTCGAACCAGGCGTCGAGTATGCGGCGGTTGGCGGTGCGATCCGTGGGCAGCAACAGTGGCGCCTCGTGCAAGCTCTGCGGGAAGTTGCCGCGCAACTTGCGCGCGAGCGCTGGCGCTGCAAAAAACCCGATGGCCGATTCACCCAGCAGGTGGCTGAACGCCTTGAAGCCGGCATCGGCGGGTACTGCACTCGTCGAGAGCACGAGATCGAGACGATGGGCTGCCAGTTCGCCAAGTAGGCTCTCGAGCGGGCCCTCGTGACAGAGCACGTGGAAGGGGCCATCGCCCGTCAGCAAGGGTTCGAGAACGCGCCAGGTGACGAGCTTGGGCACGGCATCCGCCACGCCGATGGCCACCGAGCGACGGCCACGTGCCCCGGCGCCGCGCAGCACGCTGGCGAGTTCGAGACCGCGAGGGAAGATTTCTTCGGCGTAGGCATAAGCGATACGCCCGAGTTCCGTCGGTACGAGGCGTCGCCCCTGCTTTTCAAACAGCGCGCCCTGCCACTGGGCCTCGAGGAGCTTGATCTGACCGCTCACGGTCTGCGGCGTCAGATGTAGCGCCGCCGCCGCCTGCGCCACGCCGCCCTCGCGGATCACGGTCCAGAAGTACAGCAGGTGGGTGTAGTTGGGATGGCGCACGGGCTCGCCTCTGGAAAGTTCGGGAAAGCCTGATTATCAGTCACGAATAATCGATTTTCCAGAACTGATCCCGTTCGCTATGGTTCAGCTCATGAGCCTGCCCAAGCCTTGGCACGAAATCGGTCACCACGAGATGTTGCCGCAGTTGACGCACGATGAGCTCGTGCGCTTCGACATGGTCGCCCAGCTCAACAGCTTTGCTGCGCAGCGCTTCGCGCCGCGGGTGCGTACGGCCTACGAGACTCGCGTCGTCAATGCCTGGCGGATGCGCCACGGGCAAGCCCCCAAAGACCGTCACGAGGTGGCCGATGCCTTGGCGCCCGATGCGGACTACCGCTCGTGGAGCCTCGTCCGACGCAACACCATGGAGATGCGCCAGCACGCAGGTCGCAGGGCGATGCTGCGTCAGGCACGCCAATTACGTGATCGTGCCGCCGCCCTGAACGCCGGCGCGAACACGCTGCAACTCGATGAGTCGCTGCCCGTGCCCCGGTATGTGTCGGCCGTCGATACCCATCTGATGCCAGGGGGCTACGCGGCCGAGCATCTGCAGGGCGATGTGGTGAACCCCGCCAATTACGACGCAGGGTTGTTTGCCACGGTCGGTGGCAGCGCCGGACGCTGGAACGATGCCGCAGGCCGGGCACTCGTCAACTGGTTACGCGAGCAGCATCCGGAGTTTCGGCCACGGTGCATCGTCGATCTCGGCTGCGGTGTCGGCCACAACACTCTGCCATTGCGCGCGGCATTTCCGGGCGCCGAGATTATCGCCATCGATGTGGCCGCGCCGATGCTGCGTTACGGTCACGCCCGAGCTCGTGCGCTCGGCGTCGAGGATGTGCTCTTCCGTCAGGAGGATGCGACGCAGACCTCGATTGCGAGCGGTTCCTGCGACCTCGTCTACACGACGATGGTGCTGCACGAGACCTCGCACGAAGCACTGCCGAAGATCATGCTCGAGGCGCAGCGCCTGCTGCGTGTGGGCGGCCTCACCATCCACCTTGAGCAGCCACCCTATCGGGGGCTCGAGCCGTTCGAGCAGTTCATGCGCGATTGGGATGGTCGCTACAACAACGAGCCGTTTTGGAGTGCGTTGCACGAGACCCGCGTTCCGGAGTTGCTCGAGCGCGCAGGGTTCAAGTCAGAGCATATCTTTGAGTCCCGCTGCTCGGCGGCGAGCGCGGGCTCAGCTCAGGAAGATTTCGGACGGGCGCCCTCGTGGTACGCCGTGGGTGCATGGCAAACGGCAAAAGGACTTGCCGCGACTGGAGAGCACGGATCATGAATTCCCTCCCACTGGAAGCTGACCCCATCCAGCCAGCACCTGCGGCCCCGCGAGGGCGTCGTCCGGAGTTCACCGACGATCCCATGCTCGATCGGTTGTACTCCGTGACACTCGCGTTGGTATCGGAGCTTGCCGTGACGCGGACGCGTCTGGATACCGTTGAGCGCCTGCTCGCTGAGCGCTCGGTGCTGCCCACGGCCGAGGTGGAGGGCTTCACGCCTGATGCGGCGCAGGCGAACTCGCGCGCCGAGTGGCAGCAGGCCTATCTCGAACGCGTGCTGCGCGGTTTGCTCAACGAACCCGCTTGACCTTGGCGGCGCGCCCTGAGGCGGCCACCAGCGTGAACGAGCCGAGCGCGCCCGGCTTGATCACGACGCGCTCACCGGTTTTCACGCGTAGCGTTACGCCGCTCGCCAACTGCTGCCACTGTTGCCCGTTGTCGAGACTGACCCGAAAGGTCCCGTTGGCGAGGTAATCGACCGCGTCGATTCGCGCACTCAACTCCGCAAGATTCGAAGCGAGCGCCTTGGCCTGCTCGTCACGCGCTTCTTGTGCGATCTTGCCGCGATAGCCGAACAGCGCTTCGTCGGTTTTCGGGACATCGCTTTTCGATGCCGTGCCGACCTGCTCGATGCGGAACAGCCGGTCGTAGCAAGCGAGGCGTTGCCCGATGTCGGCGAGCGTGCCGCAGCGGCGGGCGTCAGTGACGAGGCTCGCGTCTTGTGGTGAGTTGGAGGGGGTCTCAGCCGCCGCGGTCAGCGCCATGGCGGAGAGCAGTGCGGCGACAGACACGATGCGGGCGTTGCGACTCGTGTGTCGAGTAACGCGTTGCGTTGAGCGTTGCATCAGGTTCACGGTTAGATCTCCCACGCTGGCGGTGCGCCGTTGTACCGATCGATGCCTACGAACAACTGCGTCACCCACTCACGCTCTTGCGCGGTGAGTTCCGGTCGCCAGATCTCGAACAACAGGATCACCCGAGTTTCTTTCGAATCGTTCCAGGCCTCGTGCTCGATGGTGTCATCGAACGCCCAGGTCACGCCCTTGCGCCATTCGCGAACTTCATTGCCCACGCGGAAACGACAACCCGTTGGCACGATCAGCGGCAGATGACAGATCAACCGCGTGTTGACGAGGCCACAGTGAGGCGGGATGTGCGCGCCGGGTCGCAGCAGCGAAAACAGCACGGACGGCGAGCGTTGTGGCAGCGAGCCAAGTGGGACTTTTTGCAGTGCCGCCATGGTACGCGGACAACGGCGCGCATTCTCGGTGATCACGTTGCCTTCCTTCCAAAGATAGAAGGCACTCCAGTCCGGGTTATCGAGCATGCCGGCTTCCGCTTTGCGAGGGCGGTTCGGATCGCCCTGCACGTACGGCTTGAAGTCATCGGGTGTGCGCAGCAGCTCGAGCAGCTCATCGCGGATGGCATCGGTGTGTGATTCGAGTTCGGCGAACCACGGGAACGGCGCGCGATCATAAAACTGGATTTGCGGCAGACCCGGGAAAAAATAGTAGCGCGGGTTCTGAAAGTAGATCTGCTTGCGACCCAGCACGATATCGAGCGATTCGGCAAAACGCGGACTCGAAGCGCCGGGCCGAAAGCCCTGCGCCGCGAGGTGCTCGGTAAGGTGCTGCTGAAACTGATTGGAGTAACTCTCAAGCAGCCCGCGGACGCGCGCCAGTTCGCTCGTGAGCGCGGGGCTCTGCGGTGTGGCTGCGGCTGCACGCAGACTCGCCTGATAAAAGGCCGCTGCGGAGCGCTTGTCGCCTGCCGCGGCGTAGTCGTCACCGCGGCGAATCAGTGCGATCGGATTCGCGGTCGTATTTGGGGCGGAAGTGCTCATGCTAAAGTTCGGCGCGTCATTCCCGCAGCAGTATCCACCGCGTTGCGCGGCGGGTAAAGGCGATGCACACCTCGTTTGGGCGGCAAGGAGCGGACATCTCCGTGGAGCGCACAGCATCCGGGCGCACGAGCGCCGAGTACGAACAACTCGCCACGCGGGCAATGGTGGCGGGCGATTTTGCGACGGCACGCGCGCTGCTCGATGGGTGGGTACAGCAGGAGCCCGGTCACCTTGGGGCGTGGTTGCGCCGCGCGGCCGTGTGCCGGCAGCAGGGTGACACCGCACAGGCTTTCGAGTCGCTGAGTGGTGCCCTGAAGATCGACCCGCGCTGTTTTCCTGCGTTGCTCATGGTGGCAACCTTGCTCGAGCGCGTGGGCGATGTGCCGGCGGCGGCACGCCAATACGAGAGCGCCATCGCGCAGGCCCCGCCGGCCGATCGTCTTGATGCCGCCTCGCGCGCCGCACTCGAGCACGGCCGACAGCTCGGGGCCAAACATTCGGCGGCGCTACGTGACTACATCCAGACGGACCTCAGCAC
>JBJTBK010000186.1:0-8263 GCA_046091245.1 Nevskiaceae bacterium | reverse complement strand
GACATAAGTGGTGTAGAGCACTTCGCCAAGTTCACGCGTATTGCTGTGATCAGCCGGTTGCGGCGCCACCCCGACGGCGGTGTCGATGCCAAAACCGCGCACGGCAAACACGGCGGTCATTTGCGCGATCACAAGGAAGGCGGTGACCCAACCCAGCCAGGCATATCGGATGAAGCCGCGCTTGATCTCTTCGACATTGATGTCGAGCATCATCACTACGAACAGGAACAGCACCATCACTGCGCCGACGTACACCAGCACCAGCACGATGGCGAGAAACTCCGCTTCGATGAGTAGCCACAGCGCTGCGCTCGAGAAGAAGGCCAGTACCAACGCCAGCGCCGAGTACACGGGATTGCGGGCCACGATCACGCCGAGTGCCGCGGCCAGCAGAATCGCCGAGAACACATAAAAGAGCACTTGGACGATCACGCGGACTTCCTCATCGCTGGACACTGCAGGGCTGCGTACTTCACGGTGTTCGACCTAGCGATACGGCGCGTCGGCCGCCTTGTCAGCGTCGATCAGAGCCGCGTAGCGCTCGCCCACCGCGAGCAGCTTGTCCTTGGTCATGATGTTCTCGCCGCGGTTCTCCATGTGATATTCGTGGATCCGCGTCTCGACGATGGCATCGACCGGACAGGCCTCTTCACAAAACCCGCAGAAGATGCACTTAAACAAATCGATATCGTAACGGGTGGTACGACGCGTGCCGTCAGCGGCGACATCCGAATCGATAGTGATCGCCAGGGCCGGGCATACCGCCTCACAGAGCTACCAGGCGATGCAGCGCTCTTCCCCGTTGGGGTACCGACGCAGCGCGTGTAGCCCGCGAAATCGCGGCGATTGCGGGGTCTTCTCTTCGGGATAGTTGACTGTGACCTTCTTGCGAAACAGCGTGCGCGCCGTCACCGAGAGTCCTGTGAGCAACTCGGTCAACAAAAAAGTCTTGGCAACGCTTTGCAGTGACATGACGTTATGTGCCTCAGTTCTGCCAGGGGCCCACGCCCCAATACACCATCAAGCCCTCGACGGCGATCCACACCAGAGTTACCGGGATCAGCACTTTCCAGCCGAGACGCATGATCTGGTCGTAGCGATAACGCGGGAAGGTGGCGCGGTACCACATGAAGCAGGTCAAGAAGAAGAACAACTTCAGGAACAGCCAATGAAAACCGGGAGCCGCGAGCGGATGACCCGCAGCCAACACTCCCTCGAAGGGACTCAACCAACCACCGAGGAAGAACACCGCGGTCAGCGCGGAGATGAGCATCATGTTCGCGTATTCGGCAAGGAAGAACAGCGCGAAGGCGATGCCTGAATACTCGACGTGAAAGCCGGCGACGATTTCCGACTCGCCCTCGGCGACGTCGAACGGCGCACGGTTCGTCTCGGCGACGCCCGCGATGAGGTACACGACGAAGAGCGGAAACAACCAGATCAGGAACCAGTTCGACACGCCGCCCGCTTGCGCACGCACGATGTCACCGAGGTTGAGCGTACCTGCCGCCATGACGACGCCCACCAGCGCGAACCCCATCGCGATTTCATAGGCCACGACCTGCGCGGCTGAGCGCATCGCACCGAGGAACGCATACTTGGAGTTGGCCGCCCAGCCGGCGAGGATCACGCCGTACACACCCACCGAAGTCAGCGAGAGCACATACAGCAAACCCGCGTCGATGTCGGCGATCACAAGATTAGGATCGAGCGGCATCACCGCCCAAGCCGCGAAGGCCGGTATCAGCGTGATGGCGGGCGCGATGCGGAACAGCCACTTTTTCGAGGCCGAGGGGATCACCACTTCCTTGAGGAGCAGCTTGATCACGTCGGCGAAGGGCTGGAAGATTCCGGGCAGCAGACCAAAGAGACTGCCCACGCGGTTCGGCCCCTTGCGCAGCTGCATCCAGCCGATGACCTTGCGCTCCCAGAGCGTAGTAAAGGCCACCGACAGAATCACCGCGACGGTGACGACAAAAATCCACGCAGTCGCGCGTACGTACGACGGCAGCCCTGACCACAGCTCGACCACGGCGTCCATCACCCCTGCCCTCCAGCGGCGCGAGCACTCAAGGCAATGCTCGTCTGCTGCAACGCCGGGGATCGTCGCAACACGGCGTCGATCGCATACATCGGCACATCGAGCGTGCCGAGATCGAGATCCGCCGAAGCGCTGACCGCGGCGATGGGCGGCACATGCGATGAGACAAGTGCTTCGGGTGCCCGTGCGCCTGCGGCGGCATCGATAAGTTGCTGCAGCTCGGCCCGAACGTCATCGGAACTCTGCTGTGCGAAACCCTCGAGCCCAAGTACGTTGCCGAGTACGCGCAGGATCTTCCAACCCGGGCGCGAATCGCCGGGTGCGGCCGTGGCCGCAGCCTGGGTCTGCCACGTACCCTCGAGATTGACGAAACTACCCGAGGTTTCAGCGAAGGCGGCCATCGGCAGCAACACATGCGCCACGCGCTTGATCGACTCGCTGGCGAACGGCGTCACCGCGACGACGCAGGCTGCTTGACCCAAGGCGCGCTCAGCCAGTGCCGCATCGGCGAAGTCCGCCTCCGGCTCCATGGCCCCGACCAACAAATAAGCCCGCTGCGGATGCTCGAGCATTGCCTGCACGGAGTGACCGACGCGGGTCGCCGCACGACCGCCCGTCTCCCGATGCGGTACACAACCCGCGAGCCAAAGACCCGCGGCATTGCCACCCTCGGCGAGCAGACCGAGCCGCGCGTCAGCGATACGCGCGAGTTCCGCCGCGAGCGCCCGCAGATCGACACTCGATGGATGGCGCAAGGCCATCGCCCCAAGCCACACCACTCGCTGCGTGCCGTGACAGAGCGCCGCGGCAGAGGCCCGATGCGCCTCGCTCACCTGAACACCATGCAACAGATCGGCAAACAGAGGGCCGGGAGCCGTGCCCGCGAGCTCCGCCGCAGCCTTCACAACGGCCGCGAGATCGTGCACCCATGCCGCCGGCGTCGCAGTGACGCGCGCCGCGACCGGAAAATGATACGGCGCCGGATCCGCTTCGATGAACGCGACCCGCGCCTTGCCACGCACCGCAGCCTTGCGCAGTCGATGGGCGAGCAACGGCATTTCGGCGCGAAGATTACCGCCGACAACCAACACCCCGGTGAGCGCATCGACCTCGGCGATCGGCAGGCCAAGCGTAGGACGCAGGGGATCGGCAGCAGAGTCGCGAAAGTCACGCACCCGCAACCGATGATCAACGTTGGCGCTACCGAGTGCGCGCGTCACGCGTGCCGCCAGATGTGCTTCCTCAGTCGTGCACGAGGGGTGCACCAGCGTACCGAGGTTCTCACCCGCGGCCTTGAGGCCACGGGCTGCCGCTTGCAACGCCTCATCCCAGGAGGCCTCACGCCACTGCCCATCGACGCGCAGCAGGGGCTTCGACAAACGATCGGTCGCGTGCAAGCCCTCGTAACTGAAACGATCACGGTCTGCGATCCAGGTTTCATTGATGGCTTCATTCGGTCGCGGGACAACGCGCTTGAGCGCGCCCCGCAACACGTGGCCAAAAATATTGCTGCCAAAGCCGTCGTGCGGCGCGACAAGCGGCGCCTGCGTCATCTCCCACGAGCGTCCCTGGAACCGAAACGGCTTGGAATTCAGGGCGCCCACGGGGCACAGGTCGATGATGTTGCCGGAGAGTTCGTGATCGACGCTGCGCTCGATCCAGGTGCCGATCTCCATGTTCTCGCCGCGGCCCGTGGTGCCGAGTTCGGGAATACCCGCCACATCCTGCCCGAAGCGCACGCAACGGGTGCAATGGATGCAGCGCGTCATGTCGGTGGAGACCAAGGGACCGAGGTTTTTGTCCTTCACGACACGCTTGCGCTCGTTGAAACGGGCGATGTCGCGACCGAACCCGAGCGCGAGATCCTGCAACTCGCACTCACCGCCCTGATCACAGATTGGGCAATCGAGCGGGTGGTTGATCAGCAGGAACTCCATCGTCGCCTTTTGAGCGCCGATCGCTGCCTTCGACTTGGTGAAGATCTTCATGCCCTCGGCGACGGGGGTGGCGCAGGCCGGCAGGGGCTTCGGCGCCTTTTCAACCTCGACGAGACACATGCGACAGTTCGCCGCCACCGGCAACTTGTCGTGGTAACAAAAGCGCGGCACGTAGGCGCCGTGTTGATCGGTGACGTGGATGATCATCGCGCCCTTGCGCGCCTTGACGGCCTTGCCGTCAACTTCGACGTTGATCAGATCGTCTTGCGGATTGGCTGCCATGTTCTTGGAATCCCGCGACGGCTCAGGCCGCCTCCGGCTGCGCATCGACGAGGCTGCGCCCCTGATGCTGGATCATGTACTCGAACTCGTGACGGAACTTCTGCAGGAAACTCTGCACCGGCCATGCCGCGGCATCGCCGAGCGCGCAAATCGTGTGCCCTTCGATGCGACCCGCCACATCGACCAGCAACTGCAGATCTTCCATGCGCCCCTGCCCTGCGACGATGCGCTTGAGCACGCGGTTGAGCCAACCCGTGCCTTCGCGGCACGGCGTGCACTGGCCGCAGGACTCGCTCTTGTAAAACCGCGAAATACGCTCAAGCGTGCGCACCATGCCAGTGGTCTCGTCCATGACGATGACCGCCGCCGAGCCCACCGAGGAGCCAACCGCGCGCAGTGAGTCGTAGTCCATGTTGACCCCGAGCATCACGTCTCCCGGAACCACCTTCACCGAAGATCCACCCGGAATCACAGCCTTGAGTTTGCGTCCGCCGCGGACCCCGCCGGCAATTTCCAGCAAATCTTTGAACGGGATGCCGAGCGGCAACTCGTAGTTACCAGGTTTGTTGACGTGTCCCGAGACCGAGAAAATCACCGTACCACCGGCATTGGTCGTGCCGAGCTTCGCGAACCACTCGGGACCCTTGCGCAGAATCGTCGGTACTGACGCATAGCTCTGCGTGTTGTTGATGGTGGTCGGCTGACCGTACAAGCCAAACGCTGCGGGAAACGGTGGCTTGAATCGCGGCTTACCCTGCTTGCCCTCGAGCGACTCGAGCAAGGCGGTCTCTTCACCACAGATGTAGGCGCCGGCACCCACGAAAGTGAAGAGGTCGTAGTCAATGCCCGAGCCCTGGATGTTCTTGCCGAGCAGGCCCGCCTCGTAGGCTTCTTTGACGGCCGCCTCGAAGCGCGGCACGGGTTCACCCAAGAACTCGCCGCGGATATAGTTGTAGCCGACCGTCGCGCCCATGGCGTAACCGCCGATCGCCAGGCCCTCGACGAGCGCGTGCGGATTGAACCGCAGGATGTCACGATCGTGGCAGGTGCCGGGCTCGCTCTCGTCCGAGTTGCAGACCGCGTACTTCTGCATTGGAGCGTTGCGCGGCATGAAGCTCCACTTGGTGCCGGTCGGAAAGCCCGCGCCACCGCGACCACGCAAGCCCGAGGCCTTGACCGCGTCGATCACCTGCTCGCGAGTCATTTCGCCGGCGAGGATCTTGCGCCACGAAGAGTAGCCGCCGATCTTCTGATAGGTCTCGAGCGTCCACGGCCGATCGAGCCCCATCGACTCGAATACGACCAAGTTCATTCGCTCGCGCCAGCTGTCTACCGCGTTACTCATGGCAGTCCATCCAGAATCTTGTCGACCTTCTCGGGCGTCAGGTACTCGTGGAACTCGTGATCGACCATCATCATCGGCGCGCCAGTGCAGGCTGCGAGACACTCTTCTTCCTTCTTGAGAAAGATGCGCTTGTCCGGCGTGCTCTCGCCCACCTTGATGCCGAGCTTGCGCTCGCAATGCGCGAGGATGTCTTCGGCACCATTCAGCCAACAGCTGATGTTGGTGCAGACGCTGACGTGATGCCGTCCGCACTCGTGCGTCTCGAACATCGAGTAAAACGTGGCGACCTCGTAGACCTGAATCGACGGAAGCCGCAAATACTCTGCGACGGCGTCCATGATGGGGCCGGTGAGAAAACCCTGATTCTGCTCCTGCGCAAAGCGCAGCGCAGAGAGCGTAGCCGAGCGCTGGCGCCCCGCCGGGAAACGGCTGATCCAGCCGTCAATCTCGTGGCGCGTGTGCTCGCTCAGCAAGTGCACGTTCGGCCCATCGCCCGGCACGAACCGTTGCCCGTCGCTGGTGGGCACGCCCTCGGTCGCACTGGAACTCATCGGTCAATCTCTCCGAAAACGATGTCTTGGGTACCAATGACCGCGACCACGTCGGCCAACATATGACCGGTGACCATTTCCTCGAGCGCCGCCAGATGCGGGAACCCGGGCGCCCGGCACTTGAGGCGATAGGGCTTGTTGGCACCATCCGATACCAAATAGATGCCGAACTCGCCCTTCGGTGCCTCGACCGCCGCGTAGGTTTCGCACTCCGGCACGCAATAGCCTTCGGTCATGAGTTTGAAATGATGGATGAGCGATTCCATATCGCCCTTCATATTCTCGCGCCGCGGCGGACGCACTTTGGCGTCGGCCACCATCACGGGGCCCGGGTTACGCTTCAGCCATTCCACGCACTGCGCGATGATGCGGTTCGACTGGCGTAATTCCTCCATGCGCACGAGGTAACGGTCGTAGCAATCGCCGTTCACTCCGACCGGGATGTCGAAGTCGAGCGCGGAGTACACCTCGTAGGGCTGCATCTTGCGCAGATCCCAGGCGATCCCCGAGCCGCGCAGCATCGGCCCCGAGAAACCGAGCTGCATGGCCCGCTCTGGCGAGACCACGCCGATGTTGACCGTACGCTGCTTCCAGATGCGGTTGTCGGTAAGCAGCGTCTCGTACTCGTCGACTGCCTTGGGAAAGCGGCGCGTGAAATCTTCGATGAACTCCAGCAGTCCAGCGGCACGCGCATCGTTAAGCCGATCGGCGTCCTTCTGCGAACGCCAACGCGAAGCCTGGTACTTCGGCATCTCGCGCGCCAGATCGCGATGCACGCCACCCGGCCGGTAATACGTGGCATGCATGCGCGTACCCGAGACGGCCTCGTAGCAGTCCATCAAATCCTCGCGCTCCTTGAACGCGAGCAGGAACACGGTCATGGCGCCGATGTCGAGCCCGTGTGCCCCTAGCCACATCAGATGGTTCAGGATGCGCGTGATTTCATCGAACATCGTGCGGATGTACTGCGCACGCAGCGGCGGCGTCACACCGAGCAGCCGCTCGATCGCCATCACGTAAGCGTGCTCGTTGCACATCATGGACACGTAGTCGAGGCGGTCCATGTAGCCGATGGACTGATTGAAGGGCTTCGATTCGGCGAGCTTTTCGGTGGCGCGATGCAGCAAACCGATATGCGGATCGGCCTTCTGCACCACTTCGCCATCGAGCTCGAGCACGAGACGCAGCACGCCGTGGGCCGCCGGATGCTGCGGCCCGAAATTCATGGTGTAAGACTGGATCTGAGCCATTTGCCGACCCCATGCCTTCGATCAACGCCGGGTCGTAACGGTTGTCGTGGCGGATGACCCGCGGCACCAGGGTGCGCGACTCGATGCTGACCGGCTCATAGACCACGCGCTGCTTGACCGGGTCGTAACGCACTTCCACGTTGCCGATCAGCGGGAAATCTTTGCGGAACGGATGCCCGATGAAGCCGTAGTCGGTGAGCAAACGACGCAGATCCGGATGACCGCGGAACAAAATACCGAAGAGGTCGAACGCCTCGCGCTCGAACCAATTGGCCGAGGCCCATACCCCGACGAGCGAGTCAATGATGGGTTCTTCGTCATCGGTGCAGAAGCTACGCAGACGCAGCCGACGATTGCCGCTGATCGACAGGAGCTGCGCCACCACCGCAAAACGCCGCCCCGCGGGGCGCGCCTCGGTCTCCAGCGAACCCGCGGGTCGACCCGCCGAACGGGTGACGCCGCGCGAGAACCCCGACCCGGTCGCCGACAGCGTCTTCCATTCCGAGCGGCCGTAGTCGAGGTAGTCGACACCGGCCAGATCCACCAGCATTTCAAAGCGCAACGTCGGATGATCGCGTAGCGCTGTGGCGACCGCGAGCAGATGGGCGGGTTCACACTCGTAGGCGAGCTCATCTGGTAATGAATCAACGCGGTGGGCCGAACCCGCCAGTACCTCATCCACGGTTGCAGCGAACGCCGCCAGATCGCTCATGGCCGCGTCACCGAACTTGTGCGCGCGATTTTCTTTTGTAGCTGGATGATGCCGTAGAGCAGCGCCTCAGCCGTCGGCGGACACCCCGGCACATACACATCCACCGGCACGATGCGATCGCAGCCGCGCACCACCGCGTACGAGT
>JBJTBK010000185.1:0-5485 GCA_046091245.1 Nevskiaceae bacterium | reverse complement strand
TGAGGTAACTCATCAGCACGAGCGGCGCCTCGGGTCGCTGCATCCTTGCGAGTTCCGCAAGGATCCACTTCAGGCTCACGCCTTGCTTGAGAGCCGCCTGACTCGAGCGCTGGATCGTCATGCCGTCGGCCATCGGATCGGTGAAGGGCACGCCGATTTCGACGACATCAGCCACGGAGGCGACCGCGTTGAGATGCTCAGCGAATCGATCAGCCTGCGGAAACCCGGCCGTCATGAACGCTACGAGCGCCGGCTCACCGCGATCGACCGCGGCGCGAATGGCGCTGCTCAAACGGGCATGGGGCTTCATGGCTTCGCTCCCACATGACCGGTGGCGGATGCGCCGCCGGCTAGCAGCGTACGCTGCAAGGTCGGCATATCTTTGTCGCCGCGCCCCGACATACAAAGAATGGCCGTCTTACCGGGGTTCGAAGCGGCCCAGCGCTTGGCACCGTGCAGCGCATGCGCCGTTTCCAAGGCGGGAAGAATTCCCTCAAGACGCGAGCATTCCTGCAACGCGGCGAGGGCTTCGGCATCGGTCGCCGACTCATAGTGCACTCGTCCGGCCGCCAGCAGCAGCGCGTGTTCGGGTCCGACCCCGGGATAGTCGAGGCCCGCGGAGATCGAATCCGTTTCATGGATCTGACCGTTCTCATCTTGCAAGAGCAGTGAGTAACACCCCTGCAATACGCCCGGCCAGCCATAGGAGAGGCTCGCAGCATTTTCGCCAAGGCCCCTGCCACGCCCACCGGCCTCGATACCGATGATGGCAACGGAGCGATCCGGCACGAACGCATGGAACATGCCGATCGAGTTGGAACCGCCACCGACGCAGGCGAAGACAGCGTCCGGCAGCGCGCCGTTGCGCTGCAGGAACTGCGCGCGGGCCTCGCGACCGATGATCGCCTGTAGTTCGCGGACGAGATACGGGTAAGGATGCGGTCCGACGGCCGAGCCGAGCAGATAGAACGTACCGTCCGGATCGGCGACCCAATCGCGCAAGGCCTCATCGATCGCTGCGCGCAACGTCTGATCTCCACCGGTCACCGGTACGACCTCGGCACCGAGCAGTCGCATGCGTCCCACGTTCGGCGCCTGACGCTCCATGTCGATGGCGCCCATGTACACCGTGCACGGCAAGCCGAGGCGCGCGCAGGCAGCGGCACTCGCCACACCGTGCTGACCCGCACCCGTCTCGGCGACAATGCGCCGCGCACCGAGGCGCTGCGCGAGCAACGCCTGACCGAGGGCATTATTGATCTTGTGGGCTCCCGTGTGCGCGAGGTCCTCGCGCTTGAACCAGATCGACGCGCCCCAGGCGGCCGACAAGCGCGGCGCGTACGACAAGGCGGTCGGACGACCGACCCAGTGCAGCAACTGGTCGCTGAGTTCGGCCTGAAAATCCGCGCGGTGCAGATGCTCGCGCATGCCCGCCTCGAGACGCTCGAGTGCCGGGATGAGCGTCTCCGGCACGTAACGGCCGCCATACGGGCCGAACCGTCCGCGCGCATCGGGGAAGCGGCCCGCGAGTTCTTGCTCGAGCAAAGCGCTCTGCTCGGTGGCCGAAAATTTCACGTGAGCATTCATGCTGGGTTCTCCGCAACGGCTGCACGCGCAGCACGCACAAATTCCTGGATCCGGGTAGCACACTTGCGCCCTGGCGCGGCCTCGATGCCACTCGACACGTCGACGCCAAATGGCTGCACGGCACGGATCGCCGTAGCGACGTTACCCGAATGCAGTCCGCCCGCAAGGATCAGTTGCGTCGTCCGCGCGAGGGATCGCGCCATCGTCCAATCCGCGGCCTCACCGGCGCCGCTGACCGGCCCCTCGAACAGCACCCGGGCGGGCAATGATGCGGGCGGCGTTTGGCCGCTGCGCAGCACGGGCCACCATATCCGCTTCGCCTCAGGCGAGAGCGCCGTCTCGTCGGTCAAATCAGTTTGCAACGCATCCGGTGCGAAGTCCTGCATGACCTGCTGCACCTCGGACGCCGTCGGGTGCAGCATCACTGCCACACAGCAGGCGCGTCCTCGCGCCGGTGTCGCGAGCCGATGCGCCTCGACGGGCGAGACACGCCGAATCGAGGGTGCACACACAAAACCGAGCGCATCGGCTCCGGCCTCGAGAGCCGCCGCCACGGCCGCTTCAGAGTTCATGCCACAGAGTTTCACGAACATCGGCGTTCACGCGCTCCGCATGCAGCCCGCGCCGCCTGCAACATCTCCTCCACGAGGCGCTGTGGCGTCGGATGCGTCATCAGCGCTCCCCCCACCAGTGCAAGGTCATAGCCTGCTGTCGCCGCTCCTGCCGCATCGGCCGCCGACAGCACACCGCTCTCTGCGACGCGCGCGATCCACGGCGGCAAGTGGGGCGCGAGCGTCGCACACCGATCGGGAATCACCTTCAGAGTGACAAGGTCGCGACAATTCACACCGAGCAGCAAACGCTCAGCGCCCGTACTAGTACGAGCCTTGGAGCGATGGGGTTCCAGCAACGCGACGGCTGAGTCGATATCGCGCTCGTCGAAGGCTTCGAGCAACACGAATAAGCCTTGCGCCAAGGCCACCTCAAGCAATGACGCCAACGCATCACGCGACAACATGCGCACGATCAGTAACACGCCGCCCGCACCTGCCGCACGTGCCTCGAGCACCTGATACGGGTCGACCAGAAAATCTATCCGCATGGCGGGAACCGCGCGATGACCACGGGCCCGCAGTCGTACTGCAGCCTGCTGCAGGTGCTCAAGCGCACCATCAACACGCGTGGCTTCAGTCAGCACCGAAATCGCCGCAGCACCGCCGTCCGCATAGGCATCGATGCGCGCATCCGCGCCCGCATCGGCCGACGTCTGCAAGGTACCCAGTGCCGGGGAGCGCAGTTTCATTTCTGCGATCAGATCAAACCCCGCGCTCGCCAGGCGCAGTTCAGTAGCGGGCGGCAGCATTGCGATTCTCTCGAGCAGCACGGATTCCGGCGTGATTTCTTTGGCGGCTACAACTCGCGCGCGCGAGCTTGCTGCCATGCCAGCGAGAAAATCCCCACTCGTCACGGCTTGCGCACCCCGTGACCAAACGCCGCCAGCTCCTCGAGCACCTGCGCGGCCCGACCCGAGTCGATCGCCTGAGCCGCCACTTGCAGACCGGCCAAATGATCCGCTACGACCCCCGTGCACTCGAGAGCCAGCGCCGCGCCCAGCAGTAGCGCATCACGGTGCCCACCGCGATCCTCACCGCGCAGCACCGCACGCAGTGACGCCGCATTCACGCTGGCATCACCGCCCGCGAGCTCCTCCGCTCGGCAACGGCGCAGGCCATAATCCTCGGGGCGGCGGACGCTGCGACGAACCTGCCCGGACTGTACGTCGAAAAGCGTGAACTCGCAGATCGGCGTCGGCTCATCCCAGCCATTGACGGCATGCACCACAAACGCCCGCTTGAGTCCCGGCATGCGTGCTAACGCATCGGCCATCAATGAAGCCACCGGTTCGCTAAAGGCCCCGGTCAGCTGATACGCGGGCGCCGCGGGGTTGGTGAGGGGTCCGAGGACGTTAAAAATGGTGCGTATCCCGAGCGCCTGTCGCACGGGCGCAATCGCCTTCATCGCCGGGTGGTAGTAAGGCGCGAACAAAAACGTGAAGCCAGTGCGTACCAGACACTCACCGGCCTGCAGGTCATCAAGCGGCAGCGGCAAACCGAGTTGCTCGAGCACATCCGCACTGCCGGAGCGACTCGATACCGAACGATTACCGTGCGTGATGACGGGTACCCCGCAGGCGGCGACAAGCAGTGCCGTGCCGGGGGACACGTTGACGCTGCCCGATGCATCACCGCCGGTGCCCACGATATCGATGGACCGGGCGGCGAGTTCGGCATCGATAGCAGGACGCCGAGCGAGCGAGCGCATCGCACGAGCAAAGCCACGCAATTCATCAGCCACCACACCCTTGGCACGCAAGGCGGCCAGCAGCGCACCCGCCAGCGCTGGCGGCACCTCGGTGGTCAGCGTCGTGAGCACCGCCGACGCTTGCTCTTCGGTCAGATCATGCCGCTCCAGCAACTGCTCGAGCGCCGCACGCAGCGCCTTGTCATCCATGGCCCATCGCTCCCTCGCGACGTGCGCTGCGTTGACGAAGGAAATTCGCCATCAGCGCGGGGCCATCGGGCGTCAGCACGCTCTCGGGGTGAAATTGCACACCTTCGACCACCAGCGCTCGGTGACGCAGGCCCATGATTTCGCCTTCGGCGGTGCGCGCTGTGACGACCAGCTCCGGCGGCAGAGTCTCCGGCTGCGCGATCAAAGAATGGTAGCGACCGACCTCGCACGGATCTGGCAGGCCCGTGAACAGGCCTTGTCCGTCGTGCGTGACCATCGATGTCTTGCCGTGCATCAGTCGCCCCGCGCGCACCACTTTGCCACCGAACACCTCGGTGATCGACTGGTGACCGAGGCACACGCCGAATACCGGCACAACGCCGGCAAAGGCGCGAATCATCTCCATCGACACACCCGCGTCGTAGGGCGTACCGGGCCCCGGCGAAATGCACAGATGCGTCGGCGCCAAGGCCATCGCCTGCGGCACGCTCAGTGCATCGTTGCGATGCACGATCACCTCAGCGCCAAGCACGAGAAAAGCCTGAACCAGGTTGTAGGTGAAGGAGTCGTAGTTGTCGATGAGCAGCAGCCGCACGCCCTGCCCGGCCGCACCCGTCATAGCCCTTCTCCTGCCATCGCCAGCGCTCGCACGGCCGAACCGCTTTTCGCCAGCACTTCTTCGTACTCACTTTGCGGATGGCTGTCGGCGACGATGCCGGCACCGGCTTGATAGCTGTACTCGTCGCCACGAAACACCAGCGTACGAATGGTGATGGCCTGATCCATGTCACCCTGCGCACCAAAGTAGCCGACCGTTCCGCCGTAGAGACCGCGCCGCACCGGCTCGAGTTTGCCAATGATTTCCATGGCACGCACCTTGGGCGCGCCCACCAGCGTCCCAGCCGGAAACGCTGCGGCGAAGAGGTCGAACGCGTCACGCCCGGTGGCCAACTCACCGCGCACACCGCTCACCATGTGCATCACATGGCTGTAGCGCTCGATGGAGCGGTACGGCCCAACATGCACACTACCCGGCTGGGCTACACGACCGAGATCATTGCGCGCCAAATCGACGAGCATGACGTGTTCGGCATTTTCTTTGGCATCAGCCAGCAGTTCACGTTCCCGACGCTGATCTTCTGCTTCATCCGCCGCGCGCGGTCGGGTGCCCGCAATCGGCCGCAGCTGCGCTTGACCGTGCGAGAGCTTCACCAGCGCCTCGGGTGATGAGCCGACCACGGTCACATCATCCATCGCGCAGTAATACATGTAGGGCGATGGATTGATCAGTCGCAGTGCTCGATATGCCTCGAAAGGGTCGATATCGGCGCGGCCACCGAAACGGACCGACAACACCAGCTGATACACATCACCAGCGGCAATGTAT
>JBJTBK010000184.1:0-5765 GCA_046091245.1 Nevskiaceae bacterium | reverse complement strand
CGCTTCGATCGCATGACGCCAGCCGTGTCCATGGGCCTTGGCGGAGGCTCGCGGTGTGAGACCGGTGATCCGACCGGTGAGAAAACTGACTTCGATGCCGGCCCAGATACCGATCGCTCCCAGAAAGGCGAGCGCTGCGCCGGCGACGCTCTGTACATCACGCGAGACCAGTACTGCGACAAGGGCGATGACGCTCACCGCGAAGGTACCGCGCAGTAGCGAGGGGTAGGTTTCGATCGATCGACCGATCAGCCAGGCGATGAGGCCTGTGCCACCCCACCACACCGCAACGGTGAGTAGGAGGGACCCACACAGCAGGGTCCAGTCGATCATCCGGTGCGCGCTGGCTTGAGGGCGTCTCCGGCACGCCAGAGCCGCGCGAAGGATTCGGCGTTGTCTGAGCCGAACACGCCGAGTTCGATGCTGACTCCGCTCACGTCATCCTCGAGTAGCAGTCGACCGTCGCGGGTACGCACCAGCCGGTACGGGTCTTGCTCGGCAGCGCCCGAAAGTTTACGGCCTCGTCCGAGGCCGCGAAGGATGCCGCGCGCAAATCCCGATTCCTCGCTGCTCATTTTCGCGAGCACCGCGCCATCGGCGAGCATTGCCGTCAGTCCGCCATCGGGTTGGTCGATAAAGCGGATGTCGTAGGCGGCGACGATCTCATCGCTGCGCAGGGCAGGGGCCTCTTGCCGCGTCAGCGCGCCGACGGTGGCCACGAACAACGAGCCGACGATCAGCGCCGCCGCTGCAAACAGCATCGGTCGCGGAAAGTCATGGCGCTGCGTGCTCACGCTTGCCCCTCGGCTGTCACCACATTCGAGCCGTGCGGGGATTGAAGAGTCGTGTCATCGACCGTGACGTTGCTGCGCGAGACAACGGCGGCGAAGGCGCGGCTGAGGATCCGGCCGGCTTCCTGCACGTCCGTAAGACTGCGCAGCATCGGCTGCGGTCGCGTGATGCGCAGGGTACGCACGTGCGGCCATAGCCAGAGGTAACTCACGCGCTCGTCAGGCAGCAGCACGAGCGCGATGTCGCCGGAGCCATCGCCTCGATCGCGTAGATTCGCCGAGTGCAGCTTACCGAGCGGTAGATTGAGTGAACTCGATAGGGCGATGCCTTGCCGCAGCACGATACGCCGGTTGGTAATGGTGTAGAGCGTACTGCGGGCGGCCAGCGCCGCCACGCCCGTGAGTAGACCAAGACCGATGAGGGAGAACACCGCCGGGCCTACGCACCCTTGCAGTGCATCGCCGATCGAACTGCCAGTGCTCACGAGGTAGATGCCTCGTGCCAGCACGATGGCGCCAAAGTAATACGCCAGCGTACGCACTTGGTAGGCGTTGAGAGCCAGGGAGCGCCAGTCCGGCGCCCCCTGCAACAACACACGCTCGCCTTCCGGCAAGACCGCAGGCAGACCGCGAACGGGTTCGCTGTCGTGCTCGCTGAATACCGCGCGCGTAGCCATGCGGGTCAGATCAGCGGTTCGCTGCGTGAGGGCACGGCGAGCAAGTGACCACTGCCGAAGTAGGCCGTGATGCGGTCCTCTTCGAGTTTGGTGACTTGCTCTGCGCTGGCGATCGAGGGCACGCCCGCGAATTGACCCGCCGTGATCGCGATGACTTTCACTTTGCGACCGGTGGCGTCGTAACGGACGAAGCCTGACGGCAGCAACACGGGGCGTCCGCCGGGGCTCAGTTCGACTTCGAGGTAGCGGATCTGCGGCTCAGCTTTGTCGACCCACACGTCGCGAACCACGCCCGCTTGCGCACCGTCGAGACCGATCACGGTCATGCCGCGCGGATCCGGGTCACGCGAGGCGATGCTCCAACCGCTGACCGAGCGCATCGGCACGATCATCGGCGATCCGTCGAGCATGCGCTCCGGTTGATCGACGCGCTCGGCGTACGCGGCAGGGCCGACACCATCGACCATCGGGTCGCCGGTAGGTTCGAGTGGTGCACCGACGTCTGGGCCGTAGCGATCATCCCAGCCGAGTTGGCGCGCGGCCACCGGCCTACGATCATCACGCGAAGCGCTCGGCGCCTGCACGGTGCTGCCATCGGCCAGCAGAAAGGTTTTCGGGCACGGTACGGGCGGCAGACCCTCGACTTGCACTGGATTGCCATTGCGATCGACACGATGTGTATCGAGCGGATAGCCCTCGCGCTTGTCCTCGCGATGCAGGTACCAGATCAAGCCGGCAAAGAAAATCCAGAATCCGTAAAGCGCAATCTGCGCCGTATCGGTGTACTCAAGGAAATTGTTAGTCATGTGCTCACTCCCTCAATAAATCGATCACTCAACGTCCCTATCAACCAAACCTTATCAACCAGGCATCTCTGCCAATCCCAAAGACTGTCGCCCCGAGGCGAGCGTCGGTGCTGCGCTACGACGGACCAGCGGACCCATCGCCACCAGCGCGGCGAACAACAGGGCGATCTCGACGTGGTACACGAACAAGTAGCCGGTGGCCGGCGATACCAGTGCCGGTCCCAATTCGCCGCGGACCGCCATGTCGCCGATCAGATTGCAGGCAGCGCCACCGAGCGCGATGGCAAGGCCCGCACCCGTGGCCTGCACTGCGCCCCAAGCGCCGAGTGCCAAGCCGTTGTCGCTGCGCTCGAGGCTCATCGCGGCGAGCAGCGTTCCCACTGAGAACACGCCGCCGCCGAGACCGATCAGCAGTGCACCGACGCGAAACAGGGTGGGCGAGCCGAGTGGGTCGGCGAACACGACTGCAGCGAAGGCCAGCACGCCGACCAGAATGCCGAGGGCTGAAATTCGCAGTGGATCCGCACCGCGCCGCAGTGCGCGGGCGGAACCGCCGAAGGCCAACAGTGCGCCGCCTGCTGACAACGCCGTGAGCAGACTCGTGGCGCCGACTTCCATATGCAGGATCGCGCCGCCGTAAGGTTCGAGCAGCACATCCTGCATGCTGAAGGCAGCCGTGCCGAAACCCACCGTCGCGAGCAAGCGGCGGGTGGGTCGGGCCGCTGTGAAGTCGCGCCAGACACGGCGGAACTTCGGCTGTTCCGACGCCACGGCGCTGCGCGTTCGATCGCGAGGTTCCTGCTTCCAGAGGGCAATCACGTTGAGCACGAACGTGATCACCGCGGCGCCCTGGATCGTCTGGATGAGACGCAGGTGCGAGTAGCGGCCGCCGAGCAGCCAGCCGAACAGCAACGAGGCACCGACCATACCAACGAGGAGCATGACGTACATCAGCGCCACCACCCGCGGCCGGGTTTCTTTGGGCGCCAGATCCGTCGCCAGCGCAAGTCCTGCCGTCTGGGTCGCGTGCAACCCGGCGCCCACCATCAGGAACGCGAGTGCCGCGCCCGCTTGACCGATCTCCACCGGACCGCGACCCGTGCCACTCAACACCATCAGCGCGAACGGCATGATGGCGAGCCCGCCATATTGCAGCAGCGTACCGAACCACAGATACGGCACGCGCCGCCAGCCGAGCACTGAACGATGGTTGTCGGAGTGGAAACCGAGAAAGCCGCGAAACGGCGCGAACAGCAGCGGCAAGGCAACCATGGCTGCGACGATCCACGCGGGTACGTGCAACTCAACGATCATGACGCGATTGAGCGTGCCGTTGAGCAGGGCGAGGGCCATGCCCACCGAGACTTGAAACAGCGACAGTCGTAGCAGTCGTCGCAGCGGCAGATCGGCGCTCGCCGCGTCGGCGAACGGCAGGAGGCGCGAGTCTTGGGCCCAGCGCGGCAGGCTCATCGCTCGGTCACCCAAGTTCCAGTTGAAGCATCGAGCGCGGTCGCACTCGCCGGCTCACGTCGGGCGAGGCGCAGTTTGTAGAAGAACTGCAGCGCGTTGATCACGTAGCTCGCGTAGGCGACCAGGGCGAGGAGCAGCTGCTCGCGAACATCGAGGATGCCGGTCAGGAACGCATACAGATAGGCCGTGTGCAGGGCGATCACGAGCATGCTGACCACGTCTTCCCAATAAAAACTCGGCGCAAACAGCCACACGCCGAAGACGCGCTTTTCCCAGATCGCGCCGGTGACCATGATGGCGTAGAGGAACAGTGTCTTGACGATGACCGACACGGTGGCGGCCTCCGCGCCCTCGCCAGTCTGCAGAAACCGTAGCACCAACCACAGGCTGATGAGGAAGGCGAGCAGTTGCAGCGGTGCCAAGACGCCTTGCACGATCGTCCACGGGGATCCGTCCCGGCGGATGCGCTCCTCGGGGGTGTACAACGGGCGGCCGACGGCTGCCTTGCGGGGCTCGGTCATGGCGGTACTCGCGCCGACTAATCCAGTGCCAATCTAGTGAAGGACTCGGTAAGTGTCAATTAAAAATGACGTCCACATAGGTTGACAAATAGCCACCGCGAAAATATACAGGTAAGGTAAGACTTCGAGAGGGGGTTAACGGGGCGACTGACCGCCACCGGACCGATCCACAAGGAAGTCGTACTTCGACGGCGCGCAGCTGGGTGGGAGCACCGAGTCGCGCGCGAGGCGGGTTGAATATGGACTTCTCATCACAACGTTGCCCTCCGCGAAGCGGGGGTCGCGACACACTACTCCACACCATCGAAGGCGAGGTTATTCCGCGCCTGCTCCTCGCGCATCGTCGGCAAAGCCCTCGGGCGGAGCCTGAGCGTCCCGCCGGCGTCGCCGATGGCGAGCTGCATTCACGACCCGCAAGCCAGCCGACGGTCAATGACGTCAAACACCTGGCGGATTTAGTGCTACGCCGCGAAAAAGCCGAAGCCGAGCGCTTCGTCACAGCGGTTCGGGCGCGCGGCGTCGACACGGAAGCCCTGTTGCTTGACCTGCTGGCTCCCGCAGCCCGACACCTTGGTGCGATGTGGGAGACCGAGTGCGCCGATTTCATTGGTGTCACGGTTGGACTGCGATATCTGCAGGGCATTGCGCACGATTTAAGCGGTGAGGTTACCGGGCCGGGCACCTCGGGAGCTGGCGGGCGAAGGATGCTGCTGGTCTCGCTGCCGGGCGAACAACATGTATTCGGCACGCAGATCGTCGCGGAAATGCTGCGGCGTGCGCATTGGGATGTGTGGGACGCCCCTGGTGCGAGCGACGACGATATACTGTCACTCGTCAATACGGAGTGGTTCGCGTTCGTTGGCGTGTCCATCGGTGCACCGGAGCAACTCGAGGCGCTTGCCGCCCTGGTCCGGCGTATCCGGCGCAGCTCGCTGCATCGCGGCATTCGCGTCATGGTGGGTGGAAGGCCTTTTGTCGGTCATCCGGATCGGGTGACACAGGTTGGAGCCGATGCCACGGCGGTTGATGCACGCGAGGCCGTGGCTCAGGCAGAGCGATTGCTGGAGTGGGTGAGTCAAGGGAACTGACACGGTTTCACAGTGAACACATTCAAGGCGCCAAGGAAGGCCCTAACCGGACTCGACGGCGAGACGGTCTCAGGTCTCATCAACGCGGCAGCGGACATTGCCCTGCTGCTCGATAAGCGCGGCGTGATCCGCGACGTGTCGATCGGCAGCAAGGCGCTGTCTTCGGCGCTGCAACCCGACTGGGTTGGGCGCCCCTTTATCGATGTGGTCACCACCGACAGCCGGCCCAAGGTCGATTTGTTGATGGCGGATCTTTCCGCCACAGAGTCCTTGCCGCGCCAGCTCAACCACCCCGCCCCCGGTGGCAATGACACCGTCGCCGTGCCGTACAGCCTACGGCCGCTGAACGGCGATGGCCGTAGTGTCGCGATCGGGCGTGACCTCAGTGCCCTCGCCACGTTGCAGGAAAAGG
>JBJTBK010000183.1:0-4143 GCA_046091245.1 Nevskiaceae bacterium | reverse complement strand
TTTCTTTCAGCACTACAAAGATCTCGAACCCGGCAAGTGGGTGAAGATCAGTGGCTGGGGCGACGCGACGCAAGCGCGAAAAATCATCCTCGACGCCGTCGAGCGCTTCACGGCATCTCCCGACGAGATGCATTATTGACGGTGTGGATGGCTCCCCGGGTTGGACTCGAACCAACGACCTGCGGATTAACAGTCCGACGCTCTACCGACTGAGCTACCGGGGTACGGGCGGCAGAAAGAAGGCGCGCATTCTCAAGAAAGCGCCGGGTGCCGTCAAGCGGAGCGCAAAACCCGTCCGAGCCGTTCGAGGGCTGCCTCGAGCTGTGCGCGGCTGGTGGCGAACGACAAACGAACATGCCCAGGCGCACCGAACCCGCTGCCCGGCACCAACGCGAGCCCCTCCGTCTCGAGCAGTTGATCGCAAAATGTCTGATCGTCGGGCAGTCCGAGGCGCTGCAGGGCGCCGTTGAGACGAACGAAAGCGTAGAAACTGCCCTCGGCCCGCCGACACTCGAAGCCGGGCAGGGCGGCGAGTGCCGGGATGAAGAAATCGTGCCGGCGCCGGTACTCCGCGTTCATCGTCGCCACGCAGCCCTGATCACCGCGCAGCGCCGCGAGCGCGGCCCGCTGCGACACGCTCGAGGGGTTGGAGGTGCTCTGACCCTGAATCGTGGCCATCGCCGTAATGACCTCCGCGGGGCCGCCGCAGTAGCCGATGCGCCAACCGGTCATCGCGTGGCTTTTCGATACGCCGTTGATCGTAATGGTTCGGTCGTAGAGGGCCGGACAGACTTCAGCGATGGTGCTGAAGGGCTCATCGGCCCACCAGATCTTTTCGTAGATGTCATCTGTGCCGATGAGCACTCGCGGGTGAGCCTCCAGCACTTCGCCGAGTTGCTGCCACTCGGCGCGCGAGTAGGCGGCGCCAGTGGGGTTGCAGGGGGAGTTGATCAACAGCAGGCGTGTCGCCGGTGTGATCGCCGCTGCCAATTGCTGCGGCATGAGCTTGTAGCCCGACTCAATCGACGTGTCGACGATGACGGGCGACGCATCGGCGAGGCGCACCATGTCGGGATAGGACACCCAATACGGCGCCGGGATGATCACCTCGTCGCCCGGGTCGAGCACCGCCATGCACAAGTTGAAGAGGGTCTGTTTGGCGCCGCAGGAGACCAGGATCTGCGCGCGGTTGTAGTGCAGATGGTTGTCGGCGGCGAACTTGTCGCAGATGGCTTGCTTGAGCTCGGCGGTACCGCCGACATCGGTGTAGCGCGTGGCGCCTTCGCGGATGGCTGAAATGCCGGCCTCTGCCGCCATCGTGGGTGTCGCGACATCTGGCTCACCCGCCGTCAGGCTGATGATGTCGCGGCCCTGCGCCTTGAGTTTCGCCGCACGCGCCGTGGCGGCCATGGTGGGTGACGGTTTGACGCGTTGCACGCGACGGGAGAGTGAAATCGACACCGCGGGGTACTCCGGCCACTTCGGGACTGGGGGGAATGAGGCTCGGGGTTTATAGTAGCCGAAGCCATGAGCCTCTTTCGTCTGCAGTCCGAGTACACACCCGCGGGCGATCAACCTGCTGCGATCGCCTCACTCGTCGAGGGGTTACAGACAGGTCTCGCGCACCAGACGCTGCTCGGTGTTACGGGCAGTGGCAAAACCTTCACGATTGCGAACGTTATCCGAGCGGTGCAACGCCCGACATTGGTGCTTGCGCATAACAAGACCCTCGCAGCGCAGTTGTACGGGGAATTTCGCGAGTTCTTCCCGGACAACGCGGTCGAGTACTTCGTCTCGTATTACGACTACTACCAGCCCGAAGCCTACGTACCCTCGAGCGATACCTATATCGAGAAGGATGCGTCGATCAACGAGCACATCGAGCAGATGCGTTTGTCGGCCACCAAGGCGCTGCTCGAGCGGCCGGACGCCATCATCGTGGCGACCGTCTCCTCGATCTACGGCCTTGGTGATCCGCAGGCCTACCTCGCCATGGTGCTGCACTTGGTGCGTGGCGAGATCCTCGATCAGCGCAAATTGCTGCGGCGCTTGGCCGACATGCAGTACACGCGCAACGAAATCGACTTCAGCCAGGGTACGTTTCGGGTGCGCGGTGACATAGTCGATATTTTCCCCGCCGAGTCCGAGCGCGAAGCGATTCGCGTCGAGTTGTTCGATGAGACCATCGAATCGCTCGCGGTGTTCGATCCGCTCACGGGCAACGTGCTGCGCAAGGTACCGCGGTACACGGTCTATCCCGGCACCCACTTCGTCACGCCGAAGGATCGTTTGATCGGCGCCATCGACTTGATTCGCGACGAGTTGCGCGAGCGGCTCGCGGAATTACGCGCGGCCGACAAGCTCGTCGAGGCGCAGCGCCTCGAGCAGCGCACCCTGTTCGACATGGAAATGATGAAAGAGGTCGGCTATTGCGCCGGTATCGAGAACTACTCACGGTATCTCTCGGGGCGTGAGCCGGGCGAGCCGCCTCCCTGTCTGTATGACTATCTGCCGCCGAACGCGCTGCTGGTCGTGGACGAGAGTCACCAGACGCTGCCGCAACTTGGGGCCATGTACAAGGGCGATCGGTCGCGCAAGGAAACGCTGGTCGAATACGGCTTTCGGCTGCCTTCGGCGCTCGACAATCGTCCGCTCAAGTTCGAGGAGTGGGAGCGCCTCGCGCCGCAGATGATCTTTGTCTCGGCAACCCCTGGTGAGTACGAGGGAAGACACGCCTCGCAGGTCGTCGAGCAGGTGGTTCGGCCCACGGGTCTTGTCGACCCTCAGGTAGAGGTTCGTCCCGTGCGTACGCAGGTGTAAGATGTGCTCTCCGAGATCCGCCAGTGCGTCGAGCGTGGTGAGCGTGTGCTCATTACCACGCTGACCAAGCGCATGTCAGAGGATCTGAGCGAGTATCTCGATGAGCACGGCATCAAGGTTCGCTACCTGCACTCAGACATCGAGACGGTGGAGCGTAGCGAGATCATCCGTGATCTGCGCCTCGGCGTATTTGACGTACTGATTGGCATCAACCTGCTGCGCGAGGGTCTTGATATGCCCGAGGTCGCCCTCGTGGCAATCCTCGATGCCGACAAAGAAGGCTTCCTGCGCTCGGAAAATTCATTGATCCAGACGATCGGTCGTGCGGCGCGCAATCTCAACGGGCGGGCGATTCTGTATGCCGATCGAGTCACAGGATCGATGCAGCGGGCGATCGAAGAGACCGCGCGGCGGCGACGCAAGCAGCTCGAGTTCAATGAGCGCCACGGGATCGTGCCGCGTGGCATCGTCAAGCAAGTGGTGGACGTGATGGAGGGCGCGCGCGCCGAGGGCTTTGCGGCGGCACTCTCCGGACGTGGCACCGGTCAAGGCGGCAAATCGGCGGGTCGCTCAGCGGCCGGCGGACGCACGGCGGGACGCGCCGGAGCTGCCGCAGCGAATGCGCCAGTTGCGCTTGCGCCAGAGCAGGCGATGCGTCGCATGAAGCAGCTCGAAACGGAGATGTTCAAGCGCGCACGAAACCTCGAGTTTGAAGAGGCGGCGCGGCTGCGCGATGAGATCGAGCAGCTCAAGCGTTCCGCATTCGGCCTGCCCGGAGCACGTGCGGTATGAAACGTCGAACATTTCTTTGGGCCACCGTAGGTTCCGTCGGCGCCTTGGCCGGACTGGCCGTCGGTTGGGCAGCCTGGCCCGTGCGGCAGCGATTGCACCGTAGCGGCGGCGAGAGTTCCACTGCGCAGCTCTTTGAGCCCAACGCTTGGGTGCGCATCGGAGCGGATGACTCCATCACGCTCTATATGCCGCGGGCTGAGATGGGGCAGGGTACGCATACGGGCTTGCTGATGCTGCTGGCCGAGGAACTCGACTGCGATCCGGCCGCGGTACGCCTCGCTCCGGCCCCCATCGACAGCGTCTACAACAATCTCGCGGCGGTCGTCGATGGATTGCCCTTTCATCCCGGTCAGCAAGGGGCGCTTCGCGATGCGACCGAGCACGTGGTGGCTCGCGTGGTGCGCGAGTTCAGCGTGATGATGACGGGCGGTTCAAGCAGCATCCGCGATCTGTGGCAGCCGCTGCGCGAGGCGGGTGCCATGGCGCGCGCCTCGTTGCTGCAAGCCGCGGCGAAGCAATGGGCGGTGCCTC
>JBJTBK010000182.1:0-9729 GCA_046091245.1 Nevskiaceae bacterium | reverse complement strand
GACCCCTCATTACTGGAAGCTGCCATGCCCCGTACAACTGCCCTTGCCGACATCCGCAACATCGGGATCATCGCCCACGTCGATGCCGGAAAGACCACGACCACCGAGCGTATTCTTTATTACACCGGGCGCAAGCACACCATCATCGACATCCACGACACCAAGGATCTGAAGACGTCGACGACGACCGACTACCTCGAGCAGGAGCAGAAGCGCGGCATCACCATCCAAAGTGCCGCAGTGTCGGCGTTTTGGCGCAAAAAGAAGATCAATGTCATCGACACCCCGGGGCATGTCGACTTCACGATCGAAGTCAATCGGTCGCTGCGCGTACTTGACGGTGCGGTGGTTGTGTTCGACGGCGTGGCCGGCGTTGAGCCGCAGTCTGAGACGAACTGGCGCCTCGCCGACAACTACGGCGTGCCGCGTATTTGCTACGTCAACAAGATGGACCGCAGCGGCGCCTCCTTCACGCGCTGCGTCGACATGATCAAGAAGCGCCTCGGCGCCCGTCCGCTGCCGATCCAGATCCCGATCGGCTCAGAAGACAACTTCAAGGGCATGATCGATCTCGTCGAAATGAAAGCCTTGGTATGGGACTCGGACGACAAGGACGCCGAGTGGCAGGTGCTCGAGGTGACCCCGGACATCGCCGATCGACTCGGCATTGCCGTGCCGACCGACCGCGAGATCCTCGCCAAGGCCGAGCAGTACCGTAAGGAACTCATCGACACCTGCCTCGAGATGGACGATGCGGCGATGGAAGCCTACCTGCTCGAAGAGAAGGTGCCCTCCACCGAAACGCTGCGTGCCTGCTTGCGCAAGGGCACGGTCACCGGCGCCTTCAATCCGGTGCTGTGCGGTTCTTCCTACAAGAACAAGGGCGTGCAGCAGGTGCTCGACGCTGTCGTCGACTATCTTCCGGCTCCGACCGACGTCGCGTCGATCAAGACCGTCGATGCCGACGGTAAGCCGATCGGCGAGCGCGTGTGCTCGGATGACGAGCCATTCGCGGCGCTCGCGTTCAAGGTCATCAACGACGCCTACGGCGCGCTGACCTTCGTGCGCGTCTACTCGGGCGTGCTCACCAAGGGCGCCTCGGTGACCAACTCCACACGCGGCAAGCGCGAAAAGATCGGCCGCATGGTCGAGATGTTCGCCAAGGAAGCGAACCCCATCGAAGAGGCCCGCGCCGGTGACATCATCGCGCTCGTCTCGCTCGCCGAAACCGACACGGGCGACACGCTCTGCGATTCCGACAAGCAAGTCGTGCTCGAGCGCATGCGCTTCCCCGAGCCGGTGATCAGCGTGTCGGTGCAGCCCAAGGTCAAGGGCGAACTCGAGAAGTTCAACGCCGCACTCGGCAAGATGGTCCGTGCCGATCCTTCGCTGCGTCTCGAGACCGATCGCGAAACGGGTCAGACCATCCTGCGCGGCATGGGTGAGTTGCACCTCGACGTCACGCTCGATCGCATGCGTACCGAGTTCAACGTCGAAGGTACGATGGGTGAGCCTCAGGTTGCCTACCGCGAAGCCTTTACGCGCTCGATCGAAGAGCAATACGTACACAAGAAGCAGACCGGCGGTTCAGGCCAGGTCGCCGAAGGGGGGCTCACGCTCGCGCCCCCCGAGCGCCGCGCGGGCTTCGAGTACGTCGATGCCACCGTCGGCGGCTCAGTGCCTCGCGAGTACGTGCCCTCGGTCGAGAAGGGCTTGCGCATGCAAATGGACGAAGGTGTGCTGGCGAAGTTCCCGACTGTCGACTTCCGCGCCACACTATTCGATGGCAGCTACCACGACGTCGACTCGAACGCACTGACGTTCGAAATCGCCGCCAAGGCCTGCTTCCGCGAGGGTATCCGCAAGGCCGCCCCCGTGCTGCTCGAACCTGTGATGAAGGTCGAAGTGGTGACCCCGGGTGATTACCTCGGCGATGTCATCGGCGACATCAACCGTCGTCGTGGCTCGATCCAGGATCAGCTCGAGCGTGGCACGAACATCGCCGTCGTGGCCACCGTGCCGCTGTCGGAAATGTTCGGCTACATCGGCCAGCTGCGCGCCATGTCGAGCGGCCGCGCGTCGTACACGATGGAGTTCTCGCACTACGATCTCGTGCCGCGCAACGTGGCCGAGAAGGTGGTGGAAGAGGCGAACAAGCGCTGAGCCCACTGAGCAGCCTTAGTCGTCAAGAAAGCCCGCAGCAATGCGGGCTTTCTCGTTTGGGGCGCTATCCGCAGTCGGAGTCCTGCCCCCTGGGAGCAGCGCAACTACCGGAACAGTGCAACTAAACTCTGGTCGCCTTCGGCCGTTACTGCCTATGAGTTACCCCAATGACCCTCACCCCCAACGGAGTGGTCGCTTGTCTATGTCCGTCAACAGTAATGTTGCGGCCTTGGCTGTTCAGCGCTCGTTGCTGAACAACACCAGGGAGTTGGCAACCTCGATGCAGCGCCTGAACACGGGCGTGCGCATCAATAGTGCTGCAGATGATGCGGCCGGGGTAAGTATTGCCGCTCGCATGGGCTCTCAGATCAAGAGCTACGGCATGGCGATCCGCAATGCCGGCGATGCGATCTCGATCTTGGAAACGGCCGAAGGCGGCCTCGGCTCCATCGCAGACACCCTGCAGCGGATGCGCGTTCTGGCGACTGCAGCGGCCAACGGAACCACCGTCACGGCTGATCGTGAATCGCTCACGAACGAGGTCGATCAGCTCAAGGCAGAGATCAACCGCATCGCCGGGGTCGTCAAGTTCAACGGCATCTCCTTGCTCGATGGCACCTTTACGAACGCCAAGTTCCAAGTCGGTGCGATGGGCGGAGAAACCATCACCGTCGGCCTCAAGAGCGCCAAAGCGATCGATATCGGCGAGTCAAATACCATCAACATGACGGTACCCATTGTGCTGACCGGACCCGCCGTCTCCGCGGCCCAGTCCGTCAACTTGTACGGCACGGTGTATTCCCTCGGCACCTTCGTCCAGGGTGCTCCGAACCTGGTTGCCGCCATCAACGCCACGACCAGCGTCACGAACCTCTCGGCTGCCGCCTTGCCGAATACGATCAGCGCAACTTCGACAAACACCACGACCACCTTCAACGCACTCGAGCCGCCCATCAGCGTGACCGTGAACGGCGCAGCCATCGATGTGCTGGTCACACCTCTCAACCCGGCTGCCACGAGCGCACAGAAGGACGAGGCGATGCGCAATGACTTCGTGGCTGCGTTCAATGCGCGCAAAGCCTCAGGCGTCGCCGCGCTGCAAAACCTGACGGCGACCAACAACGGTCAGGCGCAAAGTGTGCCTCCCGGAGTGTTCGCCGATGGCACGACCACACTGACCATCAATGGCACCAACATCCTCGTCAATGCGACGAGTGATTTGGCCGCCAACCGCGCCGCCACCGTAGCCGCGATCAATGCACAGACCGGCACTACCGGCGTGACAGCCGTGAACGATGCGGCCTCGGGTGTCCGCCTCACCTCATCGAGCAGCTTCACCACGGCGTTCGTTTCGAGCGCCGCCACCGTGGATGGCACCAATCTCACCGCCAGCGAGGCGGCCCAAGCACTCGGTCTCGGCGCCCTCGGCCAAACGGCAAACCCGAGCGGCGTGTTCAACGCGGGCGCGACCGAGTTCACTATCAACGGCACCACGATCTCGGTGAACACTTCGAACAATGCGGCCACCAACCGAGCCGCAGCGGTCGCCGCGATCAATGCACAGACCGGTACGCAGGGCGTAGTGGCCACCGATCTCGGCGCATCGGGCGTGCGTCTGTCGTCGGCGGCGAACATCACCACCGCCTTCGTTTCGACAGCAGCCAATTACGATGGCACCGCGCTGACCGCCGCCCAGGCTGCGAGGGCCTTTGGTCTCGCCAACTTCGGCTCCACCGCCACCGCAGGCGGCAACCTTACCGTCTCGTATAGCGGGCCCGCTTCGACGGCCGCCGCCAACTTCGGCGTGCCGGTCACGGGAGGCACCCCCAATACGGTGTCGGTCACCTCCAGCAACAGCGCCGCGAGCTACGCCGCGGTCGACCCGTACGTCGAGTTCTCGGTCAACGGCGTGAATTTCGAAGTCAACGTCAGCAACTTCACCTCGACCATGACCACGGCGCAAACGAACGCGACCATGCGCACTGACTTCGTCAACGCCTTCAATGCCAAGAAGGCCGCGGGTCCCTCAGCCCTGGATGGCATCAGCGCCTCGGCCACCAGCACCGGCGTCAACATCACCGCACTTGATGGCCGAACCATGACGGTGCTGTACGTATCCGGCCCGGCTGGCACTTCAGCCGAAAACTTTGGCGTGGGTACCCCACCCCGACTTACGGCAAGGCCGGATCAGTCAACATCAACTACATCGCGCCCGATGGCGTGTTCGGGAACGTGACGTTCTTTGGCACGGGTCTCGACCCAAACATCCTTCCGCCTGACGGCATCAACGGCACGTCAGTTCAGGATGTCAACCTGACCGACCAGTACTTCGCCAACTACGCGATGGAGTAGATCGATGCTGCCATCGAACAGGTGGCGACTTATCGGGCTAACGTCGGCTCAGCGCTGAACCGGTTCGGCATGACGATTTCCAACCTCCGGCAGACGGTGGAGAACCTCGAAGCTTCACGCTCGCGCGTTCGTGACACCGATTTCGCGACCGAGTACTCGAGCGTCGCCAAGCGTCGCGTACTGCTCGAGTCCGGCATGAACGTGCTGCAGAAGGCGACCTACACACCCAAGAACATCCTGCAGCTGGTGGATGCGGCTACCGCCCGATAAGGCCGCCAGCCGCCCGTGACCCGGCCCCCTTTCGCGGATTCCGATGATCGGGTACCGTAATTGCCATGATTCGCGTGACCTACCTCAGTCAAGAAGCCCTCCCGTTGTCTTCGGACGGCGTGCTCGGGCTGTTGACACAGTGCCATCGCAACAACACGGACCGAGGCCTTACGGGCATGCTGCTCTACGGCAACGGCACGTTCCTGCAGACCCTGGAAGGTGAAGCAGAGATCGTCGATGGGCTGATGGAGAAAATCGGTCGTGACCCGCGTCACACCGGCATGAAGGTGCTGCGCCGCGAAGCCATCACTGAGCGGCTCTACAGTCAGTGGAGCATGGGTTTCGAGCGGGTCACTGAAAAAACCCTCGCCGATATTCCGAGCCTTCGCAGCATTGGCCTGCGCAACTTCAATGCGGAGTACCTCAGCACCCATGGCGAGGTAGTGGAAACGCTGCTCGAGCGACACCGCGCTCCGCACTGGGATCCGCTGATCCGCGAACTCGACGCGCGCGACAAGCTCATCGCTCAGCTGCGCGGCGAAATCGCCAACGAGCACATGCGGTCAGAAATGGCCGCTCTCGTGCTCGAGACCGTGATTGAAGCTGCACAAGGTGGCCGTCTCGACGACGCGCACCTCGAGATCTGCCGCTCGACGCTACGCTCGCTTCGCTAATACGACACGGGAACCCTGTATGACCAAGACGACCATCGCCACCTTGCAGGCCATTTATCTCCTTAAAGATCTCGATACCGACACGCTTGGCGTGGTCGCTCAAGCCGCATCGACCGATACGTTCGACGCCGGCGAGGACGTCTGCCGCGAGGGTCACAGTGCGGGCGGTCTTTATCTGATCAGCTCAGGCAGCGTTCGCGTCACCAAAAGTGGTGCTGACGCAGATGTCGTCATGCTGGGATCAGGAAGTCACTTCGGCGAAGTGAGTCTGGTCGACGATGCTCCCCGCAGCGCCACAGTCACCGCCAACGAGCGCAGCGTAATTATCAAAATCGACGCCGGTACGCTGCATCAGAAGCTCGCCGCGAATACAGCTGCGGGCGCGGTCTTTTACCGCGCGATGGCTCGATCACTCGCCAAGCGCTTGCGTACGACCACCGACGACCTCGCGTTCGCACGGCAACTCGCACTCGAGCATCATCGTCGCTGAGACCGAAGCGCCTTCGCCCGACCGTGCCGGTCAAGCAAAAGTTGGTAATAGCCTGGGCGTTCGTCGAGCGCGGGTTGCCTGCTCATACCCGTAAGCTATTTCAATCAACGTCGGCTCACTGAACGCCCGACCCCAGAAGGAGATACCGAGCGGTAAAGCGGTTAGGAAACCGCTAGGGACGGTGATATTCGGGTAGCCTGCGATGGCCGCGGGGGACGAGCTCGCGACATACGAGTTGCGAGAACCTCCATCGCCATAGACGAGATCGATGGGCCAAGCCGCGCCGTTGGAGGGCCCGACGATGGCATCGAGACGGTGCTTGTCCCTCAGCCCGTCGATGGCCTCCGGCGAAAGAGTCTTGGCCTGCATCAGCGCGAGTTGGTACTCGCGGCTCGCCAGTGACGCCCTATTCTGCGCGGCGATCAGTATTTCCTGCTTGAAGTAGGGCATCTGGCGATCGGCGTTCGCGGTGTTGAAGGCGATCAGTTCCTCGAGAGTTTTGACTGCACCACCGCGCTGCGAGAGGTAGCGATTCAGCCCGTCTTTAAACTCGAAGCTCAACACTTTACTTGATGCTTCCCCAGCGCCCGCCATCTCGAGCCTGACGTCGATCAATTCCGCACCCTTCGCCCGCAATACCTTGAGCTGCTCTTCCATAACGGCATCGACGCGCGGCACGTTACCAAAATAATTGCGCGCCACGCCGATGCGCTTTCCCTGCAGACCATCGATCTTGAGATGGGGCGTGTAATCGCGCAGGCCTCGAGAGGCCTGCGCCGTAATGCCATCCTCGGCATCGAAACCGACCAGCGCGCCGAGCACCACCGCTGCATCGGCTACCGTGCGCGTCATCGGCCCCGCAGTGTCTTGGCTCGCCGCGATCGGAATGATGCCGCTGCGGGAGACGAGCCCGAGCGTGGGTTTCAGACCAACGATCCCAGCGTTCGACGACGGGCAGATGATTGAGCCGTTGGTCTCGGTGCCAATCGACACGGCCGCGAGATTGGCGGATGTCGCCGCAGCCGACCCCGAAGACGACCCACAGGGCGATCTATCGAGTACGTAGGGGTTTCGGGTCTGGCCTCCGCGCGCCGACCACCCGCTCGATGAAAAATCAGAGCGATAGTTGGCCCACTCGGAGAGATTGGTCTTGCCTAGAATCACGGCACCTGCCGCACGTAACTGCGCAACGATGAACGCATCACGCGACGGTTGCGGCGCATCGAGTAACGCGAGCGAACCCGCTGTCGTTTTCATCGTATCGGCGGTATCGATATTGTCCTTGAGGAGTACGGGGATACCGTGCAGCGCGCCGCGCAGCCTGCCCGTCTTGCGCTCTCGATCGAGCTCACTGGCTATCGAGAGCGCCTCGGGGTTGATCTCCACGACGGAGTGGAGCTTCGCGTCGAGGGCCTTAATGCGCGCGAGGTAGCCTTGCACGATTGCTCTGGAAGTGGTCACGCCTGACGCCATGGCCTGCTGCAGCGTCGCGATGGTGGCCTCCTCCAAGTCGACCGCAGCAGTCGATCGCGCCAGACTCAGATCGCTGAAGCCTGCCGATGTGACGCCCGCGAGTGCAGCGCGCGTCATGAAGACACGTCTATCCATCGAATAAGCCCTCAGCGGAGTGGCTCACGCACGTACCTCCGAGCGGGCGTTACGCTGATCGCTACCATGCGACGATGGTGCCTTGAACCAATCGGCGTTCGACATCTCCCATGTGTTGCGATATCCGGGGGCCACTGCGGAATAGCGCGCGTCCGCTGGATCAAGCAGCACACCGTGGTCGATCTCCGGATACATCAATGACAACGGAACTGGCTGCCCCTTGTCGTCCCGAACCATGAAGGCTCGCGTCGTCAGTTGCGATGGGCTGTGGAGCCCGGCCGCTCCGATCAACTCCCCTAATGACTGCACCGTTGCTCGATGGAAGTTGACCACCCGAGTGGCGCGGTCGGCCACATCGAGACCACGTTGTCGCAACGCGTTTTGCGTGGCAACCCCGGTCGGGCATTCATCGGTATGGCAACTCCGCGACTGAATGCACCCTAACGCAAACATGAAACTGCGAGCAGCGTTGCACCAGTCGGCACCTAAGGCCAACATCGTAGCCAGGTCGAACCCCGACACGATCTTTCCGGCGACAGCCAGTCGAACGGAGTCGCGAAGCCCGACACCTCGAAGTGCGTTGTGCGCAAAAGCCAGGCCATCTCGTGCGGGCATTCCCACGCGATCGGCAAATTCTACCGGCGCAGCCCCGGTGCCGCCCTCCGTGCCATCGATAACGATGAAATCCGGAACGATGCCGGTGGCGAGCATGGCCTTGCAGATGCCCATGAACTCGACAGGATCACCGATGCACAGTTTGAAACCGACAGGCTTGCCGCCGGAAAGGCTGCGAAGCTCCGAAACGAACTCAAGCAGTCCGATCGGGGTCGAAAACCGCGAGTGGGTAGCCGGTGATACACAATCTTTACCGATCTCTACGCCGCGAGTCAGTGCAATCTCGGCGCTCACCTTGGCCGCCGGCAAAACGCCGCCGTGACCCGGTTTTGCGCCCTGCGAGAGCTTTATTTCGATCATCCGTACCTGTGGATCACGCGCTTGAGCGGCGAACTTCTCGGCGGAGAAACATCCAGCGGCATCGCGACAACCGAAATAACCCGATCCAATCTCCCAGATGAGATCGCCGCCCTCTTGCCGATGGTAGGGAGAGATAGATCCTTCGCCCGTATCCTGGGCGAAATTTCCGAGCCGCGCGCCTCGGTTGAGGGCGCGTACGGCATTAGCCGAGAGCGCACCAAAGCTCATCGCCGAAACGTTAAGAACCGATGAGTCATAGGGCTGCAGACACGACTGATTGCCAATCTTTACCCTGAATGCGTTGTCGTCGGGATGCACGGCCACATTGGAATGGCTGAGCCAGATCGCACCCGGCTTGTAGGGATCAATCAGAGTGCCGAATCCGCGCTTGTCGTTCTGCCCCTTGGCTCGCTGATAGACCAGAGCGCGCTGATTACGCGAAAACGGCAGCGGGGTCTCGTCATCCTCTAGAAAATATTGCCGCATCTCCGGCCGGATGTACTCGAGCAAGAAACGCAGGTGCCCAATCAACGGATAATTGCGAAGGATCGCATGGCGCGTTTGCAAAACGTCTCTAAGGCCAATCATGAAAAGCCCGAGAAGAACCACCGCTAGCGACAAACTCCAGAGCAGCGAGAGCATTGCCAACGGAGCCGTGAGGCACCAAACGTAATAACGACTGGGTAACATGCTAGGGAGTATAAAGGCCGCGGCTAGCGCCGTGCCCGGTCACAGGCAGGATGACGATCTTTAATTGGCGTCCACCGCCCGTTGACCAGTTTCGCCGCCGCTCCATCTGGCCAGGTGTACACCCAGCCATTCTTGAACGGCAGCCCATCGTCATCCTTATCTTTGGCGGGATCGGGCAGCGACGAGGGCATCGGGACGCTGACATGAGAAGGGATGCTAACCCTCTCCAAACGCGCGACTCCCGATACGACCCGCTCGGCGCCAGCGGCGTCCGTGAACGCCACCTCATACCTCCGGCCTCGGTCCGTTTGCTCGGTATGCACACGTACGTAGCCGGAGCATGCAAAGTAAGTGCGTTGATCAGCCTTGATCTTTTGCGGCGCCGCAGAGTAATCGTCGCAGCCGCCCAGCAGCCCGACCACGCTGAGAAACATGCCGACCCAACCGATGTTACGCATGGACTCCATGAAATTGGTGCCGGGTGAGGGATTTGAACCCCCGACCAAC
>JBJTBK010000181.1:0-11086 GCA_046091245.1 Nevskiaceae bacterium | reverse complement strand
GTCCGCCGACAACGCCGAGTTTGCGATGCTCATGCGTCGCGCGACCTGGGCGCTTGTCGTACTGTGGGTTCTCCTGTTCATCATCGGTGCCTTGGGGGCCCTGAAGCCGTACTTCGGCTAGAATCGGCGGATGAACCTGTTCACCGTGTTGCGTCGTGCCCGGCTTACGCTAGGGTTGTGGGTGTCGGCTGTGCTGCTGTCGGCGTGTCTGTCGAGCGCCGGGCCTGAGGCCCCCACCATCGCCGAGCAACCCAAAGATCGCGTTGCGTTCATCGGGCAGACCGCGAAGTTCGACTTCGGTGGCTCGGGCAAGCCCCCGTTTACCTTCCCGTGGTTCCGCACTGGCACGGCCATTTCCGGCGCGACCTCGTCGACCTACACCACCCCGGTGCTGACATCGGCCGATGATGGCGCGAAGTTCTCGGTCAGCATCACGAACGCCGCTGGCAGTATCACGAGTTCTCAGGCCACGCTCACGGTCAAGCCCGGTCCCTCGATCACGACGCAGCCCGTCTCGGCGACGGTCTCGGTGGGCACGGCCGCGAGTTTTACGGTGTTGGGTTCGGGTGAGCAGCTGGCGTACCAGTGGTTCCGCGACGAGGTCGCGATTTCCGGTGCCACCACGGCGACGTACAGTCTGAGTTCACCGACCGCCGCGGACGATGGCGCCGTATTCGTCGTCTATGTGGTCAATCCAGGCGGTTTCGTGGCGTCTAATCCAGTGACGCTCACTGTCTCCGCGGCGCCGGCCATCACGGTGCAGCCGGTCGGCCAAACCGTCGTGGCGGGGGATGCCCTCACGCTTGCCGTCAACGCAACCGGTGGCAATCTCAAATACCAGTGGAAGCGCAACGGCGTCGACATCGAGGGCGCCACGTCCAACGTATATCGACTCGCTGCCGCGGCCACGGGCGATGACAACGCCTCTTTCACTGTCGCCGTCAGCAACGGACTCGGTGCCGTGACGAGCAGCGCTGCGGTGGTGCGCGTGGTTTCGGGGGTTGTCGCGGCTCTCCCAGTTGCCGCGGCGCAAGTGGCGGTGTCGAAGCCGGGTTCTGCGTCGGGCAGTTTCACGATTGTGCGCCGCGCCAACGGTACGCTCGCCAGTTGGGGTTACAACACCGACGGTCAACGCGGCGATGGCACGGTGAGCTTGCCGAGCGACACGATCGGAACTGTCACGCTGCCCGCCGGACGCACGGCGCGCCAGATTGCGGTCGGCGGTTCGCATGCGCTCGTGCTACTCGACAATGGCGATGTGTACGCTTGGGGCCTTAACGATGCCGGTCAGCTCGGGCAGGGCGATGTCGCAACGCGCGCCGTTCCAGTCAAAGTGACCTTGCCGGCGCCTGCGATTGCGATTGCGGCCGGTCGAGTGCACTCGGTCGCCGTGCTGAGCGGCGGGGCCGTCTACACCTGGGGTGCCAACACCTTCGGGCAATTGGGTGACGGTGGCCGCGAAGCCAAGGCGTCACCGGTCGCGGTCACGGGGCTCGACGGCGTCGTCGGCGTGGCGGCGGGCAAGGACCACACGCTGGCGTTGCGGAGCGATGGCACCGTGCGCGCCTGGGGCGCGAACGCCTCGGGCCAGCTGGGCGATGGCAGTTTCAAGCCCAGCCGCGTGCCGGTAATCACGGCCCTGTCGGGGATCGCCCGGATCCGTGCAGGCGGCGATCAATCGTTCGCGATTTCGACGCGCCGTTCGCTGTATGCCTGGGGCGAGAATGGCGATGGGCAACTGGGTTTGGGGTCTGCGCTCGACGCCGGGGTGCCCGCGGGCGTGCTGCGCGAGGTGGTGGATGCGGCCACAGCCGATCGCACCTCCATTGCGCTTGGTAGCGACGGTCTCGCTCGTTCCACGGGTGCCAACGAAGCAGGCTCGTTAGGTGATGGCGGTAGCACGGCACGCAATATTTTCGGTTCGGTCGCCGTGTTGAGTACGGGGATCGCCGTAGACACCGGGGGCCGTTCGTTCTCGGCCGCCATTGCCGCAGACGGCACGACCTACACCTGGGGCGACAACACGAGCAAGCAGTTGGGTAACACGACCCTCTCGGCCGTGGGCACTGCGACGCCGACGGCCGTACCCTCGTTCGACGCGATTCCTTAAGCGTACCGGCGGAGCCCCGCTGTTGCGAAATTACAACGGATTTGGGTTGGCAAATCCGACATGACTTGGTAACAATTGCGGTTCTGGGTGAGGGGTTCCGGGCGAAAGCCCTGTTTCCACTTGCCCAAGCGGTTTTAACGCAAACAACAGGGAAGGAATCAACACCATGACACGCGTCAATCGCGCTGCCTTGATCTCGGCATTCGTTGCCGCTGCAGTGGCTCAGAGCGCTGCGCTCGCTGCGCCGCAGGCCTCGGGAAGCACGGCTCAGTCGAGCTCGTCGTCGGAGTCGGCCATCGAAGAAGTGGTCGTCACCGGTTCGCGCATCAAGCGCACCGAGTTCACCTCGAGCTCGCCCGTGCTCATCATCACGAGCGAAGAGACCTCCCTCGAGGGCTTGCTCAGCACCTCGGAAATTTTGCAAACGAACACGCTTGCTGCGGGTTCGCAACAGATCAACGATCAGACCACGGGCTTTGTGACCGAGAACGGTCCGGGCGCGAACACGGTCGCGCTGCGCGGCATTGGTTCGTCGCGCACGCTGCTGCTGCTCAACGGCCGTCGCCTCTCGCCCGCCGGTGCTCGCGGTCAGTTGGCCGCCGTCGACCTCAACGTCATCCCGACCTCGATCGTGCAGCGCACCGAGATCCTCAAGGACGGTGCGTCGTCGGTGTACGGTTCGGACGCCATCGCAGGTGTCGTCAACCTCATCACTAACAAGAACCTGGACGAGGGTCGCCTGAGCGCCTCCGCCAATTCAGTATTCGATGGGGGCGGTGAGACTCAGCTGTTCTCCGCTTCGTGGGGTAAGGTGTGGGATAACGCCAACTTCTCCGTGTCCTACGAGTACTACAACCGCGACCCGATGTTGGTTGGCGATCGTGATTTCCTCAGTTGCGCTCAGGACAACCTGACCAACGTCACTCAGAACCCGAACTCGATTTTCTATTCGACGGCGGGTCAGTCGCTCGACATAATCGACCCGGCCACGGGCCAGTCGAAGTGCTTCAACCTGCTCGATGCGGTCATTGATCGCCTGCAGCGTGGTGGCCGTTTCGTTCCGGACTCCACCGCTGTGGCCGGTGGCGGAGCGTTCGGTCTCGACCTCGCGGGCTGGAAGCGCGTGGGTTTGACCTACGCGCAGGTGGTGGCCGCTCGGCCGACCCTGACGCCGGCGCAGGCCCTGCAGGCTTGGCGTGATTCGCAGGCGATCGTGCCGAACGATCCGAAGCGTTTCCTGAGCCGCACCTTTATCTCGCCGGTAGAGCGTACCTCGGTGTTCGCGGAAGGTTCGTACACCTTCAGCGACGCCGCCAAGGTGTACGGCGAAGCGCTGTACAACAAGCGCGAGTCGGGCCAGAGGAGCTGGCGCCAGCTCTTCACCAACGTTGCCGCAGCGAACCCGTCCAACCCGTTCGGCGAAATCGCCCGTTCGATCGTCACCATCCCGACCGACCAGGAACAGGAAGTCGAGTTCAAGCGTGCCGTCGTCGGTATTACGGGTGAGTGGTCAAGCGGCTTCCTCGATGGCTGGAGCTACGATGCGTACATCCAGCGCGCCGAGTCGGATGCGACCTACGTCAACGACATCATCTACAACGACCGCGTCACTGCGACCACGGGTGCTTCGGCCTGTAACGCTGCGGCGATCACCATTTCGGGTCCGGTGACCTGCCAGGCCATCAACTGGTTCAGCCCCTCGACCATTACCACGGGCAACTTCTCGGATGCCGAGAAGGCGTTCCTGTTCACGCGTGACATTGGCAAGACGAGCTACACCCAGAACCTGCTCGGCGCGTCGATCACCGGTAACGTCTTCGACCTGCCCGCCGGTGCAGTCAGCGGCGTGGTCGGTATCGAAGCCCGTAAGGACTCGATCAACGATTTGCCGGGCTTCAACGCTCGCAACGGAAATCTTTGGGGCCAGACCTCGGCCGGGCAGACCAAGGGTGATGACACGGTGAAGGAGGCGTACACGGAGTTCGAAGTTCCGCTGCTGCGCGACATTCCGGGCATCAAGCGTCTGACCTTTAACGGTTCCTACCGCTGGACCGACTACGAGAGCTACGGTTCGGACAGCACCTACAAGGTGAGCTTGAACTGGCAGTTCATCGATGCGCTCCGTCTGCGTGGCGCCTACGGCACCTCGTTCCGCGCCCCGGCGCTGTTCGAGCTGTACCTCGCCAACCAGACGGGTTTCATCGGTCAGAGTTCTGTCGACCCCTGCATCCAGTGGAACCTCAGTTCGAACCAGCAGATCGTCAAGAACTGCGGACCGAGCGGCATTGGCCTGCCTGAGAACTGGAACAACCTGAACTCGTCGGCGCTCGCCATCACCGGTGGCGGCAAGGGCATTCTCGACGCTGAGACCTCCGACAACACCACGGTGGGTCTGATCTGGACGCCGGAGTCGCTGCCCGTCAGTGCGGCCGTCGACTGGTGGCGCATCGAGATCAACAATCAGGTCTCGCAGTTTGGCGCTGCCAACATCGTCAGTTCGTGCTACGGGTCGAAGGACTTCCCGAACGACCCGTTCTGCTCGCTGTTCCAGCGTGACCTGAACAAGGCCTCGCCCTCGTACGGCAAAATCGACAACCTCCGCAACTCCTACGTCAATATTGCCAACCAGACGGTGGAAGGCACCGACTGGACGGTGCGTTTCAACAAGCGCTTTGGCAAGACGCAGGTCCGGATCAGCGCGCTCGTCACGTACTTCAACGTCGACCAGTCGCAGACCTTCGAGACCTTCCCGATTGTTGATAGTCGCAACACGATCTACAACAACCGTTGGGTGTCGAACGTCGACTTCAACTTCGAGCGCGGCCCCTGGACCTTCAACTGGAACATCGATGGCTTCGCCGAAGCCTCCAACGATGAGTTCTTTGGCGGTGACACCTTCGGCTGGCGCGGCTTCGCGAGCTGCTTGACCTCGTCGGCGACGACCTGCGTGGCTGCGAAGTACGACCAGACCACCGAAATGGCCCTCTACCACGACATGTCGTTGCGTTACCGCGCCGACAAGTGGGAAGCCATCGTGGGCGTCGTCAACGTGTTTGACAAGGAGCCGCCTCGGCTGTCGACCGGTTCGGGTGCGCTTCGCATCGGCAACGCCGTGGCGATCAGCAACTACGACGTGCTCGGCCGTCGCGCGTTTGCGACCCTGAACTACCGGTTCTAATCGCAACGCCTGGGGTTTCGACCCAACTGAAAAGGCCCGCTTCGGCGGGCCTTTTCTTTTGTTAGGCTCGCATCATGACTGCACCGCAACACACCACGCTGACGCTCAACGACGGCGAACAGATCGCTTGCTTCGATTGGGCCGTTTCTGGGCCTCGTAGTACCGTGCTGATCGTGCACGGCTTGGGCGAGCACGCCCTGCGCTATACCCGCCTCGCCGAGTGGCTGAACGCCCGGGGATATGCCGCTCGTGCTTACGATCAGTATGGTCACGGGCGCTCCAGCGGACGGCGCGGGCACCTCGCGCGCGATTTGCAACTCATCGATCATCTGGCCGAGATCGCAGCCCGTGCTCGTGAGTCGCTCGCGGCGGGGCAGCGGCTCGTCGTGTTGGGGCACAGCCTCGGCGGTCTCATCGTCGCTTCCGCAGCAGAGCGAGGGCTGCTGTCGGTGCAGGGTGTCGTGCTGTCCTCGCCGGCGCTGGCCTTGGAGATGGCCGCCTGGCAGCGCGCCGCGGTGCGTTGGCTGCCGCAGTATTGGCCGGATCTCACTCTCGGTAATGGCCTCAAGCTACGCTATCTCTCGCACGATGATGCCGTCGTGGCAGCGTATCGAAACGACCCCCTCGTCCACGACCGCATCTGCGCGCGGCTTGGCGGCTTCGTGGCGACGGAGGGCGAGCGAGTTATTGCCGCGGCATCGGCGTGGACACTGCCTACAGCGCTGCTCTACGCCGGCGACGATCGACAGGTCAGTCCGCGCGGAAGTCGCGCGTTCGCCGCCGCAGCGCCGCCGAACGCCGTGAGTTCACACTGCTTCGAAACGCTCTACCACGAGATTTTCAATGAGATCGACGAGGCGCCATTCAAGGCCCTCGAAGCGTGGCTGAGCGCCGTGGGTTGAACAACGCCCACAGCATGCACACCGCAACCATCGTCACGCCGGTGATCGCCGCGAGTTTCACTGGGTCGCTGATCGTGGATCCGCCCATGAAAATGCCGGTGGCCGCCCAGAGAAACACTGCGCAATAGACCACATCGCGGGTCACGGCACCCATCCAGACGTATACGGCAATCGCCGTGCAGACCGAGATCAGTGCCCAGCCGTCCATCGAATTGCCAAAGGGGTAGAACCCCCAGTCGTAAAACAGCGTCGCGAAGTTGACCAGCGTGGCGGTGGTGATCCAACCGAAATACAGGCTGAACACCCCATCGACCACCAGGAATTCGCTCCAGGTGGGTCGCTGCAGGGCGTTCAGCCGCCAGAAGATGACGATCAGCGTACCGAGGATAAACAGCATCACGAGGACGCTGGCGAGCACCATGCGGTAATGCCACACGAAGATCCAGGCGCTGTTGCCCACGGCATTGAGCAGGTACGGTCCGATGATCCGCTCGATCCGGGCGCGGGTGCGGGGCACCGCCCGGAACGCCGCGATGCTGAAGGCGATGAGCCCCAAGTAAATGATCGACCAGATGCCAAACACGTACCCGGGCGGCGTGAAGCCCGTGGGATAGAGGGCCGACAGTTGGCCCGTGTTGAGGCCCCCGAGCGGAACGATGTTGGCGGCGGCGTTCACCGCCAGTACGATGAGGGTGGCCAGCAAGGCCAGTTTGGTTCGATCCATAATGCCACTCCCGATACATGACCGACCCGGCTGGGTTCTGCCCATCATACTCATTCCGGCGCTCGTGCTCGCCTCTTGTACCACCATGAAGCCCACCGCACCCGTCATCGACACGAGTCACCGCAGCCGCAACCACGAAAGTCGGGTGCGCTACCTCGTCATCCATTTCACCCAACTGAGTTTCCCGAGATCCCTGCAGGTGCTGACCGAGGGCAACGTCTCGAGTCACTATCTCGTGGATGTCGAGCCCCCCGTGATCTATCGCCTCGTCGACGAGGATCGCAGGGCTTGGCATGCGGGTCGCAGCTTTTGGCAGGGCGACACCAACCTCAACTCCAGTTCGATTGGCATCGAAATCGTCAACCTCGGCGATGACGCGAGCCCTGGGGTCGCCTATCAGGAGTACCCCGCGGCGCAGATCGATGCCGTGGTCGCCTTGGTGCGCGATATCGCGCAGCGCCACGAGATTGCGCCGCATCGGATCTTGGGACATAGCGATATCGCTCCGCAGCGCAAGACCGATCCCGGTCCGCATTTCCCTTGGGCTCGCCTCGCGGCCGAGGGTTTGATTCCGTGGCCACGTGAATCCGTGGTGCGCGAGGCGATGACTCGCTATATGACCGCTTTGCCAACGGTGGCGTGGTTTCAGGAAAAACTCGCGCAGCACGGTTTCGAGGTCGCACGCCACGGTGAGCTGGACGAGGCGACTCGCCGCGTGATCGCCGCCTTCCAGATGAAGTATCGACCGGAGAAGTACGACGGCGCGCCGGACGCCGAAACGGCCGCCTTGCTCGAGGCAGTGACGCAACCCGAGGGCTTGGAGATACGCCTGCCTGATGGCGGCAGAACGCGGTATCCGAGGCGCTGAGGTTCCGTCCGCCGGCTCCGGGCGCCTCGCGACCGCCGTCTGTACCCCCAAAGAAAAAGGGCGGTTGTGACTGGCACAACCGCCCTTTTGTTCGTCAGATCCTGGGAACTTAGAAGTTCTTGCGGATCGTCACGCCGTAGGTTCGCGGCTGGTTCGGGTAGGTAGAGAAGCTGCCCGTTTGAGCCACCGAAGGGAAGGCGCTGAGCAGATAGTTGTCGTCGGTCAGGTTGCGACCCCAGAGCATGAAGTCCCAACCATCACGCGCAAAACCCACGCTGGCGTTCAGCGTGTTCACCTGCCGCGAGGCGAGGCTCGAAGGAATGTTGTCCACGGCCTGCACCTTGCTCTCGTAGAGGTAGTCGGCCCGGGCAAAGCCATCGACTGCGCCAACGCTCCAGTTGTAGGTCAGACCGGTCGACACACTCCACTCGTGGATGCCGGCCGGACGCCTGCCGCTCAGATCCTGCGTGCCGTTCGGACCCTGGGCATTCGGGTACGAGTCGTACTTCGGATCGAGGTAGGTCGTCGCGAAATCGACCTGCCAAGCGTTGCTGAGCTTGAACTGCGTTTCGAGTTCGAAGCCCTGCGTCGACTGCTTGCCGGCGTTGCCGAGCACGAAACCCGTGCCGAGGAAGGTGTTGGACTGGAAGTCCTTGATCTCCTGATCGAACAGCGCGAAGTTGATGGCGACTCGCTCCCAACGACCCTTGATGCCGATTTCCTTGACGGTTGACTCCTCGGGGAGCGCGTAGCGGGTGCCGTAACGCGGGTACCACGGGTTAACCGCGCCACCGTGCGGTGAGCGCGCCGGGGTGGCCGGTGCGAAGGGCTTGCTGTCACGCGACAGGTTCCAGGAGGTGGCTTTGAAGCCGGTCGAGATACCGCCGTAGACGTTGAGGTTGTCACTGGCTTCGAACGCAAGGCGCACGGTGTAGGTCGTCTTGCTGTCATCCGAGCTTTCGGCAAACGGCACCACCGGCGAGAGGAACTGCAGCGCAAAGAGGCCCAGCGCCGAGTTGCAGAGCGGACCGGCGGGGAAAGCCGGCTGGCCTGCCACGCAAGCGCGGACGCTTGCCGTGTCGGCGAGTGAAGCCTGCTGCGGGAACGCGGCGAAGTTTGCCGGTGTCGGCGCACGACCGCCGGTCAGGGCGCCGAAGATCTGCGCGAAGCCGAGTTGCACCAGATCAACGCCCGAGAACTGCTCCGACTGCGTCGTTGCGAAGTTCACGTCCTTCTTGGTGTTCGTGTACGCGACCCCTGCGGTCAGCGTGACACGATCGTTGATGTCGAAATCAAGCTGGCCAAAGAGGTTGTAGGCGTCGTTGTCTTGCTTGGTGTCGATGACCGTGCCGGTGTTGGTCGCCCAGAACGTACCGACCGGAACACCAATCGCACGCTCGAGCGACGGGAAGGTCTGCAAGCCCGCGGTCGGATTGGTCGGGTTCGTCAGCACACCCGCGTAGTTGCGGAACGATGAACCGAGCAAGATGGTGTTCTTGTACTTGACCTTCTCGTCAAAGTAGAAGGCACCGAGCAGGCCGCGGATCGCGCCGCCGGCATCGTACGAGAGGCGCAGTTCCTGCGTCAGGGTATCGATGTCGCCGGTGTTGACGTTGAACTCACCGAGGCTACCGCTCGTGAAGTCGAAGTCGTAGTCGAAACTCGTCTTCTGGCCGCGCGAGGCCGTGATCGAGGCCAGGTTGAAATCACCGAGATCCCAGTCGAGGTGCAGCGAGAAGCCGCTGTTCTTGACGATGTTGATCGGCAACTTGTTGAGATAGGCCGCGCGATCAAACGGTGCGCCATTTGCATTCGCCACGCCCGGATAGATGCGGCCGTTGATGATTGGCGACTGGATCACGGCGCCGGTCGGACCGTTCACCAAGTTCGAGACGCCGCAGCAGACTTCGTTGATGTTGCTCAGATCAGCGATCAAGCGCACTTCAAGCGCATCGGACGCCTTCCACAGCAGCTGGCCGCGCACATCCGAACGATCACGATCGTTGATGTAGGTGTTGCTCACGAGTTCACGGAAGTAACCGTCGCGTTTGTTGAGGGTGGAACTGAGACTGAAGGCCAGCGTGTCGCTGATCGGGCCCGTGACCTTGCTCTTCAGGATCTGCTGGTTGTAGTTGCCGAGCGTGCCTTCGATCATGCCGCTCCACTCGAACTGCGGCTTCTGCGTGACAACGCTGATGACACCAGCCGAGGCGTTCTGACCGAACAGCGTGCTCTGCGGACCGCGCAGCACTTCGACTCGCGCGACGTCGATGAGATCACCGATCGCCCCCGCTGAGCGCGAGCGATACACGCCGTCGATGAACACGCCGACCGACGGCTCGATGCCGGGGTTGTTGGCGCCGTTGCCGAAGCCGCGGATCACGAAGTTGGTTTGCGTCGAGGTCTGCAGCGTGGTGACGCGCAACGAGGTGACGATGCTCGCCAAATCGGTGAGGTCCTGGATCGACGCCTTCTGAATGGTCTCGACCGGTGTGACCGTGACGGCCACCGGCACATCCTGCAAGGTCTGCTCGCGCTTGGTCGCCGTGACGACGATTTCCTCGAGCGCGGTGACGTCCTGCGCGGTCGCTGAGCCGGCCATGACGGCGACTGCGACTGCGAGGGCGACGGGTGAATATGACTTCATGTGAAAAGCCCCTCTGTAAATTGTTCCCGAGATCGGCATCCGGCCGGACGGGCTGACTTATCGTTCAGTTCGGATTTTAACAACATTTTAGGCAAAAAAGCCGCAATTGCATTGGCCGTCACGGCCCCGGCGACTCGTCCCCCAAGCGGCGGGCGACGCCCCGAATGACCTCGGTCACCCGGGCGCTTCCGGCGGCCGTCAGTTCAATGTATTTGCGTCGGCGGTCTTTGGGATCGAGATTGAAGCTGACGAGGCCCGCGGCCTGCAGGCGCTCGATGCGTCGTAAGGCCGTGGTGACCGGGCTGCGCGAGGCGAGACAGAGACTCGTGACCGAGATCTGCCGCCGGAGCAGTTGGGCGCGCAGTAGCTCAGACAACATGCTCCACGTCGCGTCCGGCTCAAAGACGTCAGCGAGGGCTTGGCAACGGAATTCATCGACGTCTGCGAGCAGCTGCAGGGTTCGCAAGTCGGGGCTGACGTCGCGGACTGGCTGGCGTCGCGGCAACCCTGGCCGCTCCGGCAGGCGGACCACTACCGAGTCCCCCTGGGGCTCTCGGTTCGATGCATGGCGCCGCTGGGCTTCGAATACGGCGCGCAGCAGCGTGCCTCGGGCGAGTGGCTTCGGCAGTAGGTCGGCCACCTCGAGCACACGGGTGT
>JBJTBK010000180.1:0-29326 GCA_046091245.1 Nevskiaceae bacterium | reverse complement strand
GATGCCACCGGCCGTCGAGGCCTGAACGTAGACGGTGGTCCTGCCAGTCGCGGGGTTCGTGATCGGCTTGTGAGATGCCGCGCCGTGAGCGCTTCCATTAGGTCGCCGCACGGACCCTCGGGCTCATCCGACAACTGGCAGGGAGGGCAGCAAGGGCAATCACGTGCGGTATCGACTGGGCGGAGTCGCATCACGACGTCGCCCTGATGGACGACAGGGGCAGCATCGTTGCCCGCGCCAGGATCGCGACGGGCCTCTCGGGCGCGACGGCGAACCCGGCACACCGCCGCTCGCACCGGCGGTGTGCACCGCGATCCACGCTGCGACGGGTCAAAGAATACGGCGGCTACCGATCTCCGCTTCGCTCGCCTGACAGATAGTCGACGGCGAGCGCCGCAAAACTGCGCGCCGCGAGTGGCAGCGCCGTCTCGTCGATATAAAACAACGGCGAGTGGTTTGACGCTGCCGTGGCCGGGTTCTGGCTGCGCGGCGTCACGCCCACAAAATAAAAGAAACTCGGCACACGCTCGGCGAAGAACGCGAAGTCCTCAGCGCCGGTGACGAGCGGTACGGCGCGCACGTTGGCGCCACCCGCAATGCGCTGCAAGCTTGGCAGCACTCGTGAGGTCAATTGCGGATCGTTGCGCACCACCGGGTTGCTGCCCGGGTCGATCTCGAAGCTTGCCGTGGCACCGCTCGCTGCCGCGGTGTTTTCGACGAGGCGACGCATGTTGTCGATGATTTCGCGCCGCTGCTGCGGGTCGAAGGTGCGGATGGTGCCGATCATCTCCACTTCATCAGGGACGATGTTGTTGCGAATGCCGCCCTTGATCGCGCCCACTGTCACCACGGCGGGATTGGCCGTGATGTCGGTCATGCGACTCACCACCGTCTGCAGACCTCCGACGATTTGCGCCGACACGACCACTGGGTCGATGCCACCCCAAGGTCTGGCACCATGGGTCTGCCGACCTTTGACGACAATGCGATAGGAATCGGAGCCGGCCATCAGCGGGCCACCGCGATAGCCGATCATGCCGGTCGGCATATTGGAGAACACGTGCAGGCCAAAGACCGCCTCGGGGCGATACTTCTCGAGCACGCCTTCCTTGATCATCAGGCTGGCGCCGCCTTCTTCGCCCACCGGTGCGCCCTCTTCAGCAGGCTGGAAAAAGAACACCACCGTGCCCGGCAACTCGCTTTTGACTGACACCAGTGCTTCGGCAAGGCCCATCAGGATGGCCGTATGCGAGTCGTGACCGCAAGCGTGCATGACGCCGACGGTTTCGTTGCGATAGGTTGCCGTGACTTTCGAGCGGAACGGCACGTCGGTCTGCTCGACCACGGGCAGCCCGTCCATGTCAGCTCGCAAGGCAATGGTCGGGCCTGGGCGTCCACCTTTCAGCACACCGACCACCGCCGTTTTGGCAATGCCAGTGTCGACCTGTAAGCCCAGCTTGCGCAGATGTTCGGCGACGATCTTCGAGGTGCGAAACTCGCGGTTGGACAGTTCTGGGTTTTGGTGGAACTCGCGACGCCACTCGATGATGCGTGGCTGAACCTTGGCGAGGGCGACATCGACGCGAGCCGCCAGATCATCGGCACCTTGGGCGGGCAGACTGCTGCACAACAGCAACGACAACAGCCATGGGCGAGTGCGTAACGGCATCACGGGCTCCAGAAGACAGCGAGATGGAGCACCGACGGTAACGCGGCGCCCATGGCACCGCAATCTAGGCGAGACGGACGAGCTCGAAAATGGTGATCCGACCGCTACGCTCACCCACCGCGATGAAGCGACCGTCCGGCGACCAGCGCAGCGCCGAGGGCTCGGCGTCCGTCAAGTGCGCATCAAGGGCCCGCGGCGCTTTGCCCGGCAACCACAGCGACAGGCGCCAATCGAGACCGATGGACGCGAGATACCCGCCCCTCGGCTGGAAGGCCAGATCCACGATCCGCTCGGTGTGCCCAAGCAGCTGCACGGGCCGCGAACCTTCCGGCCCCTTACCGCGGAAATCCCATACCACGATCTGATCGTGCGCCACGGTGGCGAGATACTTGCCATCGCCATCCCACTCGGTGTGGGCAACGCGGTGCGGGTAACCGCGCATCTGCGAATCACGCCCTGTGGCGAGATACCAAAAGTGAACCGAGCCGTCCTGCGTGCCCGTCGCCACCACTTTGCCATTGGGACTGAACGCTACCGTCGTGCAGGGTGCGTCCCACTTGAGTCGTCGCACCTCGACCACCTCGCCCTCGAGACGGTGCAGTACGAGGCCGCCATTAACTGCTGCGGCAAGATCTCGGCCCGGCTTGTCCCAACCGATCGCGGCGACAACGGCATCGAGCGGGCTCAGCGTGCGCTCGCTATCGAGCGCCGCAGACCACACGACGATCTCACGACCTGCCGCCGTAGCGAGCCGACTGCCGTTCGGTGACCAAACCAGCGCCGTGGTCCATTGTTTCGACGGGTGCCGCTGCACGCGTCGCTCGCCCGAATCGCCATCGTAGAGATTGACGCAGGCATCCTGCCCGCTGCTGACGAATACCTTGCCGCCCGGCTGCCATGCCACCGCGATGGCGACGAGACCATGCTCGGCCACTTGCCGTGCGCCCAGCGACTCGCCATGTCGCTGCAGCAGGAATACCTTGCCCTCACCACCGGCCACCGCCAGCCGCGTGCCATCGTGGGACCAACCGAGATCGGCCACATAGTCGTCAAGCGCGAGGCTGCCGCGCGGTTCGAGGATGGCTGCAGGCTGCTTCATGCGTGATCGCTCTGTGTCAGACGCGACAGGATGTCAGGCGAGACAGGAGTGAAAGCCGGCTTCCAACTCCTGACGATCAAGCTTGCGACCGATGAACACCAAAGTATTGACCCGCGCCTTACCCGCTGGCCACGGTCGCTCGAGTTGTCCATCGAACATCATGTGCACCCCGTGAAACACGTAACGTCGATCCTCACCCCGCAGCGACACCACGCCCTTCGTGCGGAAAATGTCCGCGCCGCGACTCTTTAGCAGGTAGGACATCCAATCATTGAATTTCTGCGGGTCGAGCGGACGCGGGTCACTGATGCCGATCGAAGAAATCTCGCCATCGTGATGGTGCGAAGCAAAACGCCGCTCTGCCGCGGGCTTCGCACCCTCGAGACGCAGATTGAATTCGCTCGGCGCATGCTCGAAAAACAGCGCATAGGCGCCAGCTTCGGGTACCTGCAGATGGAAGTGCCCGCCCTCGTGGGCCGCATCGATGCGAAAGAACTGTTTGCCGGGCGACAACGTGCCACCGCAGGCGACGGGCGTTGGATCCTCCGCAAAAGCCCGCACGGCAGATTCAATGGAGGCGCTCAAACCGTCGGCTGTCGCAGTAGCGACCGGCAGCATGACCAGGCCCAAGCCGTCGCCATGATCATGAGCATGATCGTGATCATGGCGGTGTTCCTGCGCGTGCTCGTGCTCGTGACCATGATCGGGATGATGGTCATGGTCGTGGTCGTGGTCGCAATGCTCGTCATGTACGTGGTGCGCGGCTGCACCCGATCGCAACACGTGTTCTCCGGCCGTCAAGTCGTACACCCCCGCCCACTCGAACGGATACTGCGGCTCCAGAAAACTACCGTCCACGGCGAGTGCCCGCTGCAGATCGAAAGCCCCCACATCGAGTACTTGCGCGATGGGCACATCCGCGTTGCGGGTACGGAAAATTCGCGCTGTACCGTTCATCGCACGGATGCGTCGTTCGATCCGCTCAAGATCGCCTTCGCTGACGAGATCCGTCTTGTTGAGCAAGATCACATCGGCAAACGCCACTTGCTCGGCCGGCTCGTTCATTTGTTCGAGATGCCCCTCGACATGCCGAGCATCGACTAGGGTGACAATCGCGTCGAGTACGAACTGCGTCTTGAATTCGTCATCCAGAAAAAAGGTCTGCGCCACCGGCCCTGGGTCGGCCATGCCAGTCGTTTCGACAATGATGTAGTCAAATTTGTCGCGACGCTTGAGCAACTGCCCGAGAATACGCAACAGATCTCCACGCACCGTACAGCAGATGCAGCCGTTATTGGTCTCGAAGATTTCTTCCTCGGCACCGATGACGAGCTGGTGGTCGACACCGACTTCACCAAACTCGTTTTCGATCACAGCGATGCGCTTGCCATGCTGCTCGGACAAGATCCGATTCAACAAGGTGGTCTTTCCAGACCCCAGAAAGCCCGTCAGTACGGTGACGGGAACCCGATCCGTGGTAGCCATAAGCCGCGCATGATAACGTAAAGCGTGGCTGCAACTCCGCACACTCACACCGCTGCGCACGCGCATACCCCGGCGCATGATCACACCGCCTGCATCGATCAGGCGGTGAACACCGCTGTGCAACTGTGTGAACGCAAGGGGCTCAACCTCACTCCGATCAGGCGACGCATCCTCGAGATTGTCTGGCGTGCACACGAGCCCATTGGCGCCTATGAAATCCTCGCCGAGCTGGCCAAGGAACGCGACAAAGCCGCTCCGCCGACGGTCTATCGGGCGCTCGAGTTCCTCATGGATGCCGGTCTCGTGCACCGCATTGACTCGCTGAACGCATTCCTCGGCTGCATGGAGCCCGGACACGCGCACGTCGCGCAGTTCCTGGTCTGCCGGCAGTGCCAACGTGTGGCGGAGATCGACGATCCGGCGATCAATCGGGTGCTCGCCGAACAATCGCGTGCCAAGGGTTTTCGCATCGAGCCCACGTCGCTCGAAATCAAAGGTCTGTGCAGCGATTGCAGCAGCGCAGCCTAGCGCGCGATCAAGTAGATCGAGATAACGAGCAGCAGTACACCGAACAAACGCGAGGCCGTCACCGCCTGCTCGCGAAAGCCGAGTAGCCCGTAGTGATCAACAATGATCGAGGCCACCATCTGCCCAGCCACGGTCAGGGCCAGCAGCAGCAAGGCGCCGAGGCGCGGACCGGCGAAGGTCGCCGTCGCCACATACAAGGCACCGAACAACCCGCCGAACCAGGCCCAAGCGGGCACGCTCTCCCACTGAGCGCGCTCTGGCCAAGGCTGGCGCAGCACGAATAGAAACAGCATCAGCGCAACGGTGCCGACTAGAAAATTCACGAGGGCGGCAGCGGGCGCGCTGCCAAAGCTGCGTGCCAACGCCATATTCAAGCCGACCTGCACGACGAGCCCAGCGCCCACCAGCAAGGCCAGCACGATCGATACGGTTTGCATCAACGATTCCCCCGCGTGATAAGCGCTGCCAGAGCGCGGCGCCCTGCCGCGCTGGGCAGTATCCACAACATCACCCGCCACAGCACGCGCTTTTTCCACGGCACCGCGCGCGGCGGGATGACGGCGAACACGGCTGCACCCACATCCTCATGTCGTGGCAGGCGGCTCGGGGTTTGGGACTCGGGTGGCGGCATCGGCTGTCAGAATAGCGGTCGCGACCCGGCACGCGCTAGGCTTGTGCCATGCATGCGATTCCGCAACACACGCAGCATCTGATCGAGCGATTGCTCGAGGCCTATTGCGCGCGGATCTGCCCTCCGACGGCACGCAATACGGTGCTGATCGGCTACCGCATCGAAGAAGATCGGGTCTGGCTCGATGAACTGCGGCGGATCTGCGGTGTCCCCGGCACGCGCCGCAACATCCCGGTGGCGCGCTTTCGCTACCGTGCTGCTGATGGTTGCTGGCTGCTCGATGAGCGCAATGACGCAGGTCGATGGCGGCGTTATCGCCCGCTTGCACCCACTCGCAGCTTTCTCGAGTTACTGCGAGAAGTCGATGCGGATCCGGACGGTGTCTTCTGGGGTCGAATCGATGGCAAGAGTCTGCGTTGGTGCAGCTCGAAAGGTCGCTGCGCAGCGTGCGATCTGCGCTATGGCGAAGTGCTCGGCACCGCCGTCAGCGTTCCTGCAACACAACCTCGAGCGTGAGCAGCTGTCCATCGCGACGCAGTTGCGCACGCACGCGTGCACCGACGGGATAGGCCTTCAACGCATCGGAAAATGCCGCAAGCCCATTCACGGGCTTGCCATCCAAAGAAAGCAACACGTCGGCAGCGTGTTGCTGAAGTACACGTCGCGGAACGCGCCGGTCGGTGCATCTTCGTCAGTCAGGTTACGACCCCACAGTTCGAGTGACCAATCGTCCGTCCGCACGCCAAGGGCCGCATTCACGTTGGTCGAACTCGGTACGATCGTCTGGTTCGAGGCATCGGCAAACTGTTTGCCGCGATGGGCCACATCACCGCGCAAGAAGAATTCACGATCGCCGGCCAGATCGCGACGAACCTGGAAGCCCGCGTTGCCCTGTACCTTCGAAGTGCGCAGGATTTGATTGCCTGATACATCGCCCGTAGGCGCGAATGTCGGGAAGTCGATGAAGCTATCGACCCGAGCCCGGTCGTACTTCGGATCGGCGTAAGACGCCGCGAGATTCAGGTCGAGCCAGCTGGTCGGCCGCGCGATCAGCAAGAACTCCGCACCCTTGATCGTTGCATCGCCGGCGTTCACGTTCACACCGGTCGGCGTGACGATGTCCTGCCCGTTGATGCTCGACACCACCTGCGGAATGACGATGTTCTTCCAATCGAGGTAGTAGAGATCAAGTTCGATACCGATCCGCCGATCGAACAATTCCGCTTTGACGCCCAGCTCGTAGCTCATGAGCTCTTCGGCATCGAAGGCGCCCGGCAAGGTCACATCGACCGTCGGCGCGCTCACGAGGCGCACCGTGGTCGGGTCGAAGTCGCCGGATTTCTCGGAGTGTGCAACGCCTGCAAAGAACGTCACGCGCTCGGCGGGCGTGTAGCGCAGCGTGCCGCGCCAACTGAACAGCTTCCACGTGTCGTTGCCCGTAGAGCCCGTGCGCTTGTCGAGGTAGGAGCGTCGTTCGTTGGTGTAGCGAGCATCGATGCTGCCGGTGATACCCGTCGTGAAGTCGTATTCCAAGGCACCGAACACCGAGGGTGCCGATGACTTGTCAACGAAGACTTCGCTGAAGTTGGCACCGCCCACCGGATCGTTGAACCACGGCAGGAACGCGGCGTTGCCCGCGCCCGCCGCAAAATCGACGACCGTCGTGGGCCCAACCGGCGTGCACGCCAGACAGAAGGAGTAAAAATCGGCCGGCAATTTCTGCGTGGCGATCACACCATCTACGCCACCTGTCGCTTTGTTTTCATAGTAGTAGCTGCCCACCGAGTAGCGCAGCGACTTCTCGCGATCGCTCGACAGACGAAATTCCTGGCTGATTTCTTGGGTGCGATCGGTCGGGCCGATCTGCAGCAAGCCCGTGGTAAAGGTCTTGCGCAGCCCGGTCGTGACGCCGAGTCCAGGCACTGTGCGCGTCGGCAGCGGCTGATAAGTGAAGATCACCGACTCACCCGAGTTACGGCTGCCATCAACCAAAAACTTCTGCGCCAGCTTCGAGTAGCCGGTGATGGTCTCGAGGGTCGCGTTACCCGCGAGCTCCCACGTGAGCTTCAGGTGCGCACGGCTCAACTGTCGCGTCTCACCCGAAGAGCCCGGCACCGAGGAGAGTGAAGTCTCGGTAATCGAAGGCAACTCGCCGCAGTAGTTAAGCAAACGGCTCGAGCGCGGCGAGGCCACGCCGAGGTTTTGATCTCGTACACGACGATCTTCGCAGTTGGCTGCTACGGCGTTGGTCGCCGAGTTGTCGACGTTGTCGCTGGAGAGGTAAAGACCAAACTCTGCGGCGAACGAATCGCTGGCATCCCAGATCAACGTACCGTTGAAAGTGTTGAACTCGTAGCCACCGATGGTCTCTTTGCGGTCAGTGCCGGCGTACTGGTTCTCGTAGGAACCATCCCACTCATCATGCAGCAGCGTGGCGCGACCCTTCAAACCGTTGTCGCCGATCGGGCCGCTCGCCGTGTATTGCACGAGCTTCTTACCATCGTTGCCTAGGGTCACCGTCGCCTTCGATTTGAATTCGTTGGTGGGTTTCGCCGACACGTAGTTGATCGCGCCGCTGAATGCGTTCCGACCATAGAGCGCCGCCTGTGGACCCTTGACCACCTCGATGCGCTCGAGATCGAGCTGGTTGAAGTTGATGCCCTCACGACCGGCCACATACACGCCATCGAAGAAAATGGCGGTGTTCAACTCACCGAAGATATCGATCGGTGCCACACCACGAATGACGGGTGCCGGCAGGAAGTCGCCGATCACGTTGGAGAACGTGAGGCCCGGCGTAAATGCGGCGACGTCATCGAGGTTGCTGATACCTCGTGCCTCGATAGCCTCGGCCGTAAACGCCGTAATGGCCAACGGCACGTCAATGAGCTGCTCGCTCTGCTTACGCGCCGTGACCACCTCTTCGAGTCCGGCCGCGTCGTCCGACTGTGCCCAAGAGGGCGATGCAGTCGCCCCTGCGATGATCAAAGAAACAGCCGCGGCTGCGGCAACCCGGTTGCTGGGATGGCTGCCCATTGAGTGACCCCTGTGTCTGCCCGCGCTTGTTTTTTGGCGGTTCCTATGCCAAACGTACACCCAACGCGCACCGGGACGGAGGGGTCTTGCGAGCATGTCTACATAACAATCGGTTTGTCTTGCTGCGTATTGGGGGTCGTCGAATGAGAATAAATCGCATCGCTGCGGTGCTCGGCACCGCTTTGACAGTGTCTGTGGCGTTGGTTGGATGCCAAAACATCGGCGATACCCGCACTGCGGTCAATACTCAAAAAGCGGCAAAGTCTCTCGCGCCTGTGCCGTTTCCCGCCGGTGTCGAGGTGTCAACGAAGGCACAAGAAATGCCGTCGTGGAAGATCCCGAATATTGGCGAAGCGGCGGAAGCCTACTACGGCCCCGACTCCACGCATTTGATCGCGCAGGTCAAAAGTCCGCTGGCTGCGAAGAGCCCGCGAGGTCTTGCCGGATTTCTCACCAAGACGTTCACCGACTCGGGCACCGAGGAAGTGCTCATCAATGATCGCGGCTGGGACGGCTGCTCATACTTCTTCCCCGATAATCAGCGCCTGGTGTGGACCTCGATCCGCGATCACATGGACATGCCACTCGGCAACTGGTCCGACTGGCGCAATTACCCGCAAGGCGCAGAACTTTACGTCTCGGATCGCAAAGGCAAGATCCTGCAGCGGCTGACCAACAACACGCAGTACGAGGCTGAGGTAACGGTGTCGCCCGATGGTCGTTGGATCGTCTTTGGTCGTATGACCAACGGCAACATGGATCTTTGGATCATGAATTCCGACGGTACGGGCGAAAAGCAGATCACCTTCACTGAGGATGATCAGGAAGGCGCGCCCTACTTCCTGCCCGACAACGAAACAATACTGTTCCGCGCGTGGAAGGCCTCCGAGTACGACCAAAAACCGACGCCGATGACGATCTACACCATCAAGCGCGACGGGAGCGATCGCGTGACTCGTACGTTCACGCACGACATGAACTGGGCGCCCTACCCCACGCCCGATGGTCAGCACTTCCTGTTCGTGCGTGCCGAGACGCCGCGCAACTGGGAGGTGTACTTGGGTTATCTCGACGGCAAGACGCCGCCAAAGCGCATCACGTTTGACGAAGGCTTTGACGGCTTCCCGGCGATCTCACCCGACGGTCGGAAGATGGTGTGGACCAGCTCACGCAGCGCGGGTCCGGGCGCAGGCTTCATGTCGGGCCTGCAACTGCACGTCATGGACGTCACCGCACTCAACATCGGACCGCGCGGAAAGCGACAGTAACAAACCAGTACGACACGGAGATCCTTGCACTCATGGCCAAGAAAACCAACAAACTCGATCGTCGATCCCTGCTTACTGGCGCTGCCGCCGCAAGCCTTGCCGCCGCTGCAGGAAGCCTGCAAAGCAACGTCGCGACGGCACAGGGTGCCACGGCGACCGGTGGCACATCGGCGGGCGGCAAAGTGTCAGTGTCGCAGCGCGGCGTTTACGAGAAGGTTCCACTCAAGCAAGACTTTATAAAAGTCGCAGCGATCCAAGCGCAGTTGTACGCGATCGATCTGCGCGATCGAGCGAACACGCTCAAGCGCAACCTCAACCGCATTTTGCGACTCATCGATCTCGCCCAAAACTCCCCCGAAGAATGGGGCGGCGAGCGTCGCTGGGGCTCGAAGGTCGATCTGATCGCGATGCATGAGTTCCCGATCCAGGGGTTCCAACCGTGGAACCGTAAGGAACTCAACCAGATCGCTTTCGAACTGCCGGGCCCTGAGTCGGAAGCTATCGGCGAGCGCGCCAAGCGCTACGGCTGTTATATCTCGTGGGGCTGCTACGCCAAAGAAAAAGACTGGCCCGATCACGTCATCAACATGTCGGTGCTGACGGGGCCGGACGGCAAGATCGTCAGCAAGCAATGGAAGGCTCGCAACATCCTCGGGCTATTCGGCGACGGCGCACTGATCGGCACCACCGTCTATGACGTGCTCGATCGCGATGTCGAAATGTATGGCTGGGATGCGGTCATGCCCGTCGCACGTACCGACATCGGCAATATTGCCATCACCGCCGTCGGCAACGAGCCGTTGCTGTACACCTGCTTGGGTCTCAAAGGCGCCGAAGTGATGGTGTTGTCGGTCACCGGCGGCAGCAACGCCGAGTCCGCGATTGCTACGGCCCGCGCTGGTCGCCTCTACACCATGGGCGTTGGTAACGCCGTTTCGCCGAATAACATCGGCTTTCCGGAAGGCTCGGGTACGCGTGATGAGGGCACGGTGATCGTTGACCCGCGCGGCACGGTATTGGCAAAAACCGACAACCACCATGAAGAGATCATCACGGCGCGGATCCCGATCGCCGAATATCGACGCAGCCGCCGAGTGCAGGAACTGCCGATGGCCATCCTGTTGCCCATCCTGCAACAGTATGACCCGGTATTCAGACCCAACGCCTTCCTTGAGAAACTGCCCGCGACCTACAACGAAGCCGGCGAACTCGTGCGCAAGCGGATGGGCATGAAATGACCGATACGCCCATTTCTGCTGCCCTCGCCATCTTGCAGACGAAAGTCGGGCAGCAGGTGCATCTCAGCGACTGGATGACCATCACGCAGGAGCGCGTCAACGCCTTTGCCGATGCCACGCTCGATCGGCAATGGATCCACGTGGACGTCGAACGAGCCCACCGCGAATCGCCGTTTGGCGCGCCGATCGCGCACGGCTTCCTGACGCTCTCGTTGATGGTGCCGCTGCGCGGTCTCGTCGAAGCGGACACACCGATCGCGCCGGGTGTACGCAACGTGGTGAATTACGGCCTCAACAAATTGCGCTTCGCCAACCCGGTCCGGGTCGGTGCACGCATTCGTGGTCGTTTCACGCTGGTGGCCGTGGAGCAAGTGGCTCCCACCGTGCTGCAGCTTACTGAGCAATACACGGCTGAGATCGACGGTGAGACCAAGCCCGCATGTATCGCCGAGAGCCTGATGCGACTTGTGTTTTGACCACTGCACCCACTGACCGTTGCACAGGGCCTGAGCCTCATCCATGAGCGCAGTGTTTCTCGACTTCTCGACGCTGAGTGTTGGCGACCTCGACGTCAGCGGCTTACACGCGGCAGCACCAAGCCTCCGCCTGCGGGAGATGACGCCACAGGATGACGTTGCGGCCGCGATTGCCGGTTGCGAGATCGTCATGCTGAACAAGCTGCAGATGCCGCGCGATGTGATCGCGAGCGCCCCCGCACTCAAGCTCATTGCGCTCGCTGCAACGGGCACCAATAACGTCGATCTTGGCGCTGCGCACGATCACGGAGTCGCGGTCTGCAATATCACCGACTACTGCACCGCCTCGGTGGTGCAGCATGTGCTCGGCGTGCTGTTGAGCCTCACGCAGAAGCTGCCGCAGTACTCGCGCGATGCCGTTGATGGCACCTGGGCGAGTAGTCCGCACTTTACGCGTCTCGTGCACCCGATACGGGAACTGCGCGGGCGCACTCTGGGCGTCGTCGGGTACGGCGTGCTCGGCAAAGCCGTCGCTGACGCGTGTCGAACAGCCCTGGGGATGCAGGTCATCGTGGCGCAGCGCACAACAGACGGCGCGCACACCTCCGGCGATGAACGGGTGCCGCTTGATGAGTTGCTGGCGCGGGCCGATGTGGTATCGCTGCATTGTCCGTTGACACCCGCCACGACCGGACTGATCAACGCGCATCGACTGAGACTCATGAAGCGTGATGCCATTCTCATCAACACGGCGCGGGGCGGGCTCATCGACATCGAGGCGCTTGCCCAAGCGCTGCGCACCGGCCAAATCGGCGGCGCTGCCATCGATGTCCTGCCGCGCGAGCCTCCCGTCGATGGCTCACCGCTGTTCGCGCCGGATTTGCCGAACCTCATTGTTACACCGCACACCGCATGGGCAGCCCGCGAGTCACGACAGCGTGCGCTCGATCAGATGGCGGCTAACATCGAGGCCTGGCGTCGCGGCGAACGGCTGCGTCGCGTCGTCTGACGGCCACTCTGCGTGCCGTGGGACGGTCTCCCACGAAACGTCGACCTTTCGGCTAAAATGTGCGTCCCCTGTATCGGGGGGTCTTTTTTTTGGTACGACCCTAGATGAGCACCCTTTTGACATGGCGGGCGCCGCTGTTGGTTTGCGCCGCACTATCGATCCTTGTGGCCTGCTCCGCTCGGCCTGAGAGCAACGCGGCGCGCACGGGCGATCGACCCATGGGTCCCGGTGGCAACCGAGCCGCCAACGTGCTGACGGTGCGACCCGAGCAGCGGCCGTTTGGCCCGACCCTCGAGGCCGTCGGTACGGCGCTGGCCCGAGAGTCCGTGGACGTTACCTCCAAATCTTCGAACACCATCACCGCAATTCGCTTCAGCGAGGGACAACGGGTCGCCTCAGGTAGCGTCCTCGTCGAGCTCGACCGGGCTCAGGCGGCCGCAGCGCTCGCCGAGGCCAAGGCGACACTGGCCGAGGCGCGCAATCAGTTCAATCGGGGGCGCGATCTGTCGGTGACGCAGGCACTGTCGAAGGCGCAGCTCGACCAACTCGAAACCGCCGTCAAAACCGCCGAGTCGCGAGTCGCCGCGGCTCAATCCCGTTTTGACGATACGGTCATCCGCGCTCCGTTCGCCGGACGAGTCGGCCTGCGGCGGGTCAGCCTCGGCGGCCTCGTCACACCGGGCACCGTCATCACGACGCTGGATGACGCTTCGGTGATCAAGCTCGAGTTCACCGTCCCGCAGTCCTTCCTCGGTGAGCTGTCGGCCGGGCTGCCCGTGCAAGCCCGCGCTGAGGGGTTCGGTGATCGCGTCTTTAGTGGAAAAATCACTGCCATCGACTCGCGCGTCGATCCGGTCTCCCGCTCTTTGACCGTCCGCGCGGAGCTGCCCAATGCCGATGGTGTGCTGCGCCCAGGGCTATTCATGAGCGTGCGCCTGGCGGGTAAGACCGTGCCGACGCTGATGCTGCCGGAAGAAGCGCTGGTGCCCGAACAAGGCAAGGCTTACGTATTCCTCGTCATCGACGGCAAGGCTCAACGGCGCGAAGTGCGCACGGGCGGGCGGGAACGCGGCTTCGTCGCGATCACGCAGGGCCTCGCAGGGGGTGAAGAGGTCATCGTCGAAGGCACGCAACGCATCCGCGAGGGCGGCCCGGTCGCCGCCAAGGCACGCACGTGAACATTTCGGAGTTCTGCATCCGGCGACCGGTCTTCGCGACCGTACTCAGCCTGATGCTGGTGATCTTCGGCCTGATCGCGCTCGAGCGTCTGCCGTTACGAGAATACCCCGACATCAATCGTCCGGTCGTCTCCATCAGCACCATCTACCGTGGTGCCTCGGCCAACGTCGTCGAGAATAAGGTCACCCAAGTCATCGAGGATCGCATCGCTGGCATTGAGGGTGTGCTGAAGCTCGAGTCCGACAGCGAGGACGAGCGCTCGAGCATTCGTATCGAGTTCGATGTCGAGCGCGACATCGACGCTGCAGCCAACGATGTTCGTGACCGTATCTCGCGCGTGCTGTCTCAGTTGCCACCGGAGGCTGACGCGCCGCAGATCGCCAAGTCCGACTCGACCGCCGAATCGGTGATGTTCCTCAGCTTCAACTCGGACGTGATGACCCCGCTGGAGGTCACCGACTATGCCGAACGCTACATCGTCGATCGGCTCTCGACGATCCCGGGTGTGGCGCGCGCAGCACTTTCGGGCGCCAGACGCGCCGCGATGCGCATTTGGATCGATCGGCAGGCGCTCGCTGCTCGTCAACTGACGGTTGGCGATATCGAAACTTCGCTGCGCCGTGAAAACGTGCAGTTGCCTGCCGGACGAATCGAATCTCAGTCGCGAGAGTTTTCGCTGCGTACCGAAGTGGGTCTCGACTCGCCGGATGATTTCCGAAATCTTGTAATTGGACGCGGCCCCGATGGGCACCTCGTGCGCCTAGGTGAAGTGGCGGATGTGCAACTCGCCGCCGAAACCGAGCGCACCATGATGCGCACCAATGGCCGTGCCGGTGTCGGTATCGGCGTCGAGGCGCAATCGAAAGCCAACGTGCTTGACGTCGTTCGCGGCGTACGCGCCGAGGTTGCCAAGCTGCAGGCAACGCTGCCGAAGGGAGCCAGCCTCGTCGTCAATGTCGACAACGGCATCGCCATCGAAGCGGCGCTGCGCGAGGTGCTGATCGCCGTGATTTTTGCATTCGTCTCCGTGCTGCTCGTGATCTACGCCTTTCTCGGCACACCCCGCACCACGGTCATCCCGGCGATCACCATTCCGGTATCAGTGATCGCAGCGTTCATGGCGTTGCAGGCGCTCGGCTATTCACTCAACGTGCTGACCTTGCTCGGCATCGTCCTCGCCATCGGACTCGTGGTCGACGACTCGATCGTCGTTCTTGAAAACATCCACCGCCGTGCCGAGCTGAACGAATCTCCCATGGTGGCTGCGGTGCGCGGCAGCAAGGAAATCGGCTTTGCAGTCGTCGCTACCACGCTGACTCTGGTGGCTGTGTTCGTGCCGATCTCATTCCTGCCGGGCGACACCGGTCGGCTGTTCCGCGAATTCGGTTTGACGCTCGCCGCGGCCGTGCTGTTCTCGGCACTGGTGGCCTTGACGCTGACGCCCATGATGGCATCGCGCCTGCCGCCGGAAAGCGAAATGAAACATAGCCGCTTCGGCTTGATGGTCGAGCAATTGATGAAGCGGCTCACGGCACTTTACGAGCGGCGGCTGCGCAGCATCATGCGCCGTCCGCTGCTGACGGTCGGTGGCGTACTGACTTTGTCATTGCTCGGTGCGCTGACTTTCAAAGCACTGCCCGAAGAGTTTGCACCCTCTGCTGACGGCGGTCGGTTGTTTATCGTGGCGCAGGCCCCCGAAGGAGCGAGTTTCGAGTACACCGCTGAGTACGGTCGCAAGCTCGAAGAAATTGTCGAATCGGAGACTGCCAAAGGCGACATCGTGCGCGTGACGCTGCGCGTACCGGGCGGCTTGGACGGCGGCGCGGGCGCAGTGAACTCGGCGCGCGTGATCCTGACGTTGGTGCCGTGGAAGCAGCGTGATCGCAGCGCGCAGGACATTGCCGCATCGATCAGCCGCAAGCTCACGAGTCTGCCGGGGGTGCGTGCGAATACCATGGTGCCGGGCAGCTTGCGCGGCGGCTGGGGTAAACCCGTGCAGGCGGTGATCGGCGGGCCCGATTTCGAACAACTCGGCGAGTGGTCGGAAAAACTCGTACGTCTCGCCGAGGATAACCCAGGTCTCGTCGCCGTCGATAACAGTTACAAGCCGCGTAAGCCGCAGATCCGCGTGGCCATCGATCGAGACCGTGCGGCGGATCTCGGCGTCTCGCTACAAACCGTCGGACGCACGCTCGAGACTATGCTGGGTTCACGCATTGTCACCACCTTCATCGACCGCGGTCGCGAATACAACGTGATCCTGCAAGGCCGAGCCGACGAGCGATCGACGACGACCGACCTCACTAACCTGCAGATTCGCTCGGATCGCACCGGTGAGCTGGTGCCGCTCGCGAGCGTCGTACGGCTGACAGAGGCGGCGGGCGCCACCGAACTCAGCCGCTTCAACCGACTACGTTCGGTCGAAATCAGCGCCAACCTCGCCGAAGGCTACTCGATGGGCGAGGCTGTCCGCTGGTTCGAGGACACTGTCAAACGCGAACTGCCGCCAAGTGCAAGCCTGATGTGGGATGGCGACTCGGGCGATTACGTCCGCAGCAGCGGTCAGCTGTGGGTCACGCTGGTGTTTGCCGTGATCATTGTCTTTCTCGTGCTCGCGGCGCAGTTCGAAAGCTTCGTGCACCCGGCCATCATCATGGTCACGGTCCCGACCGCGCTGCTCGGTGCAGTGTTTGGCCTCAAATTGCATGACATGAGCGTCAACATTTTCAGCCAGATCGCGGTGGTGATGCTGATCGGCATTGCGGCCAAGAACGGCGTACTGATTGTCGAGTTTGCCAACCAGCTGCGTGATCGCGGAATCGAGTTCACCGAATCCATCATTACCGCAGCGACCACACGCCTACGCCCCGTGCTAATGACGAGTCTGTGCACGGCCTTCGGCGCGATTCCGTTCCTGTTCGCCACCGGTGCCGGTGCGGAGCAACGCGAACCGATCGGTGTAGTCGTGTTCTACGGCACGCTGGTGTCGGTGTTCCTGACGCTACTCGTAGTGCCTGCGGTCTACGCGCTGGTTGCTCGCAAGACGCGATCGAGCGCGCACACGACGCGCCTCGTCGATCGACTACTGGGTGCGGCGGGCAAGAACGACGCAGCAGGCAACGGCATTGCGGCCAGCAAGGACGTGGCGGCTAACTAACCCTCGCCGCTGATGCGGCGCTCAAAGACTCGGATTCGGCAACGCGTGGAACGCGTGGCGCAAGCTGTCGCTCCAAGCCGAGCGAATCATGCGAAAGTACTCGTCGTCCGCCGTCACGTTGCGATGCAGCAGTACACGCAAAGCATCGCGACGGAAGCACAATAGATCGAGCGGTGGTCCCACGGACAAATTCGAGCGAATGGTCGAATCCATCGAGATAAGCGCACATTTGGCGGCTTCGGCCAGACTCGAAGAGCGTGTGATCACTCGATCGAGGATGGGCTTACCGTACTTGGATTCGCCGATCTGAAAATACGGTGTGTCATCGGTGGCCTCGATGAAATTACCGGCCGCGTAAATATTGAATAGCCGCGGTGCCTCACCGCGGATCTGACCGCCCAGTATGAACGAGGCATTGAATTCGATACCGTGGTCCTTGAACGCCTCGGCATCGCGCCGATGAACCGTCCGCACAGCATCGCCCACCAGCACGGCGGCATCGAACAGCGTCGGAACCGTGTAGACATTGTCCCGATCCGGTCGCACGGCTTCCTCGTGCAGCACATGCACCACGGCTTGCGAGACGGCGAGATTACCCGCCGTCATCAATACGAGTACGCGATCTCCCGGTCGCTCGAAGACGTGCATCTTGCGGAAGGTGTTGATGTGATCGACGCCCGCATTGGTACGCGAGTCGGAGAGGAACACCATGCCGGTGTCGAGCAAGGTGGCAACACAGTAGGTCATGACTGATTCTACTGCTGGGCCTGCCGCTGTTGCAGCAATCGCGGTCGCGCAGCCGCTATGCGGGGCTCCGCCGTCCCAGCCGATACCGCGACGGTGGCAGACATGGTTTCCTGACCGCCACCGCGACGCACGCCGCGCACGGGGCAAGCATCAAGGTAGTCTCGCCCCACAGCGAGCCGGCAATGGTGAGGACCACCGGGTGCATGATGAGTGACGTCGATGGCGAACCAGCGATTGTCCTGCTCCAGCCATACATCCACCCAGGCATGGCTGGCGATTTGCTCGTCGCGCTGCGCAAGCAGGTAGCCGCTCACGTAGCGGGCCGGCACGTTGAGCACGCGGCAACAAGCGAGCATGACATGCGCATGATCCTGGCAGACACCTCGGCGCAACGAAAATGCATGCGCTGCCGTGTCGTACACATCGGTGGCGCCGGGCACGTATTCGAGGGCCGAGCGTACGGCTCCAGCCAACTGCATCGCGCCTTCGCGATCGAGGCACACTTTGCCGTGTTCGTGCGCAAACTGCTCGAGGTGGGCATCGCTGCGCGTCAACGGCGTTGCGGCCACGTAGACCAATGGCGAGAGGGCCCCGCGAGCGGAGGGCGAGGAATCAGGCACGTCCTCGGTTTCCACCGTACCCGAGACTTGGATGTGAATCTCGCTGTGCGGCTCATCGATGCTCAACAGGTGCATGACATTGCCGAACGCATCGAGTTGTTGAGAGCGCCGACCGGGTGCTTGTAGCTCCCAAGCGAGTACGCGCTGCCCAGCTTCAGTGCGCGGGGTGAGCCGCAGACTCTGCACGCTGCGATTGACCGGTCGGTCGTAGCGATACACCGTTTCGTGGCGAATATGCAGCAGCATGCTAGGACGTGGCCTCCGAGACGAGGAAGTCGCGGGCAATGCGCGCGCCCAAATCGCTGGTGCGCTCGAGAAAGCCGCTGAGGTAGTTACGCAGCCCTTCTTCCAGGGCATCGTCGATGCGGCCGTACTGCAACCCCGCGTGGATTTCGCCCGCGCGCCGCAAAGTCTCGGCCGAGCGACTATTGGCCACCTTGACGAGCGTCTGCTGCACGCGGCTCATGCAATGGCGCAGTGATCGCGGCATCGCCTCGCGCAAGATCAACAACTCCGCTACACGCCGCGGTGTGATCAGATCGCGATACACCTTGCGATAAATCTCGAAGGCGGACACCGACCGCAGCAGCGCACTCCACTCGTAATAATCGCCCGCGTCCTCCGACTTGGCCGCCTCAGGCGCCAAGAATTCGAAACGTGCATCGAGGATACGCGCGGTATTGTCGGCACGCTCGAGGTAGGTACCGAGCAAGGTGAACTCTAGCGCGTCATCTTGCAGCATTGTGCCCTGAATCACTCCGCGGGCCAGATGCGAGCGGAACTTCACCCACTCGAAGAAATCACCCGGTGCCTGACTCGCCACCGTGTCGCGCCGGAAGCGGCAGATTTCGAGCCATGTGGCATTCAAGGTCTCCCAGGTCTCCGAGGTGAGTGTGCCCCGCACCGCATGAGCATTATCGCGGGCCCGATCGAGACATTGATCGATGCTGCCGGGGTTACTGCGCTCGAAAGAGATCCAATCGATGGCGGAAGCCTGCGTCACTACGCCGTGTGCAGCGAGAAAAGGTTCGAGCTGGCCGACCGTGGCGAGCGGCGCCCTCCCGCGGCGCCGCCCCCCAGCGTCTTCTTTTCGCAGCAGCGTCATACGGCAATTGACATCGAGCATGCGCGCGAGATTTTCGGCGCGTTCGGTGTAGCGCGACATCCAGTAGAGGTGATCAGCAGTACGGCTCAGCATGCCAGCACCCAGGTGTCTTTGGTGCCGCCGCCTTGCGAGGAGTTCACCACCAGCGAACCCTCGCGCAGCGCGACGCGGGTCAGGCCACCCGGAACCATGACAATGTCACGCCCCGAGAGTACGAACGGTCGCAGATCGACGTGTCGCGGCGCGAGCCCACTCTCGACGAAGGTGGGACAGGCCGATAAGGCGAGGGTCGGCTGCGCGATGTAGCGCGCAGGATCAGCAACGATGCGCTCGCGGAACGCAGCGATCTCGGCCCTTGAGGCCCGCGGGCCGATCAGCATGCCGTAGCCACCAGCTCCGTGAACTTCTTTGACGACTAGTTCGTCGAGATGATCAAGCACATAGGCGAGATCCTCGGGCTTGCGCAGGATGTAGGTCGGCACGTTGGCGAGTAGCGGCTCTTCGCCAAGATAAAACCGGATCATCTCCGGCACGTACGGATAGGTGGACTTGTCGTCGGCGATGCCCGTGCCGACGGCGTTGGATATCGCTACGCGGCCGGCACGATAGGCCGCGAGCAAACCCGGCACGCCGAGCATCGAGTCGGGACGAAAGGCGAGCGGATCGAGGAAGTCATCGTCAATCCGGCGATAGATCACGTCGACGCGCTGCGGACCTTGCGTGGTGCGCATATAGACGACCTCGTCCTCGACGAAGAGGTCTTGGCCTTCGACGAGTTCGATACCCATCTGCTGCGCGAGGAAGGCGTGCTCGAAGTACGCGCTATTGTGAGCACCGGGAGTCAGCAGTACGACCGTCGGGTCGCGCACTCCGCCTGGTGCTACCGCACGCAATGTTTCGAGTAGCAGGTCAGGGTAGTGCTCCACGGGCGCCACGCTGTAGCGCGCAAAGAGCTCGGGAAAGAGCCGCATCATCGCCTTGCGATCTTCGAGCATGTACGAGACGCCCGACGGTACGCGCAGGTTGTCTTCGAGCACGTAGTACTCGCCGGCACCGGCGCGCACGAGGTCGATGCCGGCGATGTGGGCATACACGTCCATCGGCAGGTTGAGCCCCTGCATCTCTGGGCGATACTGCACGTTGCAGAGCACTTGCTCGGCCGGGATCTTGCCGGCCTTGAGGATTTCTTGATCGTGGTAGACGTCGTGCAGGAACGCGTTAAGCGCCGTGACTCGCTGGCGCAAACCGCGCTGCAGCCCGCTCCACTCGCCTGCCGGGATGATGCGCGGCACGATGTCGAACGGAATGAGTCGCTCGGTACCCGTCTCATCCCCATAGACCGCAAAAGTAATGCCGGCTCGCCGGAACAGCGTGTCGGCCTCGGCACGCTTCTCGAGAATCCGCTCGTTCGGTGTCTCGGCTAACCAGTCTGCATACGGACTGTAATGCGGACGCACGGCGGCATCATTCGCATACATCTCGTTGAAGAAGGCTGCCGTGGACATGTGACCTACCAAATCTTGCCGCCGATATACCGACCCGCCGCCGGCAGATGCGGAAAGTATTCGATCGAAGCAAACACACCATGACGAACGTACGGATCGCTCTCGATGATTTCCTTGGCGCGCGCCAGACTTGGGGTGTGGAGGCAGTAGAGGCTGCCAACCGGCTGCTCGCGGCCCTCGTCGTACAGCGGCCCCGCGACGTTCAGCTCGTCCATGACGGTTTCAATGTAGGCCAGATGGGCGGCATTCTGGACGGCGCGGACCAGCGCGCCGTTCGGACCGTCTCGACACACGACAACGTAAGCGGTTTTCTCGTGGCGCTGCGACATGGTGGCACTCCTGAAGGTTCGGCCAAGAATATCAGCGGCGGCAGCCTCCGTCAGTGACTCGACAGCGTCGTCAATTGATGTGATGATTCCGATAGATCCCGTTTATGGCCGACATCAAACTCAAGGACCTGCGCTACCTCGTAGCCGTGGCTGACACCGGTCATTTCGGCAAGGCGGCCGCACGCTGCGTCGTCAGCCAGCCGACCCTTTCGGCGCAGCTCAAGAAGCTCGAAGACTATCTCGGCGTACCGCTGATCGAGCGACAACCGCGACATGCCCTACTCACCCCCGCCGGCGAAGAAATCGTTCGCCGCGCCCGACTGATCGTCGAGGCGACCGACGAGGTCGTCGACATCGCACGCACCCACCGAGACCCGCTTGCGGGCCGCCTCCGCGTGGCCTTCCTGCCGACCATCGGCCCTTACCTGCTACCCTCGATCGCCCCTGCACTGCGCAAGGCGCTCCCGCGGCTCGATCTGCTGCTCTACGAACACCAAACGGAACCCATGCTGCAGCGCCTGCGCGCGGGCGACATCGATATGGGCATCCTCGCGTTGCCTGTGGAAATGGAAGGGCTCGCTTCGGTCCCCCTCTACGACGAACCGTTCGTCGTCGCCGCCCCAGCGCGCCATCCGCTCGCCGCGAAGAAGCAACTGCGCATCGAGGATCTGCGTGGCGCTACGTTGTTGCTCCTCGAAGATGGTCATTGCTTGCGTGATCAAGCACTCGATGTCTGCAACCGCATCGACGTCGAAGAAAAGCAGGACTTTCGCGCAACCAGCATCGAGACGCTGCGCCAAATGGTAGCCTCCGGCGCCGGAGTCACGCTGCTGCCGGAACTCGCTACGCGTGGCATACACGCTCACACCCGCGGCGTTGCCGTACGGCCGTTCGCCAAGCCCGCACCAACGCGCACGATCGGCGCCATCTGGCGCAAAAGCAGTCCGCGACATATCGCCATCGAGCAGGTCGCTCAAATCATCCGGGAACACAGTTTATGACAGCGACTTTGTTGTGGTTGCGACAAGACCTCCGGCTCACCGATCAACCGGCCTTGCAGGCGGCTCTCGCACGCGGTGACCCCGTTATTCCGGTGTTCATCTGGTCACCGGAAGAGGAAGGCGAATGGCAGCCGGGTGCCGCCTCGCGCTGGTGGTTGCACCAGTCCCTCGCTGCACTCGGCGCCGAACTCGAAAAGCGCGGCTCTCGTCTGGTGTTGCGCCGTGCTACCCGTAGCCTCGACGCGTTGCGCGAGTTGCTCGCAGAGACAGGTGCCACCGCGGTGTACTGGGGTCGTCGGTACGAGCCGCCCGTCATTGCCCGCGATGCCAATATCAAAGACTCCCTACGTGCACAGGGCATCGAGGTTCGAAGTTTTAACACTAGCCTATTGATCGAACCCTGGGACGTGCAAAACCTCAGCGGTAAGCCCTTCCAAGTGTTCACGCCTTACTGGCGAAAAGCATGCACGGCGATCGATCCGCCGAAACCCGCCGCTGCACCCGCGCGCATCGCAGCTCCGGCCCGGTGGCCCCAGAGTGTCGCACTCGAGGTGCTGGGCCTCATGCCGAACATCGCCTGGTACGGCGGCATGTCCCAGGCCTGGCGCCCCGGCGAGCGCGGCGCAGCCACACTGCTCGAGTCTTTTCTTGGCGGGCCGGTCAAAGATTACGCCGAACAGCGCAATATGCCCGCCGTGCCTGGCACTTCCCGGCTGTCGCCGCACCTGCACTTCGGCGAAATCTCGCCGCGGCAGATCTGGCACGCCGCGCCCGAGTGGCGCAGTACGCAGTTCATCACCGAGATTGGCTGGCGTGAATTCGCGCATCATCTGCTCTACCACTTCCCGCGCACCACCAACGCGCCGCTACGTGCGGACTTCGAGCGCTTTCCGTGGCGCGAAGATGCCGGAGATCTGCTGGCATGGCAGCACGGTCGCACGGGTGTCCCACTCGTCGATGCCGGCATGAGAGAGCTGTGGGAAACCGGCTGGATGCACAACCGCGTGCGCATGGTCGTCGCTTCGTTTCTAGTGAAAAATCTGCGGATGCACTGGCTGCATGGTGCACGCTGGTTCTGGGACACGCTGGTCGATGCCGATCTGGCGAGCAACACACTCGGTTGGCAGTGGGCGGCCGGCTGCGGAGCCGACGCGGCACCCTACTTCCGTGTTTTCAACCCTGCAAGTCAAGCCGACAAGTTCGATCCGCAGGGCGAGTACCAGCGACGCTGGCTCGGCAGCGCGCCGCGACCGGCACCCATCGTCGATCTCAAAGCATCGCGCGAAGCGGCTCTCGCCGCGTTCAAGACACTGCGTTCGTCATCCACCGAGGAATAGGCATGGTCAAGCACATCGTGATGTGGCGTCTGAAGGATGAGGCCTCAAAAGAAACAGACGCTGCAAAAATCAAAGAATTACTCGAAGGCCTCGCGGGTCGCATACCCGGCATGATGCATATCGAGGTCGGCATCAACTTCCTCGTCGACGCCAATAGCGCCGATGTCGTGCTCTATAGCGAGTTTGTGGATCGTGCGGCGCTGGATGGTTATCAGCAACATCCGCTGCATCTGGCCGTGGTGCCACAAGTGAAGGCGTTGGCGAGCGAGCGGCGCGTCGTCGACTATCAGCGCTGAGGGCCCGCCGATACAGCGGGCGGATCCGTGTGCCCGTTCGTTCAGCCGGTCTGCTGCACTGTGGCGGCGATCGTGCGGCGCAACTGTTCGTCGGGCAGCCGCCCGCGCCCGGCAGCGAGGTTATCCTGCAAATTAGCCACCTTGCCGGTGGCCGGAATGACGCAGGTTACAGCCGAGTGCGAAATCACATATTTGAGCAACACCTGTGCCCAGCTGCTGCAGTCGATGTCCGCGGCCCAGCTTGGCAGCGGCTTGCCGCGCAACTGCGCGAAGATTTTGCCGTCGTCGAAGGCGCGATTGACAATGGTCGCCACGCCGCGATCTGCACACAGCGGCAGTAGCGTGTTTTCTGCGGCCGTTGTGGTCGCCGAGTAGTTGAACTGCACGAAATCGAGCGGCTCTCGACGAATGATCTCGGCCAGCGCTTCATGCGAAGCCACCGTGTAGTGCGTGATGCCGATGTAGCGGATACGCCCTTCGGACTTCCAGCGCCGCAGCGTGCGTAGATGCACCTCGAGATCGAGCAGATTGTGCACCTGCATCAGATCGATCTTGCGACGACGCAATAACTCACGCGAGCGAGTCATTTGCCGAACGCCTTCCTGCTCACCTCGAGTCCAGACCTTGGTGGCTACAAAGGCCCGCTCCTGCATCGTCGGCGTCAGCAGATCGCCAAGCACCGCCTCAGCCGTTGAGTACATCGGCGAGGTGTCGATGAACGTTCCGTCACCCGCGAAGAACGCCTCGAGCACAGCACCAAGCGGCGCGCGCTGCTGCGGGTCGACGCCCACTTCGAAAGGCCCCGATGTACCAAGTCCGATGACGGGGATCTTCTCCCCGCTCGAGGGAATGCTGCGCTGCAACAGCGCGATGGCCGTCGAGCCCGTGGCGCTCGCCGACGCGGCATCCGCCTGCGCAGCCAACGTACCCGCCTGTGAAGCCAGCGAACCGGTCAGCGCCCCCGCCACTGCGCCCGTCGTCACCCCGATGAACTCACGACGCTGCATCAGAGCGCGCCGACCTCGGTCTCGAGCACGCTATCGGCACCATGGCGCACCGTATGCGCCAAGGCGGAAGCCTGCGGCAGCACGTGATGCACGTAGAAGCGCGCCGAAACGAGCTTGCCTTGCAGAAAATCACGATCGGTATCGCCTTGGGCGAGGCGCTGCGCAGCAATCGCAGCCGAACGCGTCAGTAACCACGAACCAAGCACGAGACCCGTCAAACGCAGCAGCGGCACGGAGATCGCCAAGGCGTGCTCGGGACCGCGCGCGAACGCGGGGGGGACCCGCGCGGCGGCCTCGGCGAGGGCTTCGACTGCGTTCGCTGTCAACTCGCGTGCCTCACGCACCCACGCGTGACTGACGTCGAGCTCGGCGAGTTCACGGCGTACCTCGGTAATGAGCGCGGTCACCGCAGCGCCTTGATCGCGGGCGATCTTGCGACCCACGAAATCATTGGATTGGATCGCCGTCGTGCCTTCGTAGATCGTGGTGATGCGCACGTCGCGATACGGCTGCGCGGCGCCTGTCTCTTCGATGAAGCCCATGCCACCATGGACTTGAATGCCGAGCGAGGTGAGTTCGATGCCGATCTCCGTGCTGCATCCCTTCACCACAGGGATCAGCAGATCGCCGCGCGCTTGCGCCGCCTTGCGCACCGCCTCGTCACCGTGCCGCGCACCCAGGTCGAGTTGATACGCGGCATACAGAGTGAGTGCGCGCATCGCTTCGATCTGCGACTTCATGCTGAGCAGCATGCGCTTGACGTCCGGGTGATGCGCAATCGGCGCAGGCCCCGCGAGCGCCGCGCCCGGCGGCTTGCCCTGCACCCGGGTGCGCCCCCATTCGGCGGCCTGCTGATACGCGCGCTCGGCCACAGCGTAGCCTTCGAGGCCCACCGACAGTCGTGCCGCGTTCATCATCACGAACATGTATTCGAGACCACGGTTCGCTTCACCGACGAGGTAGCCGACGGCGCCCTCCTTCTGACCGTAGGCCATGACACAGGTGGGGCTGCCGTGAATGCCGAGCTTGTGCTCAATGGAAATGCACTGCAGATCGTTACGCTCGCCGAGCGTGCCGTCAGCATTGACCAGCACTTTTGGCACGATGAACCACGAGATGCCCTTCACGCCCGGCGGCGCACCATCGATGCGGGCAAGCACCATGTGGATGGTGTTCGAAGTGAAATCGTGATCGCCGTAGGTGATGAAGATCTTCTGTCCGAACAGCCGATAGTGATCGCCCGCAGGCTGCGCACGCGTGCGGATGGCGGCAAGATCCGAGCCCGCCTGCGGCTCGGTGAGGTTCATGGTGCCGGTCCACTCGCCGCTCACCATCTTCGGCAGGTACTGCGCTTTCTGCGCTTCGGTGCCGTAGTGATCGAGCGCCTCGATCGCGCCCTGGGTGAGCATGGGGCAGAGCTTGAAAGCGAGATTCGAGGCTGCCCACAGTTCTTCGACGGCAGTACCCAAGACCGTGGGCACGCCTTGCCCGCCATATTCGGTGGGCGCTCGCAGACTCGCCCAGCCACCTTCGGCGTATTGTTGATAGGCCGCCTTGAAACCGGGCGCGCCGATGACACCGTCCGGCGTCCAGCGCGCGCCTTGCCGATCCCCAGATTTGTAAAGCGGGTCGAGCACGTTCTCGGCGAATTTACCCGCTTCCTCGAGCACCGCATCAGCGATGTCGAGCGAGTAGTCGGCATACGCGGGGCAGGCCTGCAGGCCGCCCTCACCAATCAGTTCGTGCAGAACGAAACGCAGATCTTTGAGCGGTGCGCGATACATGGTCTTCTTCCAAGGCGGGGGAACGCGCTGATTTTACCCTGCCAGCGCCGGCACGATATGCGCCGCGAGAAAATCGACGAGTGATTTCACCCGCGCATCCTCCGCAAGACGGGCGGGATAGACGGCGCACAGGGGGGGTTGCGGCGGCAGTTGCCACTCACCAAGCACGCGCTTGAGCTTTTGGGTCGCAAGCCCCTGCCGGCAGAGGAACTCGGGCAAGAGGCCAACACCGAGCCCGGCTGCCACGGCCGAGTGGAGCAAGGCGGGGTCATTCACGGCGAGCTTGGGTCGTAACACCAGTTCCTCTCGCCGCAGTCCTTGGGCGAGGCGCAACACGAAGCTGGCGCCGACGGTCTCCGGCGTGAGCACGTCCATCGTGAGCAAGCCTTGCGGCGTCTGCGGAGCCGGGGCTTTGCCGAGGTAGGCGGGCGAGGCGCAGAGGATGGAGGGCGGTGACCCCAACACCCGCCGTACCCACTCGCCGGACTCCGCCTCGCCCGGCAGCGACTCACCCGATTGCAGGATGAGTTCGTACTGCGCCACCGACGTCGGCCCCACCTCGCCGAGGTCGACCTCGAGCGGAATATCGGGGAATCGTTCCAGGAATCGTGGCACGAGCGGCGCCAGCAACACTCGCCCGTAGGTGCTATCGGCGAGCACCCGCAGGGCTCCGGCGTGGGTCTTGGCAAGGGCCGCGGCCCGCTCGCGTACGGTGTCCGCAGCGGCCAGAATGGCGCGGCAGTGGGGGAGCAGTTGCTCGCCCGCGGGGGTCAAGGAGAGGCGTCGGGTGGTGCGCTGCATGAGACGCAAACCGAGCTCGGTTTCGAGTTCGGCAATGGCCCGGCTGACCGCGGCCTTGGGCACGCCGAGCGCTCGGGCGGCCGCCGAAAAGCCATTCAGATCGATGACTTTCGCAAACACCGCCATGTGGGACGGCGACCAGATTAGTGACATATATGAGACTCTATACGCGTTTGAAGCCCTCAGTGTCTCACAGGTGAGTCAAAAAAGCGTGATAGACCCTATTTCCAGAACATCTCAAGAGATGCGCATTCTGTTCGTCTGCATGGGCAACATCTGCCGCTCGCCCTCGGCGGAGGCGGTACTACGTGAGCTCGCGCAACGCGAGTTTCCGCAGCTGCAACTCACTGTCGATTCGGCCGGCACCCACGGGTATCACATCGGCGACCCGCCCGACCGCCGATCGATCGCAGCAGGGCGGGCACGAGGCTATGACTTGGCGCCGCTACGGGCCCGGCAAGTCGAGCGGGCCGACTTCGCGCGTTTCGATTGGTTGCTCGCCATGGATGAGGCGAACCTCGCGAGATTGCGGCAACTGGCGCCCGCCGGGCAGATCGAGCGGGCAAGGCTCTTTCTCGAGTTCGCGGGCGAGAGTTCGCGCGCCGACGTGCCGGATCCCTACTACGGCGGGCCTGCGGACTTCGAGCTCGTGCTGGATCTGCTTGAGGGCGCCTCGCGGCGTCTGCTGCATCGGCTGTCGGCATAGCAATGGCATCGAAGCGAGCTCGATACGGAACTACCACTCCAGCAAAGACATGACCTTCGGCATAACGCCGATCAGCACCACCATCAGAGCACCAAGCTGGATGATGGTCCGGTTGTGAAGGGAATTCATCTCCGTCCGAAGGACAGCTGAATCGGCCTTCATCTCGGCGCGAAGTACGTCAACCGCGGCCTGCACGCTATTGCGTACAGCGTCGAATTCCGCTGCGGTAGTCACCTTGAAATCGCTGGGCTCACTACGAAGCGCAGAAACCTCCGCTTTCATCTCACTACGAACAGCAGCAAACTCCGCGGTCATCTCGGCACGAACGGCGGCAAACTCCGCGTTTATCTCACCGCGAACGGCGGTAATGTCTGCCCGGACCAAGGCAATATCGGATTTCGTGGCAAAGTCGTTCGTCATCTTTTGTTCGAGCGCATCCACGACCTCGCGCGCCTGGTCGTTAGGGACGTTGATGGTGGTCAACGCAACATAAAGCGAGTTGGCGAGTGACATGGAGCCTCCGAAAAATCCCGAAGACGGTAGCGCGGGAACCCTCAGACGGCAGCGCGTCAATCACTTGATTTTTCGTAGTTATGAAGGACCCTACGGCCTGCAGCGCCCAAGTTCACTGCGCAAATCTGCTGGATTCTTGCAGATATCGGCAGGGCGTAACGCCCCAGCCGCTCAATTCCGTCGCGGCAACAGCTGCAGTTCGCGCAGACGGTAGTCGAGGATGAAGGTGTCGAGCACGCCGATCACGTCCATGCCGATGAGCAGTGCGGGCTCATCGAGCATATGCCAATGATCAAAGATATGTAGGTCGACGAAGTTGATGCGTGCGTTGTTGATACGCACGTTGCCGAGGCGGATGGTCGGTACGCCTGCGCTCACGCCTTCTTGAATGTCACCGGTCACGCCGATCACGCCTTCGCTGCGCATATCTAGCGTGCGACGTCGCGCTTCGCTGAGCGCTGCTTGCAGTGCGAGGTTGCCGATCGTTTGCTGCGCGCCGGTGTCGATCACCGCTTTAGCCTTGATCGGTCCGATCCAGGCTTCTACCCACGGCACTTGTCGGGTAGCGAACTTCACCGGAATGGTGGTGAACCCCGGTGGCGCGGGTTGACCGCGCGAGCGGGTGATCTCGATACGGTCCTTGCGGAACTCGACGTGGATACGACGATCGCGCAGCAGTCGGGTGGCGAGCACGCCGTCGGCGCCACCGAAGGCATCCTCGACGAGGATGGCGCGCTGGTTTTCGGCGAGAAAGTCACCGATTTCCATCGCGCGGATCGCAACCCACGGCACCATCGATG